>DAHXNK010000055.1 GCA_027365415.1 Acidobacteriaceae bacterium
ATGGCCTCTCCCATTGCGTGGGAGCACCACTATGGAGTGTTCTTCCTTGTCTTTCTGACATGGATGCCCCAGGCCGCGAAGAATTGGAGAACCTTCTGCTTATTGCTGGGAATGTATTCCCTGATGACGGACAATTGGGCACCATTTTCATATCTGATATTTACCCGATGGACGTTCCTCCTCTCGCATGTATTCTTCGGCGGATGCTTGTTGTTTCTGTGGACGCTCCTTCGCTGTGGGCCAGAAAACGATCCATGCAGGCGTCAGCTAGGATAATTTTCACAGAATGGCATATATTTCCTTGTAGTTCACGTCTATACATGATGAAAGGCTGAGGTGTTGGCTGCGGAGGAACTAGATGAAAATCGTACCGATATTTCAGAGCAGGCGGGGTTTTCTGTGCGGGCTGCTTGTTGCGGCGCTGCTCTTGTCCCCAACCTTGGCGCTGGCGAAAAAGCAGAAGAAAACTGCTGAGGTCAAAACGCAAATGGTGGTCACGGTTGTGCCCCACTCGCGGGATGCGGCGCAGATTCCGATGATTCCGAAAAGCAGCGTGAGTGTGGAAGAAGATGGCAAACCGACGCAGATGGTGGATTGGAAGCCGCTTGCAGCATCGGACGGGACACAGCTTGTTATTTTGATCGACGATAGCTTGCAGGTATGGGCCAGCCTCTATTTCAAGGATATAAACAACTTTATCTCGCAACTACCAGCATCGACGCAGGTCGCTCTGGGCTATATGCAGTATGGAAGTACCGTGATTGCTGCGGGGTTCACGGCAGATCACGGAAAGATTATGAAAGTCATTCATATTCCATCTGAGCCTGCTGGCTCCAACGCCAGCCCGTATTTTTGCCTGTCTGATCTGGTACATCATTGGCCAGCGGGCAAGCCGGCAGCCGTGCGGCAAGTCCTCATGGTCACAGATGGAATTGATCGCTACTTTGAAGGTAGCCATTACGACCCAGAAGACCCGTATGTGCTCGCAGCCATCCGGGACGCGCAAAAACAACGCGTGATCGTTTCTTCCATCTATTTTCGCGATTCTGGGGATGTGGGAACCTCATTTATGGGAGGCAACTATCTCCGGGATGTGGCGGATGGAACTGGCGGCAAGATGTACTATGCAAAAATAGGGAACCCTATAACGTTTACTCCGTTTCTCAAGGACTACAAAAATCGTCTCGCCGACACATTTTTATTGACATTTCTGGCGCATGGTTCTGGCTTGCAGAATGTGAAGGTCTTGAGCGGTGAACAAGGCAGCAAGCTGGAATCTCCAGCGCGGGTCGTGGTGGGGCAGAAAATCCTGAAGCCTAGTGTGACCACGCAGCGTAAGACCAAGGGCATCGTTGACCGAAAATTGTCTCTTCAGGGGAACGTTCGACAAGGGAACGCTTGACGCTTATGGCGTAGTGGTTCGCTTTAGTTGTCCACAGGCTGCATAAATATCTCGTCCACGCGGGCGGCGAATGTAGGCGGGCACGCCAGCCGCGATCAGGTGCTGCTGGAAGGCGGCCACATCCTCCGCTTGCGGCATCTGGTAGGGAATCTCCGGGCCAGGATTCCAGACAATCAGATTCACCTTAACATTCAAGCCGGAGTTGCGCGCCAACTGCACCAGCTCGCGCGCGTCTTGGAGCCGATCGTTGATGCTGCCCAGCAGAACATACTCAAAGGTCAGGCGCTCACGCGGGCGCAAAGGAACGGCGCGCAACGCGGTGAGCAGCGCGTCGATGTTCCACTTGCGCGTGATGGGCATGATGGCAGCGCGAATGGCATCATTGGGCGCATTCAGGCTGAGCGCTAGCCTAGGACGTACTGGCTCGGCGGCAAAACGCTCAATGCCGGGCAGGATGCCGGAGGTGGAAACGGTCATGCGCGACTCTGGAATACCGACACCAACGACCAACAAACGCACGGCATCCATGAAAGCGTCATAGTTCAGAAACGGCTCGCCCATGCCCATAAAGACAAGGTTGATGCGGTCGCGCCCGATGCGCGCCTGATGCCGATTGAGTACGGCGACCACCTGTCCGGCGATTTCGCCTGCCGTTAGGTTGCGCTGGATGCCGAGTTTGGCCGTCAGACAGAAGTGGCAATTGACGGCGCAACCCACCTGGCTGGAGATGCAGATCGTGGCGCGTTGGTAGATGTCCCTGGTGTCGGCTCCCTGTGCTGGATCGTCATTTTCCGAGCCGTCGCCAGATTCGCCGCCATCGCCATTGGGCATCCAAACGGTCTCGACCGTGTCTCCGTCCGCGCAGGCGATTAGATAGCGCTCGGTACCGTCGGTGGAGATGAAGACATGGGCAATCTCTGGCAGGCCGATGCGATAGCCCGCAGCGGTCATCTGCTGGCGAAGCTGCGCCGGAAAGGTTGCAATCTGATCGAGATGCGTGACGCGTTGCTGATAGAGCGCCTGCCAAAGCTGTTTGGCGCGGTACGCAGGTTGCGTAAAGATTGAAAGAATTGCTGCAAGCTGCTCGAAAGATTGACCGAACAGGACGCGACTCTCCGTGGATAGCTGCAAGGGGGATGGCTGCGGAGTGGAAGTGGCTTCGGGTTGGGGAGGCGAGGACATGGAAGTTCTAGGGTAACGCGGCGGCGGGCTGGGCGGGGAAGATTTTCAGGCGGGCAGCATCCCGGAAAAATGCCTTGCCTCCGGCTGTGAAACAATCGGAATCGAGGCACAATGGACGTACAACAGGAACGAAATCTTCGTCGCACGGTATTACCCAATGGGTTGGTGGTGCTGACCGAACACATGGAACATTTGCGCTCGGTGTCGATGGGCCTTTGGATCAAGACTGGCTCACGCGATGAGCGGCCAGAGGTCAATGGCATCTCGCATTTTGTGGAGCACATGGTCTTCAAGGGGACGACCTCTCGTACCGCGCAGAGGATTGCGCGGGAGGTGGACGCGATTGGCGGTAATCTGGATGCTTTCACCAGCAAAGAGACGGTTTGCTTTAGCGTGAAGGTGCTCGACGAGCATGTGGACAAGGCGCTCGACGTGTTGAGCGACCTGATTCTGAACCCGGTCTTTGCGACGGCGGATATTCTGCGCGAGCGCGACGTGATTCTGGAAGAGATCAAGATGGATGAGGACAATCCAGACACGCTGGTGCATGAGACCTTTGTCCAGAATTTATGGAAGAATCATCCGCTGGGCAGGCCGATTCTTGGCACCAAGGAGACGGTGAGCCAGTTCGACCAGCCCGCGCTGCTGGATTACTACAGAGGCCGATTTCTGGGTGGGAATGGGGTCTTCTCCGCTGCGGGAAATCTGGAGCATGAAGCTATGATCGCGATGGTGGTGGAGAAACTGGCGACGATGCCTGCAGGTCGGGTGGACAGCGTTGCGGAGCGGCCCCAGACGCACGCTCCTATTACCTTGCGGAAGAAAAAGTCGTTGGAGCAGGTGCAACTTTGCCTAGGAGTTCCCGGCCCGCAGACGAATGATGATCGGCGCTACACGGCATTTATTTTGAACACGATTTTGGGCGGCGGCATGAGTTCGCGCCTCTTCCAAACTGTGCGCGAGCAACGCGGGCTGGCCTACTCTATTTATAGTGAGCCAAGCTCTTTTCGCGATACAGGTTCCTTCTGCGTTTACGCGGGCACATCGACCAAGAACGCCGAGCAGGTAATCCGGCTGACGGTGGAGGAGTTTCATCGTCTGAAGACCGAGCCGGTGGCAGAGGAGGAGTTGCGGCGAGCCAAGGATCAGTTGAAGGGAAACCTTTTGCTGGGACTGGAAAGCTCCGGTGCCCGGATGTCGAACCTGGCGCGACAGGAGATGTATTTCGACCATTTCTTTAGTGTTTCGGAGATATTGGAGTATGTGGAAGGAGTGACCAGCGAAGATATAATGAGGTTGGCGCAGGATGTATTTCATCCCGATCAGATCGCCGTGGCACTGCTGGGAAATTTGAATGGGCTGAAAATTACCCGCAAGCATCTGGCTTGCTGATACACAAGCCTCTCGCTTGCTGATACATTGGTGGGGACATACAAGAACGTCGCAAACTACAGGTTGAATACAATGCTTACAGTTTTGGAACATCGCAGGATGCGTTGGCAGCAGGGATACACCTTGATGGAGCTGCTCATCGTCATGTCGGTCATTTTGATCCTGATGGCGATTGCCATTCCGAATTACATGAACATGCGCAGTCAGGCCAATGAGACCTCGGCGCTGCAATCCCTGCGCGCCATTAGCAGCGCAGAGATTCAGTATGAAACGGATTATCCGGCCAACGGATTTTCCTGCAACCTGAGCCAGTTGGGTGGCGATCCCAAGACGGGGCCGCCAAGCCCGCAGACCGCGCAGTTGCTGCCCAATGATCTTGCTGGTGGATTCAAGAGCGGCTATACGTTTGCCATTGGCAACTGCACAAAGGTATCGGTCAACAACCAGGATGTTTTTACTGCGTTTGAGGCCACCGCAGTTCCGCAGTCCATTGGTAAGACGGGGCATCGTGGTTTTTGCATGGATCAAACCGGGACGATTACCTCAGATCCGGCGGGTGGTACAAATTGTACGCAACCGATCCAGTGACGAACGATTTTGCGGTAAATGGTGAGAAGCCTTGGCGCTTTAGCTTGGGGCTGCTGCTCTCCAGCGTTGTGTGTGCGCTCAGTTTGGCAACGCCAGCCGCGCAAGCGTTTGCACAAACATCCACAGAAACAGCATCCACAGCTTCCGCGCCGCTTGATTCCCATCCCGATCCATTTGCGCAGGCGCAACCTTCTGCGGTGGAGGTTGCTGCGCGCGTAGACAAGCACTACAACAGCCTGCACAGCTTGCAGCTCAGCTTTATGGAGCGCTATCGGGGCATGGGCATTGAGCGTATTGAGCAGGGAACACTGCTGCTCAAAAAGCCTGGTTTTATGCGCTGGAATTATACACGGCCCAGAGGGAAGATATTCATCATCGATAAGCAGGATGCTTATGCCTACACGCCGGGCGATGCGCAGGCGCAGCGTTTTCCCGTGGAGAAGCTGAACGATCTTCGTTCGCCATTGCGGTTTCTGCTAGGGCACACGGAGCTAAGCAAGGAGATGGGCAGCTTGACGGTGAGCTTCGACGGCAACATGGCCACGCTGCGCGGAGTTCCTGTGGGGCTAGAGAAGCGAATGACGGCGCTGGAGTTGACGGTAGGGCTGGACGGCAGCATTCTCGACATGAAGATGGAGGAGGTAGGTGGAGCGGAAACGTTCTTCCAGTTCTACGGGGAGAATGACAAGGCGCCGATCTCCAAGAAGGACTTTGTATTCCAGCCGCCCGCTGGAGTGAAGGTTGTTGATGGCCTCCCACCCATGTAGGAGACGCAGGGGCGGGGCATTCGGGCAGTTGGGGTGGAAGTGCAATGGCGGAATTTGTAATCAAACTGACCGACGAACGTGGGCACATGCAGGAGCAGGTGCATGTGGCTGGTTCTGCCGAGGAGTTGCGGCACCGCTTTGTGCAGGCGGGCTACTTGGTGTACTCGGTTCGGCCCAAGGGCATGATCGGTGGTGGCTCCAACAAGCGCAAGCGTGTTAAGCTGGAGCCCTTTCTCATCTTCAACCAACAATTTCTCACGCTGATTCGCGCCGGCTTGCCCATTCTTTCCTCGCTGGAGTTATTGGCCAAGCGGCAAAAAGCTCCTGTATTTCGCGCCCAGTTGGATGACGTGGCAACCCGCGTGCGTACCGGACAGTCGCTCTCTCTGGCCTTTGAAGCGCAGGGCGGTTTTCCCATCATCTACACCACTACATTGTTGGCCGGGGAGCGCTCCGGCAATCTGGAAGAGGTGCTGGGACGCTATCTGGCCTTTCAGCGTATTTCGCTCACCTTTCGCAAGAAGCTGATCGCGTCCTTGGTTTACCCTGTGTTGCTGATCGTGATGGTGACCGTGCTGCTGATCTTTCTCATCAGCTTTGTGGTGCCGCGTTTCGCCGCGCTGTACGACCAGATTGGCAACAAGCTGCCTGTTATCACCGTTTTTATGCTGGCTCTGGGTAATCACATCCAAGTCTATCTGCCGTATTTGCTGTTGGGCGTTGCGGGTTCTGCCTTTGGCTTGTATCGCTGGGGCACGACCGAAGGCGGCGCGAGCGCCATTGACAGTTTCCGAGTGAAGATGCCAATCTTTGGCAGCATCTGGTTGAAGTATCAGGTGGCGCAATTTTCGCGGACGCTGTCCACCTTGCTGACGGGCGGATTGCCACCTGTGCCATCGCTGGAAACGGCGGCGCGCTCGATTGGCAGCCGTAAGGTGATGCAGGCTGTGCTCAAGTCCGTGGTGAGCGTGCGCGAGGGCAAGGGACTGGCAAAGAGCCTGGAACTGACCGGAATTTTCCCGGAGCTTTCGATTGAAATGATTGAAGTGGGCGAGTCCACCGGCGCGTTGCCGGGTATGCTCAACTCTGTCGCTGAGTTTTATGAGGAAGATGTGCAGACTGCGCTGACGGCGGCGCTGGCTCTGATCGAACCGGCCATTTTGATTGTGATGGGCGGCGTGGTGGTGACGATCTTGATTGCGCTGTATTTGCCGATCTTCAATCTAGGCGCGGCCAACAGCTTTAAGTAGCGCCCCAGGCAGGTTGTAATGGAACGCGCAAGCAACAAAAATGGAACAGGTTTCATCGAAATGTAGCGGAAGGAGGGAAGCATGGCCGCTCCAATTGTTTTACCCATTGCGAAGGCAGCGACTTCCGATGAGGTGGGTCAGGCAAAGGCGCTGGCGCAACGCTATCGCTCGGAGTATGTCGATCTGCGCGACTTTCGCATCCAGCACGATCTTTTGCGCACGGTTCCGGTGGACATCATGTTCCGCTATAACTTTGTTCCACTGGAGCAGCAGCCGGATCGTCTGGTGATCGCGGTCAGCGATCCCAGCCGCCTGATGGTGCTTGACGAGATTGCAGGACTGCTGGGGCAGCGGCTCTCGGTGCGCGTGGCCACACTGAGCCAGATTGCCGACCTGCTGAAGAAGACCGAGCAATCGCAGCGCGTGCTGGACGAGGCCAGCGAGGGTCTTACCTTTGATGTTCTCTCTTCTGAAGATAATCCCGATGAGAATATCTCCATTGAAAAGCTGACCTCAGAAGAGGACATCAGCCCCATCATTCGCTTGGTGGACACTACGATTTTTACCGCGTTGGAGCGGCGGGCCAGTGATATTCACATTGAAACCTACGACGACAGCGTGCATGTGAAGTATCGCATCGACGGTGTACTGCAACCGGCGATGGCACCCATTGCGCGCGAGCATCATCAGACCATCCTCTCCCGCATCAAGGTGATGAGCGAGTTGGATATTGCCGAGCGGCGCGTGCCGCAGGATGGTCGTTTTCGCGTTCGCTATAAGACCCGCCTGATCGATTTTCGCGTCTCCATTATGCCCACCGTGCATGGAGAAAACGCGGTACTTCGCGTGCTGGATAAAGAATCCATGAGCGAAAAATTCACCAATCTGACGCTGGACGTAGTTGGCTTTCAGGAAGACGATCTGCGCCGTTTTCGCAGCTACATCCGCGAGCCATACGGCATGGTGCTGGTCACCGGGCCGACCGGCTCCGGCAAAACAACCACGCTCTACGCGGCGTTGAATGAGATCAAGAGCGACGAGGACAAGATCATCACCATTGAAGACCCGGTCGAATATCAGATTCGCGGCATCACGCAAATTCCAGTGAATGAGAAAAAAGGGCTGACTTTCGCTCGTGGCCTGCGCTCCATTTTGCGCCACGACCCGGACAAGATTCTGGTGGGAGAAATCCGCGATCAGGAGACGGCTCAGATTGCCATCAACTCCGCGTTGACCGGCCACTTGGTCTTTACCACTGTCCATGCCAACAACGTGGTGGACGTGATTGGGCGCTTCTCCAACATGAACGTGGATGCATATAACTTTGTTTCAGCGCTGAATTGCATTCTGGCGCAGCGGCTGGTGCGTACTATCTGCGAGCAGTGCAAGCGTGTCGTGCATCATGACGAAGAAACGCTGCTCTCCAGCGGCATAGATCCCAAGGAGTGGGCCGATTGCACATTTTACGATGGCGTTGGCTGCATTGATTGCGGCGGCACGGGATACCGTGGACGTACAGCCATCCATGAACTGCTGGAATTGAACGATACAATTCGAGAGATGATTCTGGAGAAAAAACCTAGTTCCGAAATCCGCAGGACGGCGCGTGACCAAGGCATGACATTTCTGCGTGGATCCGCCTTGCAGCGCATCCGGCAGGGACTGACCACGCTGCGGGAAATTAATAAAGTTACCTTCATTGAAGCAACGCGATAAGCTAGAGCAGGTAAGTTGAAATCTAAACGATGCGTCTACTCTCCACTGCTCTGCAACTAGCGACACGCCCCAGGCTGGCGTGCGAGATCTCCCCGGAGGCCATCTTTGCCGCGCAGTCGGCGGGGATGCACGATCCGTTGCAGACCTCTGTCTGCGTGCCTTTGCCGGAAGAGTCTGTGGTTCCCGGCTGGAAGGCGCCTGTGCTTGCGGCGCGAGGAGCGGTACAGGCGGCCTTAGCGCAGGCATTGCAGGGGATGGCGGGGCGGAATCGGCAACTCACGCTGGTGGTTCCCGATGCCTGTGTTCGCGTGTTGGTGCTGGATTTTGACACGCTTTCCAATAAGCCGCAGGAAGCGCTTCCGCTGGTGCGGTTCCGTTTGAGGAAGATGTTGCCATTCGATGTGGAAGCGGCATCCATCTCCTATCAGATATTGAAAAAGAATCAGGAAGTGGAAAAGGTAGGCTCCCTGCGCGTGATGGTGGCCGTAGCTTCGGCGGAGGTATGCGCGGAGCTGGAGTTGCTGGTGCGCGATGCAGGTTTTGAGCCAGGAGTGCTGCTGTCTTCGACGTTGGCCGCTCTGGCTGCGGTTCCAGAGACGGAGGCGCATCTAGTGGTGCATACCGGGCGGCGCTCGGTGACGACGGCCATCACGCAGGCGGGCGATCTTCTGCTGTATCGCACGGTCGAGCGGCTGGAGCAACAGACCGAGGGGATCGAAGATGATCTGGTGCAGGCCGTGCTGATGGCCACTGCTTTCTATGAGGATGCTCTGGGGCGATTGCCGGAGCAGATATGGGTGGCGGGACACGACACGCCCGAAGAATTGCAGCGCAAGTTGAGCGTGGACGAAACCTGGAAGATTCCAACGCACAGTTTGGTGCGGACAGAACACTTTTTAGCGGAGGCCGTGCCTCAAGGCCGCCCCGCATGTGGATTTGCAGGCGTGGTGGGGGCGCTTCACGGCTGATGCGCGTTACTCTGAATCTGGCTTCGCGGCCCTTCATTGAACTACGTCCCATCCTAGCGCGGCTGCGCATTGTGGCAGGCGTGCTGCTGCTGCTGGGGCTGGGGCAGTGGTTGGTGCTGCGCAGTCTGGAACGCAAAGCCATCCTAGCCGATGCCAACGTGCTTCACTGGACGCTTCGGACGCATAACATGGAACAGGAATGGCAGCAGGATCAAGCCATGATGCAGGAACCACAAAATGCTGCAACGCTGAATAAATCGGAGTTTCTGAATAATCTCTTTGATCAGAAGGCATTCTCCTGGACGGCGGCGCTGATGGATCTGGAGAATGTGCTTCCCGGCGGCGTTCAGGTGATTCGCATCGAACCCCAGATGACCAAAGATGGACATGTGCTCCTGCGTTTGCGTGTGAGTGGCGCGCGCGATAAAGCCGTCGAGTTGGTGCGGAATCTGGAGACCTCCAAACACTTTCTCTATCCTCGATTGATCGGGGAGGCAGCAGAGCAACAGAATGGTGGCAGGCGCGGATTCGTGCAGCAGCCGTCCACGGTGGGAGATGTCAACTTCGACATTTTGGCCGAGTACAATCCGCAGAGCATGAAAGACATTGCAGCGGTAACGGTGCCAGCGGCCCCAGCAAAAGCCGCCGTAGCACCAGTCGTGGCCCCAGCAGCGGCAAAGAGCCGAGGGGGAGCTTCCGCAGTCCATCCCAAGGGCAACCACGCAAACATCCGCGCTCGTAACGGGAAGGCTCGTAACGGGAAAACGCGTAGCGGGAAGATGCGAGGCGCGCAATGAAGCTCCAGCGACCTGCATGGCTTCGGATTCATATCACGGTGCTGCATGTGCATTATGCTGGCGCTCTTTTGCTGTGCGTGATGAATCTGGTGCTGTTGACGCGGGTGGTGCTGACCTGGAATCGCGTGCGCGCCGGAGATGCCGCCCAGTTGCGGCAGCATGAGGCAGACTACAAGGCCGTGATGCTGAAGACCAAGCCCTTGCGCGGTCTGGATAAGAAGATCGATATAGCCAAGGCTGCGCAGTCCACGTTGTATCGGGGGCGTTTTTCTGCAAACTACTCTCCCGTGGCGGCGGAACTGGGCGCGCTGGCCGCGAAGAACAATGTGCTGCTCTCCCGCGTGCAATATGCACAGGGCAAGCCGGACGAGGGGCTGTATGAGGTGCGGATGGATGCCAGTCTGAGCGGCGATTACGCGCCCATTGTGCGCTTCATCAATGGATTGGAGCGCGACAAGATTTTTTTTGTGATTGACAGCATCGGACTGAGTGGCCAGCAAAGTGGCATGGTCAACCTGCGTATGCGCCTGACCACGTATTTGCGTGTTGCGGATACGGTTTCCCCCACGTCCACTGCACGGGAGAAACCATAGCCTATGGCCATCCGCATTGGTGCAGAAGACAAAAAGAAACGAGTGATGGCCGGAATCCTGGGCGCACTGGCGCTTTCTCTGGGGATTCACACCGCAATCAGCCTGATGGGCGGATCGCCGCCTCCTGCCGCGCCGCCCCCGGCGGTTGCGACGCATTCAGCTTCGACGGCCAATCGCGCTTCGGGACAGATACAAGCCCATGCGGCCCAGAAGCTGGAGAGCGCGTCAGCGCTCGACCCAACGCTGCACCCAGAGAAGATGCTGTTTGCCGAAACAACGGAGTACACCGGCAATGGCCGCAATATCTTCTCCAAGAATTCCGTTCCGCCTCCGCCCCCTGCGATGATGGTGATTCCCCATATTGAGAAACCGATTGCCCCAGTTCGCACTGGTCCGGCTCCGCCTCCGCCTCCACCTCCTCCCCCGCCGATCAATCTGAAATTTTACGGTTTTGCCACGGAGCAGAATGGCCGGAAGATGGTATTTCTTATGGAAGGGGAGGACATTTTTGTTGGCGGGGAAGGTGATATCGTGGATCGACGCTATCGCATCGTGCAGATACAACCCGCAGGGGTTGTGATGGAAGACCTCGCCTACGACGACAACCAAACACTGCCATTGCAGGATAATAAATAAGCCACGAACGGGACTTTTCCTCCGGAACGGCGTATCTTCCTATGTAGAGGCGGCCCTTTCGCCGGTATTGCCGTGTCCCACATTTCTCGCCATCCGAGTCCGCGTGCGCGGGAGCAAGGCTATCTGCTGATTGGCCTGCTGTTCATCGCGGCTGTCGTCTTGGTAACGCTGGCCATTGCCGCGCCAAAGATTGGCAAGGAAATCCAGCGCGAAAAGGAAGTGGAGGCTATTCATCGCGGCAATCAGTATAAGCGCGCCATTCAGCTCTACTACCGCAAAATGGGGCAATATCCGGCATCCATTGACCAACTGAAGAGTACAAATACCATCCGCTTTCTGCGCCAGGAGTACGTCGATCCCATTACAGGCAAGAAAGATTGGAAGCTGCTGCATCTGGGCGAGGTGCCAATGCAGACGATGGGGTTGTTTGGGCAGATCGGGGGGGCCACGACGGGTAGTGTCATGCCCGGCGCGACACCTGCCAGCGCCATGTCTGGCTCTCCGGGAGGCAATTCCTTTGGAGGAGGGTCTTCAACCTTCGGCGGCGCGCCCGGCGGTGGTTCCAGCTTTGGCGGCGGCGGTGGTTCCAGCTTTGGCAGTTCCGGTTCGACGGATAATTTTTTCAGTGATGCCAGCTCCAGCAACAGCACAACCGCCAATACCGGGACACCCCTTGGAAGCGGGGCGACGCAGGGGAATGGCACAACTTCTGGAACCGTGACAACGTTGGGAACTGGGACAGTGCCGGGGCAGGCACCTGCGGCAGGGGATGCTGTGGGGAATGGATCGTGTGGGCCAGCGGGTGCAAATGGAGCGAATGGATCGGATGACGACGGCTTTTGGGGTTCCTCTGGTAGTGGAAGCGCCTTTGGGTCTTCCTCCAGTTCCGGCAGCGGCTTTGGCGGCGGCAGTTCCGGCAGTAGCTTCGGAGGAAGTTCTGGCAGCGGCTTTGGTGGCGGCAGTTCCGGCAGTAGCTTTGGCGGCGGCAGTTCCGGCAGTAGCTTTGGCGGCGGCAGTTCCGGCAGTAGCTTCGGAGGTAGCCCCGGCGGAGGTTTCGGCGGTACTCCCGGTGGTGGCGCTCCCGGATCTATGGGGAGTATGGGGAGCGGGGCCGGGAGCTTCGGGACATCGATCAGCTCCAATGGCATCTTTGGAGCTTCCAGTGCTGCCCCGGTTGGAGCGCCGATCGTTGGGGTTACAATCCCAAAGAACAAAGAATCTATCGTTGTGTATCGGAAACAAAAGGTGTATTGCAAATGGCAGTTTGTCTACAACCCAGCGGAAGATAAGAGCATGAATGCGAACTTGGGCGGTAGTGCCGCTGGGAGTGGTGCAGCCCCGCTCGGCGGGAGTATGCCGGGCGGTGCTCCAGGTGGCGCTCCGGGCGGCTTTGGACAGCCGCAAGGATCATCTTCCGGCTTCGGCGGATCATCTTCTGGCTTCGGCGGATCATCTTCCGGCTTTGGCGGATCATCTTCCGGCTTTGGCGGATCATCTTCCGGCTTTGGCGGATCATCTTCCGGCTTTGGAGGGTCAGGTGGAGGCTCGCCATCCTCACCCTCATCTTCAAACAGCGGGTTTTGATCGTAGGAAAATCACAGGAATAGAAGAGCGGCTTCGCGTTCTAAAGGAAATGCCTCGCAGGGGAGCGAGGCATTTTGCGTTGCTTTCAACTTTGACAGTGAGCGCCGAAATCGCGCTTCTGTCTGCGAGGGTTAGACGTTGAAGGACGACCCGCAGCCGCAGGTGCTCTTGACGCTCGGATTCTCGAATTTGAAGCCTGCCGCTTCTAGTGTCTCAACGTAATCGACCACGCAGCCGTTCAGGTACATCGCGGAGGTGGCATCGACGAAGACCTTGATTCCGTCGAACTGGAAGACCTTATCCATCATGCCCGCCTGATTCTCAAAGGACATGGAATATTGGAATCCAGAGCAGCCGCCTCCGACCACGCCGATGCGTAGTCCTGCGGGGACGGGGTCTTGCGTCGCCATAATTTCGCGCACTTTCTTCGATGCCTGCGGGGTAAGAACAACAGCCTGCGATGCTTGTGGCGTGGGGGTTTCCGATACGGGAGTGGATGAGGTTGCCATAAGATTTTCTCTCCAAGTAGCACACTGCCTGCTTCCATTCTACGGCGGTTGTGTCCAGGAAACAAGCCTTGATGGTACGCAGCATCACAAACACGGGTTTGCGACGCAATTCCCCTTGGGTCTTAGGAGACAAACGCTCTTAGAAGAAAGAGCTTTTGCCTCCTAAGACCCTTCCCTTCTAGGTGATGGTGAGGGTAATGGTTGTGGTCTGGGGTGTTCCCGACGTTGGGGTCGCCGTGACGGTCACGGTTGTAGTCCCCGCAGGCGTGACGCGCACCGCCGCCGTATTCGAAGTCAA
>DAHXNK010000056.1 GCA_027365415.1 Acidobacteriaceae bacterium
GACGGTTTTGCAAACGTCGGAAGTAGGCGCGCAGAATCGCCTGCCCCGGATCGAAATCGTCGATCTTCGTCTCCTGCGACTCCGTTTCTTCGGAGGATTCCTGCCCTTCCGCAGGCGGAAAGGCTGCCGAAAAAAAGTTGCTCGTGTATCCCGCAGGCTCGTCGGAGGATTCGGGATCGCGATGCGGCTCCCAGACATCTTCGGCCAATATCTCTGGCGGCGCGGTGGCTTCCGGTTCCGGCTCTGGCTCTGATTTGCGGGCAGACTTTCGCGCCTTGGAGCGCGTTCCGTTCATCGGAGCCGCAGCCGCTGTGCCTTCGACCGGGACAATCCCCAGCGGATTCGAGATGGAATTTCCTGCCATATCGATCTTTCTTTGCCATCCCCGGAACCATCAAGGAATCGGCCCCCTACGTTTTATGTAATCTGCTGCTTATGCAATCTGCTGCGCTCCCACGCTCTTGGAGCCGCGATTGGCCGTAGGATGATGCTGCAGGAGATCGAAAAATCCCTTTTCAATCTCCTCCAACTGCGCCTTCACACCCAACTCCACCGTGCCCAGGCGCGTCTCCAACACGCATTCCCCCGCATTCAGGGAGAGATCGCCCATAATCTCCGGCTGCACGCGCGCGCCGCTGTGCAGGCGAAACATCTCCTGCCAGGTCAAAACCTGCGCCGGAGCCACGCGCAGCACCACGCCAGAGGTATCATTCAGCTTGTCCAGCGCCACGCGAACGGCCCCAGCCAGAAACAGCGGATCAATCTGCGCCTGACGATGCAGCACGCGCGCGGCAATAGCCAGGGAGAGTCGCACCACTTCGCGCTCCACGGAGTGAAAGTAGCGCTCGCGCTGCTGGCGAAACTCCTCCAGCGCATCCGCGATTTGTTGCCGCAGATGCTCCTGCTCCTCCACTGATGTTGCTTCCGCCATTTGACGGCCTTCGCGACGGCCTTCGTCTCTGGCGGCGGAGATGGCGCGGCTGGCAGCGGCATTCTGTTCGGCCAGACGCGCTTCCAGTCGCGCGCGTTCCTGCTGCCATTGCTCTTCGACCATGCCCGCTGCCGTTGCTGCAGCTCCCTCCTGCGTCGTTCGCTCCGTCGCTCCAGGATGCAACCACCCTTCGGCCAGCGGCTGCGCGCCCGCTGACATCGCATCGACAGAAACACCCTCCGGAGATGGCCCCGGCCTGAGGTATTCCAGGCGCTCGACATGGGAGGGATTGCGGGAAGCTTCTGGTCGCGCTGAAGCATTGTGTGTCGAGTCGGAAAACAAAGCGCCTTGGGCCATGTCGTTCACTCATTCCTTGTTCTACATCTCTGTTGTGCATCCTTAGTTACTGGCCACGCCAAGCCGGCTACGCGACAAACTGCACTACACAAACTGCGCTGCGAATCGGCTTGTCTCTGCCCGCGCTCGCTACACCATAAAGTCGTCTTCTTTCTCGCTCATCAGCACCAGTTTGCCTTCGGCCTCCAGCTTGCGCGCCAGGCTCAGAACTTCCTGCTGCGCCTGCGTTACTTCGCGTGTACGCACTGGCCCCATCACTTCCATGTCTTCCTGCAGCATCTCCACGGCGCGAGAGCTGAGCGCCTTGAAAAGATGTGCCTTCAATTCGTCATTGGCCCCCTTGAGCGCCATCGCCAACTGCTTCTTATCCACCTGCCCGATCAACTCGCGAATGCTGTTAGCGGGCACCGTCACTAGGTCTTCAAAGGTAAACATCAGATTGCGAATGCTGATGGCCAACTTGGGATTGTCCGCCTCAATGTGTTCGAGCACGGCTTTGGCCGCCGGAGAATCTAGGCGATTCAGCAGATCGGCCACAGCCTTGAAGCCGGAGTACGATTTACGCCCCATATCGCCCAGCGATTCCAGCCGCTTATGCAGCACCAGCGCCACCTTCTGCGCCATCTCTGGGGAAAACTGCTGCATCTCGGCCAGCCGCCGCACCGAATCCACGCGCTGTCCATCGGCCAGTTGCTGCAAGACCTGCGAGGCCCGCTTGGGATCCAAATGCGCCAGCACTAGGGCGACCGTCTGCGGATGCTCGCCTTCGAGAAACTTGCTGAGTTGCTGCGGATCGACCTTTTGCAACATGGCCAGATCGCTGTGCGTGGCATCCTGCGCCCGCTTCACCTGATTGAGCAAATCCTCGGCGCGTTGCTTGCCAAGCGAGTCCACCAGCAGCTTGGTGGCATACTCGATCCCGCCATGCACCATATACTGCTGCGTCTCCAGCAGCTCATGAAATTCCTCCAGAATCTCCATCGCCGCCTCCGGCTGGACATCGCGAACATTGGCGATCTCTTCGGTCAATCGCTGCAGCTCCGCCTCTGAAAAATGCGGATACATAGAGCGCGCTATCTCGTCGCCCAGGGTAATCATCAGGATGGCTGCCTTGCGAATCGGCGACATTCTCAGTGTGGCCTTAGCGGCAGCATGGGACTCCGCCGGAAGCATGGGCGGGACAGCGGATTCCAATGGAAGATGCGGTGTGGCTGCGGCGGTCGCCATAGATATCCTTTCTTTGAATCGTCGTTCTCCGAATCACCAGACTCATTTTGCCGGTCTCCGAATCGTCCTCGATTGCAATTCCTGCGCTAGCTTTCCGACGTATGAATCCAACTCTGCAACAGACGGGCGCTCTGCGCTGGTTCCTTGTGGACATACGCGGCAACCTTGTCAAAGATCACCTGTGCATGCGCCTGCTGTCGCTCACCGGACAACTCTTTGGTTTGATCCAGCACCGATACCCCCCCGACATGGGCAGGAAGCTCCTCAGATCGGCCCTCGCCCGCAGTCAAGGCATGAACCGGCGAGGTCCACTGCTGCATCTGCTTGAGTACCGGACGAACAATAAAGATCAGTCCCAGCAGAAATGCCATCGCCAGCAGCGCAAAACGCAAAACCGTCGCCGAACTATCCACGCGATCCAGCAGCCGCGTCGCCAAGCTAGGCTGCGGCTGCCCAGCATTGGCCAGGAAACTCAGATTCTCCACCGTCACCTGATCGCCGCGCTTGCTGTCAAAGCCCACCGTGGCCTGCGCCAGCATCTGCAACTGCTGCATCTCCGCCGCCGTGCGCGGTTGCCAGACGACACTCGCGCCCTTGGCTCCCGTCGTCACTTCGCGATCATTGATGAGAATGGCCGCCGTAATCCGCCGCACCCGGCCCGGCCCAAGCATGTGATGACGCACATGCTTGGAGACAGCGTAGGTGCCACTCTCCTGGCGCGTGCTCTGCGGCCCGGAGGTCTGCTCAGGATAAACGGGCGGCTTCACGTTGGGAGCGTTGCTGGCCGTGCCGGGAACTCCGGCAGGCTGCGTCTGTCCCCCGGAGTTGGCCTCCGTGCGCTGCATGGAAAGCGTGGCAACATTGGTGGGATCATAGGTCTCGTCGAGATCGTCCTCGCTGCCACTGTCAAAATCTGCCGTCACCGAGGCCCGCACGTTGCCCTCGCCCGCAATGGGTTCGAGCGTAGCCAGCAGCTTGTCCGTCAACGCCTGCTCGTAGGCGGCCTGCTGCGCCTCGGCGCTCTTCGGCCCCAGGGATTGCCGTCCGTCCGCATCGACCAGCGTGACCTGATCGGGACGCAGCGTGTCCACCGCGCCCGCGACCAAATTGCGGATCGAGGCTGCTTCGTCGTCGCTCAGACGGCGGCGCAGCTTCAACATGACGCTGGCCTTGGCCGCTCGTTGCTCGTCGGTGAACATAGAATCGTGCGGCAGCACAATATGCACCCTCGCCGATTGCACAGAATCCAGAGAGCCGATGGTCTGCTCCAGTTCGCCTTCGAGCGCGCGCTGATAATTTACCTTCTCGTCGAACTCCGATCCCACCCAGTTCGGCTTGTCGAAGATGGCAAAGCCCAGCCGCCCGCTGGATGGCAGCCCCTTGCCTGCCACCTCTAGCCGCGCTTTGTTCAGATCGCTGGCCGAAACGCGGATCGTGGTTCCATCAGGAGAAAGATCATAAGAGATTCCGGCAGCGCCCAACTCCTGCTCCACCTGCTGCGCGTCTTTGGCCTCCAGACCGCTCAGCAGCACGCGCATATCCGGCTTGAAAATCAGATAAAACATTCCACCCGTCGCCGCCAGAAGAAGCGCAACCGAGGCCAACATTCCCAGTTGCTGGCGTCCGGAAAATGCGCGGAGGCGATCCCGAAAGGCGCGCGCGCCGGTATCGATATTCTTCTCCACTCGCGCCACCAAAGAGGTGGAGGTCGCCGATTGGGTTTCGTGCTTCGTTTCGCTCATCGCGGATTCCTTCCCGCTCCCCATGCGTGGGATACAGCTTCGCGCCAACTTTGCGCTAACCACCGCATCCCGTTCAGAACTGCATTCCCATCAACTGTTGATAGGCTCCTATCGCCTTGTTGCGCAGTGACAGCATCATTTCAAATGCGAGGTCGGATTTTTCCGTCGCAATCATCGCCGTATGAATATCCACGCCCTGACCGGACAATAGACCCGTCACGGCATTCGATGCCTGCGTATCCAACGCCTGCGTCTTGGCAATGGCATCGCGCATTACGCCCGCAAAGGGAGCGTTGTACGCGGGAGCCTCCGCGCCGAGAACGCCGCCCGGCACCAGACCACCGGGGACAAGGTCGCTCCCCGACAAGCCCCTTCCAGACAGACCCGATGACGGCGCAGCCGATCCAGAGGCATTCGCCGCGATATTGCCGAGCGACTGCGCTGCCTGCTGGATGTTGAAAACTCCACTCATCGAAATCTCACTCCCCCCTCGTTAGAAAAAACCTGGGAATTTTATGCCAGAATCGTCATCGTCGCGGTAATCATGTTCTTTGACGCCGTTACTGCCGAAACATTCATCCCGTAGGAGCGCTCCGCGCCCATCAGATCCACCATCTCGCTCAACGGATTGATGTTCGGATATGAGACATAGCCGTTCTTATTGGCATCGGGGTGGCCAGGATCATACCGCTGTAATGGAGCCGAAGTATCCGAGACCACGGCGGCAACTTTTACGCCTGGATTTTCCAGGCCCGCATTGGGCGCATCGATCCCCCCTTGCGCCAGCCCTCCATCCTGCGAGAGTCCGCTCTGCGAAAGCAGCGCTTGGGCGAAGTTCTTCGGTTGATCGACGGCAGCCGAGGTAAAGACCACATGCTGCCGCTGGTACGGCCCGCCCTGCTCGGTCTTCGTGGTCTCGGCATTGGCCATATTGGCAGCCACCACCTCGGCCCGCACCCGCTCGGCCTCCAGTGCCGAGCCACTGATATCCATCACGCCAAAGAGATTCATTGTTGCCTCCTACCTGCTGTCTGTTGCCTTACTTTTCCTGAATGGCATTGAGAACTTCGGTAAACTGCGTCCTTAAAATCGAAATGCCCGCTTTGTACTTCAATTGCTCCTCTCCCATCTGCAAGCCCTCCCGATCCATCGAAACATTATTTCCATCCGGGCGTTCGAGCAGCCCATCGACGGCCAGAATATGCGGCGTATGCGCCCGCCCAATCTGCGGCGTGCCCGCATCTTCCTCCTGCCGGGTATTGAGCGCCTCGGCGGCAGCAGAGGCAAACTCGCTGGCAAAGTCGATGCCCATCGTGTGATAGTGCGGCGTGTCAAGATTGGCCGCGTTGCTGGCCGTCAGCTTGAACTCCAGACTGGTTAGATCCAGATATCGGCTAAGTACATCCGCTAATGGTGTCGTCACCTGCATCGCTTCCCCCCCTCCCGTCTGTTCCCGTCTATCGGCTGTTCCCGTCTGTGACAGATCTCAAGATTGGCCGCGCTTAAGTTTTCCCTCACCCTGCCGATAAGCAGCATGACCGCCCGTTTCTGAGGATTCCCCTAAGAGAATTCTTAGAATCGGCGCGTTGGCTGCCTCCTCGCCTCCCCTCAGGCGAAGCAGATCTCCGCGACCGTGATGCGAGGTCGCCCCTCCGCCAGAATGTAGGCCCGCTCGACAACATGGGCGAGTTCCCGCACATTCCCCGGCCAGGAGTGCTCCGACAAACGCTGCACCGCCTCTGCCTCAAACTGCTTGGCTGGCTCCTGCTGCGCCAGGCGTTCCAGAAAATGCCATGCTAGGACGGGAATGTCTTCGGGATGCTCAACCAACGGCGCGGTGTGCAACGTGAAAACAGAGAGCCGATAAAAAAGGTCGGAGCGGAAACTGCCCTCCTCGGAGCGCTTGGCCAGTGGTTGATGCGTTGCGGCAATCACGCGCACATCCACTTTGATCGGCTCGTTTTCTCCGATCCGCTGCACTTCTCCCGCCTCCAGAAAACGCAGCAGCTTGGCCTGCAAGGCGATGGGCATCTCGCCAATCTCATCCAAAAACAGCGTCCCACCATGCGCGGCCTCCACATGGCCTACCCGCGACTGCACGGCGCCAGTAAAGGCTCCACGGGTATGGCCGAATAACTCAGCTTCAAGCAGCGCATCGGGAATCGCAGCGCAATTCAGCACGATAAACGGGCGGTCGGCGCGTGCGCTCAGCCGATGCAGCGCCCGCGCCACCAGTTCCTTTCCGCTGCCCGTTGGCCCCTCAATCAGCACGGTCGTCTTGCGCGGAGCCACCAGACGAATGTGCTGCGCCAGCGTCTCCATCGCCGCGCTGCTGCCAACCATCTCTGGAATTCCCAACGATGCCGGACGGGATACCGTTTTCACGAGCACAGGGCTTGCAACGGCGGCCACGCGGCTGCTTTCAGCGATGCCGATATCTTCAGGGATTCCACGGTTCGCGGCTACGCGGCTGTTTTCACTGGTAGCAACCGTCTCGGTGCCTCCATCGAAAGCCAACTCGGATGCTGAAGCCAAATCGGACGCTGAAGCGAGATCGGACGCTGCTTTTTTTTCCGTAAGAAAACTGCCTGCAGGATGAAGGCCGTGGGCACGGGGCGAACGCAAACCACGCACCGCCATGCGAGTGGGCTGGTGGAGAGATTCCTCCTTCGGCTGCGGCGTAGGCCCCCAGAGCATCGCCCCTCCCTCCTGGGCGCGATGCAGCGCAAAGAGCAATTCATTTCTCCGGCTGCTGCGTGCCGCGCCAGAAGGCTGGTTCGACTCGTCAATGCGAATCAAATCCAGCGTCGGATACATCTGTCGCAGATGTGTCGCCAGCTCCTGAGCCTCCAGATCCGGCAGCCAGGAATCCAGCAGCAACGCTTCGCAGGGAGTCTCTTCCAAACCCGTCAATGCCTCGGCGCCGCCCGATGCCTCTCGCACCTGCCAGCGCATTCCCGTAAGTGTTTCCGATAAACGATGACGTAAAGCTGCGTCGGCGCTGACTAACATCGCCGTCCGTACCGAAAGAGCGCGCGCATGTGTTTGCATAACTGGCAACCTCAGCAAAAATTCTCTCGAACCCTTGGTGCGATTCAAGCGGTTGAAACAAGTGGTTCACGCAAAACGTAACCGTTTCCGCGCACAGTATGAATCAATTTCTCTCCATAGCCTTCATCGAGCTTCCGGCGCAGGTAGTTGATATACACATCCACCACATTGGTATTGACGCCCGGATGCATCTGCCATACATGTTCCAGCAATTGCATCCGGGAGATGCACTCCCCGCGGTGTTCCAGCAAATACACCAGTAACGAAAATTCTTTGGTCGTCAGATCCACGGCTTTGCCACCGCGCTCAACCGCGCGGCGCACCCGATCCAGGGCTAGGTCTCCACAGCGCAGCACCGCGCTCGGCCCAGCCCCGGCGCGCAGCAGGAGTCGGTGGCTACGCAATTGCATCTCTCGCAGGGAAAATGGCTTGGCAAGGAAATCGTCGGCCCCCAGCTCCAGACAGCGCAACCGATCTTCCAGATCATTGCGGGCGGTCAGAACCATGATGGCGGCATCGCTGGCCGCCCGAATCTCCTGCAAGACCTCCATGCCGTCCCGGCAGGGCAGATTCAAATCGAGCATGAGCAGCGCATATTGCGCCTCGCGCCAGGAGCGCAGCGCGGCATCGCCATCCAGAACGCGGGTCACGGCATACCCTTCCGATTGAAACGTCCGCACTAGGAGCACTCCCAGTGCCGGGTCGTCTTCTGCAATCAATACTCGCATCGGATCATCATTCCTTTGGATTCTCGCCGTCGCGTTTTCTGCCCCGAATCGGCGGCAGGAACCACGGAAGAATCTGGTGCGTTCTCTCACCATCCTCCGCAAACCGAATCTATGCAACAAAAATGCAACACTTGAGGAAAAAAGGTACATCCATTTTGGGAAGTACCCAAAGACGTTCCAAAGTGAAACATGTGGGTGTTGCTATCCGCAAAATTGCCGATACAGCCAACATCGGGTCGTAGCTTACAATCATGCCCAAAGACGCAGCCCCGTGGATTGTCCCGTCTGCTTCTCCTCGCGAGGGCACGCTTTCTCCAGCTCCCATTGCTGGATCGGCACTCCGTCCGCGCCTGCTGCTGCTGCATTCGGAGAGCCTGGCGGCACAGGCAATTCGACAAACCCTGCTTCCCCGCTGCGCCACCATCCAGATTGCCAACACCCTGAACCAAGTTCATACATGTCTGGCGCAGGAATCCTGGGATGTTTTTCTGGCGCATCTCAACCCAGAGGAAAAATCTGGCTTGGAGTCCATGCGCTTTGTCCAGGGCAGCGGCCTGCTGCTAGCTAGGATTGCGCTCCTCGACCCGGTGACTTCCGCGCTGTTGGCCGCTTCGATTCCCCTAGAGCTGGACGCGCTGCTGTTACCCCCTTTGTCGGCCCCTCTGTTGCGCGAGACCGTCGAGCGCTGCTTTGTCCGCGTGCTGCAACAACGGCAGGAGGCGCGTGCGCTGGCTGCCATGCGGGAGCAAATCCTCACACTGAAAGAGGGCCGCAAGCAATGGCTGGCCGAGAGGGAAACCCTGGAAGCCTCTGTCATGGAGGCGCTGCTGTCCACGCTAGCCATGCGGGAGGCGAACTGCGTCCTGCACGCCCTGCGCGTGCAGGCCTACGCCAGCTACTTTGCCCGCCTGGTGAACTACCCGGAGAGCCTGCGCCCGCACCTGGAACATGCCGCGCTGCTGCACGACATTGGAAAAATCGGATTGTCCGATGCCCTGCTCTTTCGCGCCAGAATTTTCACCCCTGCGGAGGTGGAGCGGATGCGGTCGCACGCGGAGGCAGGCGAGCAGATTCTCCGCCACATTCCTTTTTTGCGGCCAGCGGCCCAGATTGTTCGTCATCACCACGAGCGCTTCGATGGCGAGGGCTTTCCCGACGGCCTGCGCGGAGAAAAAATTCCTCTGGGCGCGCGCATCTTCTCCATCGTGGACACGCTGGATGCCATGACCAGCGACCGCCCCTATCGTCCCGCCCAGACCTTTGAAAAGGCGCAACAGGAGATGGAACGCTGTGCTGGCAGCCACTTCGACCCCTATTTGACAAACGTATTTTCACAGGTCTCCCCGGCATCCTGGATCAACCTCCGCCGCCAGGTGGAGGAGCGTGCCACGCAACACTCGCCACGAATTCTTGGCCCCCAGTCGCTGTACTCCATATAAAGCCCCCCGTTGATGCAGAAGATCGCAGAACTTGCGACAATCATCTTTCGAGTTGAATTTTGAATTAAAACAACACGGAGGGAAAAAGAAGCATGTCGCAAATTATCCAACTAAAGACAGCCGATGGACACGCCTTGGACGCTTATCTGGCGCAGCCCACGGGAAACCCCAAAGCTGGCATTGTCGTTTTGCAGGAAATCTTCGGTGTCACCGCGCATATTCGCTCCGTCGCCGACGGCTTTGCCAAAGATGGCTATCTCGCCCTCGCCCCAGCACTCTTCGACCGCATGCGCCGCCAGGTGGAGTACAACTACGACGCGACCGGAATGCAGGAAGGATACGCAATCGCAAAGGCTCTGCCGCTCGAAGACACGCTGGCCGATATTCAGGCTGCGATCACCTACCTGCGCCAGCAACCGGGAATCAAAAAGGTCGGCGTGGTCGGCTATTGCTGGGGAGGAAAACTGGCTTGGCTCAGCAACACGCGCCTTCGACCCAATGCCACCGTCTCCTATTACCCCGGCGGCATACAGGAGTGCATCACGGAAAAATCAACCTGCCCTGCGATCTTTCACTTTGGGCTGGAAGACACCCATATCACGCAGAACATCGTCGAACAGGTGCGGCACGAGTACCCAGGATTTCCGGTATACGTCTACGAAGGCGCCAGCCACGCATTCAATCGCGATGTGGACAGCAACAGCTATAGAAAAGAAGCGGCAATGCTGGCACGGCAGCGAACGCTCGCGCATTTTGAGGAGCATCTGGTCGCAGCGCAGCACTAGAGAACCGCTGCACACGTCTGCGTTTTGCAGGGGACGCGGCTCCTGTCGTGAAAGGGACGGGCGTTAGGGAATCTCTGAACAGGTCAGCGTTTTGAAGGGGCGGGACTTTAGTCCCGCCGTAAGTAGCTGAAATGCTAGCTGGCTTTAGCCACTGAGGGACATCCGTGGAACTTGATCAGAGCTTCCTTAGCCCGTCCGTAGCGCGCGCAAAATCAGCGCGAGGCTCCACTCCATGAGGAAACGTTTCTCACAATCCTATGCCTCGCTTTTGTGATGTTGCCCTTCCGGTGCCCGTTGATTCCCTCTTCACCTACGCAGTGGGAGAGATGGAACCAGTGTTGGGCGGGCGCGTGCTGGTTCCCTTCCGACGGGAACAGATGCAGGGCGTTGTCGTTCGCCTCCATGACACCCCGACGCAGAAAAATCTAAAGCCGCTCCTGCGCGTAGTGGATTCCGAGCCGGTGCTCTCCGCCGAACAGATGCAGTTGGGCGCATGGATTGCGGAGTATTATCTGTCGCCACTTGGCGAAGTGCTGCGCTCCATGCTGCCATTGCAGGCTGAGGTGCGCCAGCGAAGGCTCTATCGCATTACGGAGCTAGGCCAACGCATTCTGCAAACCTCTACCCAGCGTGCGCTCACAGAGACGGCGGAGGTCGCTGCGGAACAGGCCGTGCTCACCTACCTGTCCAGCGGATTGCCAACGACCGCAGCGACCGTGCTGGCGAAGACTTCGGCTCACACTGCGACACTCACGAGCCTGTTGCAAAAGCGCTGGATCACGCGAGAATCCACCGCCGAAACGCGGACAGTACGCCGCTCCGTGTCGGTGGCTGTGCTGATTGAGGGTGCGCCAACTGTGGACACGCGAACAAAAGCTGCGCGTCCGCCCAAGCTGAATCAGAATCAGCAGCATTTGCTGGCGGAACTGGCCAACGCGCAGGGAAGGCTTCCGGTGCAGGAGCTGGCGCGACTCCCCGTGCCGAGAACGACGCTGGCCACACTGGTGCGACGCGGACTGGTGCGCATCGACGAGATCGCCGCCGCCTCGCCCTTTGCAGGCTCCGCTGCATTACTCTCGCCTTCACATTTTTCCGTCACGCACTCTTCTGGCACGCATTCTTCTGTCACGCTGAATGCCGCGCAGTCGGACACGGCCTTGCAGATCGCTGCCAGCGTGCAGACAGGAAAATTTCAATCCTTTCTGCTGCATGGCATCACTGGCTCCGGCAAAACAGCGGTGTATCTGGTCGCCATGCAACGCGCGCTAGAGATGGGAAAATGCAGCCTGCTCCTAGTTCCGGAGATTGGTCTGACTCCCGCAATGGTGGCGCAATTGCAATCTGCCTTTGGGGACAAGGTGGCCCTGCTGCATTCGTCCCTTTCCGCTGCGGAGCGCGTGGAGCAATGGCATCGCATTCGCAATGGAGAAGCGCCTGTCGTGGTCGGTACGCGCTCGGCGGTCTTTGCGCCCCTGCACAATCTTGGCCTGCTGATTGTCGATGAAGAACACGACATATCGTACAAACAAGCGGAGTTGCCGCGGTATCACGCGCGCGATGTCGCCGTGATGCGCGCCAACTTTCTACGCGCCACCGTGGTGCTGGGTTCAGCCACGCCGTCGCTGGAATCCTGGTCGAACGCGCAGCGCGGAAAGTACACGCTGCTCTCCATGCCGGAGCGCGTGGCCAATCGCCCACTGCCAGCCATTTCTTTGATCGACATGCGGCAGGAATTTCGGGAAATCGGCCAAGAACATCTTCTGTCGCGCGCTCTCATCACAGAGATTGAGACAACGCTGAAACGCGGCGAGCAGGCCATGCTGCTGCTCAATCGCCGCGGCTACTCGTTTGTTGCCCTGTGCCGCGCCTGCGGAGAAAAACTGGAGTGCGAAAATTGCGCGATTGCCCTGACGCATCACAAATCAAGCGGCGACCTAGATGCCCACGCGCATTCCGGCCAGCGACTGGAGTGTCACTACTGCGGATTTCGCCGCACCGTCCCGCAACGCTGCCCCAAGTGCGACAGTGAACATTTATATTTCTTCGGCGTTGGCTCGCAGCAGGGAGAAGAGCGACTGCAGGAACTCTTTCCCCACGCAAAGATCGGTCGCATGGATCGCGACACCATGCGCGCGCATCAGGATTTTGAGCAGATGCTGGCCCGACTCCACCGTGGAGAAATCAACCTGCTGGTTGGAACGCAGATGATTGCCAAGGGGCACGACATGCACGGCGTCACCTTGGTGGGCGTGCTGGGCGCAGACCACGCGCTGAGCATGCCGGACTTTCGCTCCACCGAGCGCGTCTTCCAATTGATTACCCAGGTGGCCGGGCGCGCCGGGCGTGGCGAACGACCTGGCCGCGTCCTGGTGCAAACCTACCATCCCGACCACTACGCCATTCGCTTGGCCGCAAGCCATGACTATGCCACGTTTGTCGCGCAGGAATTACGCTATCGAACGCTGCTCCACTACCCGCCTGCCGCCGTGTTGACCAACATTCTTCTGGAACACGCGGAGTTACATACCGTGAGCGGCTGGGCCTCGCAACTGGATCGCTGGCTACAACAGCATCCCCATCCGCATGTGCGCGTGCTTGGCCCGGCGGCTGCGCCCATTGCGCGATTGAAACGCATTCACCGCTTTCATCTCATCCTGAAAGCCTCCAGCAGAAAGGAACTCGCGCTGCTGGTACGCCAGATGCTGGAGTACACGGACAAACTCGGCATTCCCCGACGCAACCTCACGGTCGATGTGGACGCGGTACATCTTATGTAGTGGATTTTCTGTGAGGGATGTCGCGATGCACGCATTTGACGCGATAGCCTGCATCTTCCAGAAGATTTTTTATGCGCTCCGCGACCATGACCGAACGATGCTGCCCGCCCGTGCATCCAAAAGCGACGGACAGGTAGCTCTTCCCCTCCTGCAAATAATGCGGCAGAAGAAACTGCAATAGGTCGCGTACCCGCTCGATAAATTCCCTGGTTTCTGGAAATCGACTGATGTAGCGAACCACCTTGGCATCGCGTCCGGTGAGAGGACGAAACTCTGGAATGAAATGTGGATTGGGCAAAAAGCGCACATCAAAGACAAGGTCTGCTTCCTGCGGGATGCCGTTTTTATAGCCAAAGCTGATGGTGGAAATCAGCAACTCCTTCTCGCCTTTGCCCTGCTGGAACAGCCCATTGATGTGCGCGCGCAGCTCATGGACATTGAACTTGGTCGTGTCAATCAACACGTCGGCAAGGTTGCGCAGCGGCTCCAGCAATTTGCGCTCGGAGTGAATGGAGCGC
>DAHXNK010000057.1 GCA_027365415.1 Acidobacteriaceae bacterium
GATTCTGCGCGCAAATATGCTGCGCGGTATACTGCCTTCACGGAATTTTTTGCATCCCACCTTAATTGCTGCACTTGGTTTTCTGGTTTTTCCTTTCTGCCAAACCCCAAATAAGAGGAGTAAGTATGAGCGTAATGTTGCAGGCGTTTTACTGGGATTGTCCCGCAAAAGAAAAACAGGAGCACACCTGGTGGAACTTTGTAGCCGAGCATGTCCCCGACCTTGCCAAAGCTGGCTTTGATGCACTCTGGCTGCCACCTATTTCCAAGGCCGCCAGCAATCGGTCAATGGGCTATGACCCGTATGACTATTTCGATCTTGGCGACTTTGACCAGAAGGGCGGCACCAAGACCTGGTTTGGCAATCGCGCCGAACTGGAAGCCCTGATTCGGAAAGCGCGCGCCAGCGGCATGGGCTGCTATGCCGATATGGTTATCAATCACAACTCCGGCGGGGACGAGGAGGAGATCAACCCACTCGACGGTCAGAAACGCTGGACAAAATTCCACCCGAAAAGTGGTCGCTTCCCACGCGACTGGAACTGCTTCCATCCCAGCCGATATGAAGCCGTGTTGGAGGGAGAACTGTACGCTGGCTTCCCTCACCTCTGCCATCGCAACCCGCTTGTTTACGCCTCCATCTTGGAATACGCGCAGATGATTATCGAGGAACTCGGCTTTGCTGGCTTTCGCTTCGATTTTGTCAAAGGCTACGGCGCATGGATGGTTGGCACCATTGCCAAGTATCGCTACGTTCAGGATGGCAAGGAGTTCAGCCCCTTCGTGGTCGGCGAGTATTGGGAGGACGGCGAAAGCATTGCACAATGGCTAGACCATGTGAATAGTTTCTCGGATAACCAAGTGGCTGCCTTCGACTTTCCCTTGCGCTACAAACTCAAGGATGTCTGCGACACGCTCAAGTACGATCTGCGCAACCTTACCGATCATGGGGCCATCGTTACCAACCGTCCCATGCGTGCCGTCACTTTTGTGGACAACCACGACATGGGCAGTACCGCCAGCGCGAACAACAACAGTAATCCCGCAAACGATGACACCACCATCGTGCATGACAAGATGTTGGCCTACTCCTACATTCTGGTGCATGAGGGCTACCCCTGCGTCTTCTGGTACGACTACTACAACAACAACCTGGCCCGCGCTGGCACTCCAAACGGAATCGACGCTCTGATCTCCGCGCATCAGAGACATGCCGGAGGCGATTCAAAAATCCTCCACGCTGATCCAGACCTTTACATCATGCAGCGCGCTGGCTACCGCGATGACACCGCGCAGAAATCGGGGCTGATTTACGTGTTGAACAATCTAGGGGACAAGTGGAACGGAACCAACGTGAAGACAAAGTGGAAAAAACAGAAATTCGTCCCCGTGGCCTGGGATGGCCACGACACGGCTACACCCACAGAACGCATCACGGATGCAATCGGCAACAGTGAGTTCCCCGCCCCACCGCGTGGCTACGCCGTCTACGCCCCAGCGTAGGCGAATCACAACATATTTCGCTCTCCCGGCTGGGAGTATCGAATACCGCAAAGAAATAGCTCTCTGAAATTTTCCAGAGAGCTATTTCTTTTCTTTTGCCGCTGGCTCACGCAAGCCGATGCTCTTCTTCTGCTTGATGCGCTTCCCCGGCCGCGTCAATCTTGGCATGGACACGATCCTTCACATTTCCGTTCGCGTGGGAAATATGCTCACGCATATCGTTTCCACGCCCTTCCGCGCGCTTTTGGTTATCCCTGGCAATCTCCCCGGCGGTCTCTTTTACGTTCCCCCAGGTCTCCTTGATCGCGCCTTTCACTTGATCGACAACACCGTTGTTGGCCAGTTTTTGATTGCCAACAGCCGCGCCAACATTTTGCTTGACCTTGCCAACAGCCTGATCCACTTTTCCTGAAATCTGATTCTTATTCATGAGATTCCTCCATCTGAATTTGCAGCGATTGCGGCAAACGCCGGAAGCGCTGGTTATGTTCGTTCGTTACGCGCGATTCCTCCCCATTCAACTTGGAAATCACAAGGCTCTGCCGCGACCGCCGTCGATGAGCGCGATAATCAGCACCACCACCGCAATCAGCAAGAGTATGTGGATATATGCACCAAGTACATGGAAGCCAACAAATCCAAGCAACCACAAAACAAGAAGGACTACGAAAATGGTCCGCAACATCGCGGATTCTCCTTTGCAGTTTGTGCTGCATGCTACAGCAGGTGAGATGCCCTCCCCAGCTTTGAAGGTTGCGCTGCTCTCTCTGTTTATTTATAAAAATCTGTTCAAAAACTCGATTGTATGGAATGAAAAGGGACGGGCATAGTCAGATTGCGCTACGATCATGGGAAAGATGCTTGCGCGTTGTATGTGGCATAACGATCAAGAAAAAATTGGAGGAGATACGATGCAGCGGAGAAAATTTCTTTTGACCGTAGGATTGGGCTTGATCCTTGGGCTGGCGGCCTTTTCGCCGATGCTGGCTGAACCCGCCAGCGCGCAAAGCAGCGCCCACTCAATGCGACACGCTAAGGCGAATCTAATCGACATCAACACCGCCAGCGCCGATCAGTTGCAGGCTATCCCCGGCATGGGCGCGGTGTATGCGAAGCGCATCATTGGAGGCCGTCCCTACGCCTCGAAGCGGCAATTGCTGACCCGTGGCATTCTGCCGCAGGATACGTATGACAAAGTGAAGGATCAGATCATCGCCCATCGCGTCAAAAACTAGCCACCGATTGAGTCAGCTAGGCGACTTGCCCTCAGGGGCTACCGCCCGCGCGTTGATTGTGTAGCTGCCACGGACGGGCTGAAACCCGTCCGCAGCAGCTAAAGCCGCGCCCCTTCAATTCGCCGACCTGTACAGCGCTTCCCCAGATGACATTTTTTCTGTTGCGCCATATAATCTCGACAGCCTCCGGTGTTCGGGAAGCGCGGTGCAAATCCGCCACTACCCCGTAACTGTAAGCGTGGAGGGTTGGGAACAGGCCAATATGGCAGCCACTGGAAGCAGGTTGTAGGCTTCCGGGAAGGCGTTTTCGCCCGTCGATACGCAAGTCAGGAGACCGGCCAGAGGTCATTTCCATGCAGTCTTCGGTTCCGATGGGAGGGCCGGGGAGCGCGTTTGCTCTGCTGTTTCCACAGCCGAGCGTCGCAGCAATGCAATGTTATTCCCGTTACATGTTCGCTTGCTCAAGCTCGTCGCCGGAGTACGATTCCCGGAGATGGGGTTGCGGGAGCGATTCACTTTGAACCGCAGAGTGTTCGGGAAGCGCGGTGCAAATCCGCCACTACCCCGTAACTGTAAGCGCGGAGAGCAGGACAAGCCATGTCTAACAGACATGAGCAGCCACTGGAGGCATTCTGAATATGCTTCTGGGAAGGTGTCTCTGCCCGTCGATGCGCAAGTCAGGAGACCGGCTCTGCGATGCACGATCCGAGGGGAATTTTATGTCGCGTTTTTTTGCATCGAGCATTACACGCTTATTTTTTGTTGTCACTCTGCTATATCTGGCATCGCCGATATGCGCAGCCCAATCCGCCGTGCGTGGCATGGTAACAGACCCCTTGGGCGCAGCCGTCTCGCACGCCCGCGTGGAGCTTGTAACTCTGAACGGAAGCCAGGTCGCCGCGTTCACCTATACCGATGGCCGGGGGATGTATTCTCTTGCAACGGCCCAGCCCGGACGCTACGCGGTGCGCGTGATCGCAAGCGGATTCACCCCAACATACAGCCATGAACTCTATGTCTCCGCCGCAGAGCCAGCGTATCAGGACATGGTAATGCAGATGGGCAGTCTGGCCCAGAATGTAACCGTAACAGCGAACGGAATGCCCACGCCGCAATCGCAGACCAGCGCATCGGTGACGGTGCTGGATCCAACGCTCTATCTGCACACGCAGGATATTCAGGACATGCTGCGGCTGGTCGATGGCTTGCAGTTTTCCACCACGGGACAGCGCGGCGCGCAGACATCTCTATTTGAGCTGGGTGGAAACTCCGATGCCACGGACGTGATGCTGGACGGCATTCCGATCAATGACATTGGCGGCGCGGTCAATTTTGCCTATCTGTCGTCAAATGGCATTAACGGAGTGGAGATTTTTCGTGGATCAGACAGCTCCCTGTATGGCGCGGGGGCATCCGCAGGCATCATCAATTTGACGACAACACGCGGAACCACGCCGAGGCCGCTGCTTACCTACATGATTGACGGTGGAAACTTCGGCACCTATCGGCAGGAGGGTTCGCTGGACGGCGTGCGCAATCGCGCCGATTATTACGCGGACTTCGCCCGCTTCGATACCGGCAACAGCTACCCCAACAGCAGCTTCCACAATGGAACCTTCGTGGGCAATTTCGGCTACGCCCTCACGCCGCACATGCACATGCGCGCCACGGTGCGTCGCGTAGCCGCAGCCAGCGGAGAGCCAAATGCGCTGCTGTTCTATGGCATTCCCGATTCGCAATATCTGGCGGAGCATGACCTCTACGGCAGCGTGACGCTGGAAGACCAATACTCTGCCGCGATGCATGTACAGGCGCAGTATGGCCTAGTGCGGCTGCGCTCGCTCAACACCGATCCCTACCCGACAGGAATTCTGGTCAACAATCCCAACGCGGTCAACAACTGTGGTGTCGCGCAGGAGTATTTGGGCCTGCCCGTCATCATCAAAGGCGGAAATGGTTACTCTGCCAGTGGCCAGGCGTTTTATAACTGCCCAAATTTTACCTTTCCCGGAACAGACAGCATCCTGACCAATCGCGATGCGTTCTATGGCGAATCGGATTACACGGTCAACCCTAAGCTGGTTCTGCTTGGCTCCTTCCACTATGAATCGGAGCGCGGCGATACGGCCTACGACTACGTTCCCCAGTTTGCTGATCGTGGCAACTTCGACTACATCATGCAGGCATCTGGAAATCTTGGCAGCCGCTTCTACTACAACGGCGGTACCGATCTGGCCGACTACTCCGTTTTTGGATTTGCGCCAACTCCACGAGCCAGCGCTGCGTTTTATCTGGTAAAACCATCGTCGTCTGGCTGGCTGACGGGAACAAAGGCGCGCCTCAACTATGCGCAGGGCATTCTGGAGCCAACCATTGCCGAGCAGCGCGGTTCTATCTACGGCGTTCTGGAGTCGTTGCCCAACGGACAGCAGTTGATCGCGCAAAATGGCATCACCCCCGTCGGCGCGCAGACAACACGCACCTATCAAGGGGGCATGGATCAGCAACTCCTCAGCAGTAAAGCGATGCTGCATACCGGATATTTCTATAATCAATTCAGCAATCAGATTGAATTTGTCGATGCGCCCGCGTTGCTGCAACTCGGCGTTCCCCTTGCGGCGGAACAGACGATCGCCAATACCTCCTTTGGCGCGTACATCAACTCGCTCAGCTTCAGCGCGCAGGGATTTGAAAGCAGCATGAACTACCACATCACCAACAGCATGTACGCGCGCGGCGGCTACACCTACACGCATGCCGTCGTGCAGCGATCCTTCTCCAGCGACAATATGTCTCCTTCCACCAATCCCAATATCCCCAATGTGCAGATTGGAGCGTATTCGCCGCTGGTGGGGCAGCGTCCCTTCCGTCGCGCTCCGCAGAATGGGTTCTTTTCCTTCACCTACGCGCACCCGCGCTGGTATGGCACGATCACGGCAACCATCATGGGGCGGCGTGACGACAGCACCTACCTGCTGGATGCCAATGGCGGCAATACGCTGCTATTGCCCAACCATAACCTTGACCCTGGCTATCAGAACTTTGGCTTCTCCGGCAGCTATCAGATCAGCCACCGCATCTATGGCTACACCATAATGGACAATCTACTGAGCCAGCATTATCAGCAGGTGATTGGATATCCCGCGTTGCCGTTTAATTTCCGCGCAGGCATGCAAATGTCTCTGGGCGGATTGAGACAGTAGCAGCGCAGCGCGCTGTGTCGTGCGCCGCCGGATTTTCCCAGGTCTCGATTTTGAGACCTGGGAAAATCACTACGCGCCCACAGGCTCCGGCGGCCCACTCAAGCCAAAAGAAGGCTTGAATATGGCACCCCAAATCCTAACCATACTCAGTACCCGCAGCGCTATCTGTGGCCGTGGACTTGCAGGTGGTTCTGGTAGCACTGCAAGACATCGTTCTGCGAAAGGACACCTTCCAGAAAACCCGACACGGCGCGATTGACAACCGGCAACACTGGCCAGCGTCGAAAATGGGGCAGCGTTTCGTCGAGAGCCAGATCGGGATAGAGTAGCGGCGCTCGCTCATCGGGAAGCGCATCTTCTATTCGCGCGGCACTGGCCTGTATCGCTTTGGCTGCTTCGCTCACCGTCAGGACATACCAGCGATGGTTTCGGCAACGCACCAGCGCCAGCTCCACCTTCTGCTTCTTCATCGTCTCCACAATGCTGGCTGGGGCGTCCGTGCCGAAAACCACGGGTATATCGGGAGCATGAACAGCGTCCTCAACGCGCAAAGCCGTCTCCTCCCGCGCCTCCTCCATCGAAGGAAGGCTCAGGCCGTCCTGCAACGTCAACACTTCAAAAATCGGAATGGTCTGCAAGCTGCGAGCGAGAAGGTACGCGATGGTATTGGCCAGGATAACGGGCAGAACAATGGAATAATTTCCGCTGACTTCCAGCACCATAAAGACACTGGTGAGCGGAGCACGCAGGAACCCCGCAAAGAGCACTCCCATGCCGACCAGCGCGTAGGAGCCGATGGAGCCGGTGAGGTGTGGGAAGAATAATTTCTCCACGCTGCCCACCGTTCCGCCCAGCATGGCTCCAATAAAAAGCGTGGGCGCGAACATGCCGCCCGGCGTGCCACTGGAGAAGGACAGCGTGGTCGCCAGAATCTTCAAAATCGCCAGCGTCAACAGAATGTGCCAGAGATATTCGCCGTGCATGGCATGGTCGATGACATCGTAGCCCGGCCCCATCACCTGCGGAAATCCAAAGAATCCGATAGCCCCAACCATCAATCCGGCGACAGCGGGCTGCCAGACCTGCGTCTTCTTCGGCAACGTTCGCAGCCAGGGACGCAGCCAGCCGAGCAGCCGGGAAAAAAGCACGGAAGCCAATCCGCCGACCACGCCCAACACCGCGTAGGCCAGCAGTTCGCGGTTGTCGCGGAGGTTGACACTGGGAATGTGAAACATTGGCTCCGAGCCCCAGAAGGCACGCGCGACCACCACGCTGGAGACAGCAGCCAGCACAATGGAGCCGAGCACGGCGGCGCTCCAGCGACCAATGACTTCTTCAATGACAAACAGAATCGCGGAGATGGGAGCATTGAAAGCGGCGGCCAATCCGGCAGCGGCTCCTACAGGAGCAAAGAGGCGCAGCCGCTCCCGCGACAGACGCAAATGGCGGCTCACGATGGAAGCCAGTCCTGCTCCGATTTGCAGCGCTGGATCTTCCGGCCCAAGCGAATGTCCCGACCCTATGGCCAGGGCTGCGGTGACGAACTTCCCAATCATGGTGCGGAAAGAGATGTAGCCGTTGTAGATGTACAGCGCGGCCTTGGTCTGATTGATGCCGCTGCCACGAGCCTGCGGGAAAAAATATTTGACCAGAATCGCGACCAGCAGACCCACCAGCATAGGGGCAAAGAGCAGCCGATACTGGCCCGGATGTGGAACCGAGCCGAGCAACAGCACTTGCAGCCATTCGATGGAGATGCGGAAGCAGACCACCAACAAGCCGGAGAGGATGCCAATAAAAATCGACAACACGAGAAGAAGGCGATTCTCTCGCGTAGGCGCAATCTGCCGCATCTCCTCCTCACTCAAAGCGGAGAAAGAGTCAACCGGAGATGGCGTCGTTGCCGTCGAAGGCGCTTCCATGTCCATCGTGGGCGTTACTCCGTTCTGTTGGGAACTGTGGCTAGTTGCAGAAGCAGGGCATCATCGCCGGTGGGTGCGCCGCAACGTTGGTTGGCCCATATCTCTGTCTGGTCAATCAGCGAAACCAGCGAATCCTGCCGTTGCTGGTTATTGGCCAGTTGCGAAAGACGAAGGGAAGGAAATGTTTTCCACTCGGACCTCAGAATAGCCAGCGTTGCCGCATCCTGCTTCGGCTGGGCGGCAGTGGATTGCTGCGCGATGCAGGCGCGGAGACGCTGGCGGGCGATGCCTCCATCGGCCAAAATCCGCTGCGCGCGCTGGCGCGGCGGAAGACTGGGGAGTGGATTGAGCGCCTGCATCCGCTGCAACTGATCGAACCATGACGCAACGACGGCGGGATCCTCCGGGGGATTGCCCACCGAACGCACATGGATGAGGTAGCGCTCCAGAGCCTGCCGCGCAACCTTGTATTCCCCTAAAGATTTGGCAACCCGACCTTCGCCCAGGAAGGCCTGCAACATCTCCGGGCTGTTGGATGAGGCATGTTGCTGCGCGCGCTGATAGGCCGTGAGCGCATCCTTCAAAAAATGGGCCTGCTCCAGCAGCGCAGCAATCTGATTCATCACCGCAGGATTTTCCAGCGCGTTGCCTTCGGCGGTCAGCAACTCCTCCTGCGCACGCGTCGGCATGTGCTGCAGGATCAGATATTGGGCCAGCTCCAACCGGGCTTCGCGACGACGCGATACGCCCTGGGCCAGCCAGTCTCCGTTCAGCGCCGCCTGATATAAGGCAATCGCCTCTGCCGGATCATTTTTCTTGACCGCCAACCGTGCCATGCGCAGGTTCAGCAGGCCGTCTCCCGGCTTCGCTTCCAGCAACGTGGAGTAATAGGTATACGCCTCATCGGTTCGTCCGGCATCGGCCAGCGCCTGAGCCAGCGCCAGTTCATAGGCGCGATTGCCAGAGGACAGCGTAAGCGCGGAGCGGAAGGCCTCGACCGCATCTTGCGCGTGCCCAGAGGCCAAGTCTTGCTGCCCTCTCTCAAACCAGCGCGACTCCAGCACCTGTCGGTGGGCGCGAAAGGAATGAAAAAAGAAATACGTCACAACGGAGAGCGCCAGTGTGATCCCGGCCAGACTGAGGAGAGCCGCAGCATCCTGCAAAATAAGCCTGCGGCGGCGGCCACGTTGTCTTGCGTCGAGCGAATTTCCGCCCAGTTTGTGAATTGCTTCTGCAAATCCCATCTCAAAACATCATACAATCTCAAATCGAGAAGCATCCATTTCTGCGCCAATACATACCGTCCGCCTGAGCAAAAATATTTTTTCTACTCTTGCTTCCCAATTCAAATATGGATCGTCTACTCCATAGTGGGGGTGTGGCTGACACTCCAAGGCGCTGGGAGCGCTCTTGCTGCCAGGATGTAGCGAATTTTTAACATGTTTTAAGATAGACTGGTTGGGCTGTGCATAGTGCAGCAACGGACTTCTTGAAAGATAGATGCTCATAATTCAGAAAAATTGCTGCACAGCAGGGAACGCGCCCGGGATGGGTTCGGCCAAGCGACGCGCCAAGCGCTACTGGAGCGGGTTTAGCGTTGGCTGGTTTGTTCTTGCCTTGGCCATTTTCTATTGGGGGCTGCACTATCGGTTGCAACAGTATGAATCGGCTCGAATGAACGGCGGCGCGGTTCCAATGGCGAAGATGTGGCTGGGAGAACGTAGCCACGCATCCACAACCGCAATTGTCCACATGGAACGCGGCGGAGTGCTGTTTCCCGTCATCGTTGCATTCCTTGGCCTGCTTTTGTGCTCCGACCTCCGCGCGATTTTCCCCTGTAAATTTCTTTTTCAACGCAGTCGAGTTCGCCCCCCGCTGCGGGAGCATGACCATGTTCTCTTTTCCCGCCCGCCGCCTGCATTGATCCTTCTATAGTCTTCCGCGCAGGATTGCATCCTGCTGCACCCAAACGCGGATGCAGCCCGGCGCGTCGTTTCCATGTTGCTACATGATTCCGTGCTACCACGCACGATATAGGGACGTTTTCGATGGGTACTTCCAAGCGTAAATTTCTGATTGCGATTATTGTCATTGTCCTGCTCGCCGGTTTTTGGATCTGGCACGACCGGGAAAAAGAGAATGCGGCAAAACATGCCTCGAATGCCGGCGAGTCCCCCTCTGCTGCCGTGTCCGTGGTTCGCAGACTGCCTGCGCTCTCCAGCGTCACGGTTCCCGGTGTCTTTCAGGCGTACCAGGACATTCTGGTTCTCGCCAAGGTCTCCGGCTACGTCAAGCAGATCAACGTCGATATCGGCGATATCGTCCACACCGGAGAAGTGCTGGCTGTTCTGGAAGTTCCAGAGTTGCAGGCGCAGGTTGAAGCCGCCAAGGCAGCCATTGTGCGCGATAAGGCCGAGGTTCGGCGGACACAAAACGATGTGTCTCGCGCCCAGGCGCTCCATTCAGCGCTCCATTCGGAGTACATCCGGTTGGTGGGGGCGGCGGCAACCCGTCCGGGCTTGATTGCGCAGCAGGAATTAGATGATGCGCAGGCCAAGGATCTTTCATCCGAGGCACAAATTGACGCAGCCAAATCGAGCCACGATGCGGCTTTGGAGAAGTTGAGCGAGGACGACTCGGAGTTGCAGCATTATCAGGCGCTGTTTGCCTACACCTTCGTTCGCGCGCCCTTTGATGGAGTGGTCACCTTCCGCTACGCCGATACCGGAGCGCTGCTTGCCGCAGGCACCAGTGAAGATAAAAGCGCCATGCCGCTGGTTCGTTTAGCGCAAAGCGGCCTGCTGCGTCTGCGTATGCCCGTTCCAGAATCGGCGGCAAACTACATGCGCATCGGCGGCGCGGCTACGGTGCAGGTACAAGCCACCGGAGAGTTGATCCACACGAAAATCGTTCGCTTCACGCGTTCGATGGATCGCAACACGCGCACCATGTTGACGGAAGTGGATATCCCCAATAAAGACCTCCATCTGGCACCGGGCATGTATGCCAACACCACATTCCCACTCGTGAATCACGATCATGCGCTCTCGGTTCCCATTGATGCCATCGTGGAAGGCGACAATCCCTATGTGCTGGCGCTCGACAAGCAGAATCGCGTGATGAAGCGGTCGGTTGTGCTGGGTATTCAGGGGCCGAATCGCTATGAGATTGTCAGCGGAGTGAATGAAGGAGATCTCGTGATTGTCGGCAACCAAGCCAACTATCAGCCCGGAGAGGTCGTTACGCCGAGTCCAACCGATACCAACCTCATTGAGTTCAAGCAAACCCAGAACAACACGCAGGGAGGCAGCAAATAGATGTCTTCGTTTGCGATTAAATATCCGTTTTTCATTTTAATGGCCTGCATGTTCATTGTGGTTGTGGGCACGGTCAACCTGCTCAGTATGCCGGTAGACATGTTCCCGGCAGTCAAGATTCCCGTTGTCGTTGTGGCCACCTTTTACTCCGGTATGCCGCCTGAGCAGATGGAAGCAGATATCACCAATACCTTCGAGCGCTTTTTTACGCTGGGCAGCAACATTGAACACATCGAATCCCGCTCCATGACGGGCGTCAGCCTAATTAAGATTTACTTTCAGCCGGGCACCGATCCCAATGCAGATGTCAGTAACATCTCCAACCTAGCGATGGCCGATCTACGAAGATTGCCGCTGGGTACTTTTCCGCCCGTGGTGCTTTCGTTTGATGCCGCCAACCTCCCCGTCTGCCTGATTACGGTGGAAGGCCAGGGGTTGAATCAAGAGAAGCTAAAAGATTACGCGATGTTTGAGGTTCGCGACCAGGTGGCCAACGTCAGCGGCGCGTCGGTTCCGCAGCCGTATGGCGGAACCTATCGCCAGATCATGGTCTACGTCGATCCGCTGAAGCTGGAAGCGAGCGGGTTGAGCGTCGATGACGTTTACAAGGCCGTGAATCAATCGAATCTGATCCTGCCCGCTGGCGACGTTCGCATTGGCCCCAAGGATTACAACATCTACGCGAATAGCCAGGTTATCAAGGGAAGCGATGCAAACTATATTCCCTTAAAGACCTCCGGCAACTCCTCCATTCTGGTAGGCGATGTTGGCCACGCCGTGGACGGCGGACAACTGCAATACAACGTCGTGCGCGTGGACGGGCAGCATTCCGTTTATCTGCCAATTTTCAAGCAAGGCGGCGGCAGCAACACCATCACCATTGTGAATGGCATACGCGACCGCGTGAAGCACCTGCTGGATGTCCCTCCGCAATTGAAGGCGAAGGTCGTCTTCGACCAGTCTGAATTTGTAAAGTTGGCGATCGCAAACGTGATTCATGAGGGCGGCATCGGTCTGATCCTCACCGGCCTGATGATCCTGCTGTTTCTAGGAAACGTGCGGGCAACCGTGTCGGTTATGTTGTCGATCCCCATCTCGGTGCTCACGGCCTTTCTGTTGCTGAATGCAACCGGCAACACGGTCAATACGATGGTGCTGGGCGGTTTGGCTCTGGCCTTGTCGCGATTGATCGACAACTCAGTCGTGGTGCTGGAAAACATCTTCCGTCACATGGAGATGGGCGAACCTCCCATTGTCGCCGCCGAGCAGGGCGGCAATGAGGTCGCGCTAGCGGTGCTGGCGGCCACCGTCAGTACATCGATTGTCTTCTTCCCTGTGGTTTTGTTGGTGGGCGTCAGTAAATATCTCTTCTCTGCGCTCGCTCTGGCCGTGGTCTTGGCCTTGATGGCCTCCTACATGGTGGCCATGACTGTCGTGCCACTCTTTTGCGCCAAGTTCATTGAGTTCACCGGGCATGTCAGTCATGAACATGAAGGGGAATCCCCTGCGGAGATTCAGGCCCAAGTCGATGCAAACGACCCGATTGATCTGGCCACGATGCACCGGGAACAGGAACACGCCAGTCATCCCGGCAAACTATCTCCATTCCAATACGTGTTCACAAAATTTAATGAAGGCTTCCACGCAATCCAGAAAAAATATGACGGAGCCATTCTGTATTGTCTAGATCGTCCGGTTCCCGTAGTTCTGGCCTTCTCCGCCTTCGTTGTCTTCAGCTTTGCGCTCTATCCACTTTTGGGCGTGGCTTTTTTTCCGCGTACCGATCCCGGTCAGTTTGTCATCATGTTCAAGGCTCCTGCCGGCTCCCGTATCGAGTTGACCGACCAAATCGCTGCGCGCATTGAAAACGTTGTTCGTCAGGAAGTTCGTCCCTCGGATTTGAATATGATCGTCTCTAACATCGGCGTGTATCCCGATCTT
>DAHXNK010000058.1 GCA_027365415.1 Acidobacteriaceae bacterium
AGAACCACTTTTCGGCAACCCGACGGTTGCTCTTTTGCAGTCTCAATTGCAATCGGCGATGACGTACATCGTTCCCTCTGGCCTTACGGCCACGGGGAGTCAGAGTACGGGCTATACCTTCACGGCACCTTCCGCAACGGACACTTACACGGCAGCAGCAGGAACCTTTGGCACGGGAGCCAGTGGCACAGGATCAAGCGCTGCGATCACGACACCTTCGACCTTAACGCAGATTGCCGCAGATCTGAATGCATCGGGTACGGGCTACTCCGCTACGTTGAATTCAACAGATACCGCCATGACAGTAACGGCATCTTCCTCAACGCCTGCCACGTTGGCGGCCAGCGCGCCAACCTTACAGGCGAGCGGCAGTGGAAGTATTTCGTCGATTACGCAACTGGGTGTCTCGGTCAACAACGATGGCACGCTCACGCTCAATGTATCCGCATTGGATGCCACATTGAATAGTAACTATCAAGACGTGGTCAACTTTTTGCAGCCCAGCTCGACCTATACGTCCTTTGGCGGAAACTTTACCACCATATTGAACAATCTGGGCACGCAGGCTCCCAATGGCTCTATCTATCTGGCGCAACAGCAGAACCAGACGATGGAGACTTCATTGAACACCAACATCACCAATGAGAACACACTGATTTCCCAGAAAACGCAGACGCTCACAGCGGAATTGAACCAGGCCAACTTCACGTTGACGCAGATTCCACAGCAACTGGGTTACATGAATGAACTCTATAGTTCCTTCTCTGGATATAACATCAACCCGAACTTCGGATGATTCGAGTTCCGTAGAGGCAGGCAATGGATTATCAGCAGCAGACGCTCGCAGTCAAGAACAGCATCGAGCTGGTCGTAGTGCTCTACGATGGCATGATGCGATTTCTCCACCAGGCCATTTCCTGCATTGAATCCGGGGATGTCGCGGGTCGGCGTGAAAACATCAAGTACACACTGGATATCTTGGCATATTTGCAGGGGCGTCTCCGGGCAGATGCAGGGGGACAGTCGGCAGTAACGCTCAGCGAGTTTTATGCGGTTATGTATTCGCAGTGCGTGATTGCCTCGCGGGATGGCTCGGTCGAATTGCTGCAAGAAACGATTCGCAACATTCGCAATGTGCGCGACGCATGGCAGGAGATTTCTGGAAGCGAGGCGGCGCAGGGAATGTTTTCTCGCGAGCAGCAGACGCGAGAAGAGAGAAACGTATCCATCCGGCCTGCGCCTGTGTCGATCTCCACTGTAGCTGAGGAGCCAGTTGTGCGTCGCTGGTCGGCGTAGGGGTTTTATCCGGCAACAGCCAGTTCTTCTTCCAGCATTTGTTTTTCAAACAGGCGCGCATAGTGACCATTGCGCGCGACCAGTTCCTCGTGGCTGCCAAGCTCGGCAATCTTTCCCTCCACCAGAACCGCAATTTGGTCGGCGCTGCGCACCGTGGAAATTCTGTGGGAGATGAAGATTGTGGTTCGTCCACGCAGCACTGCCGCCAACGACTGCAAAATGCGCTCTTCCGTGTAGGTGTCCACGCTGGCCAGCGCGTCATCAAGAATCAGAATGGAAGGCTCGCGCACCAGCGCGCGCGCAATTGCGGTGCGCTGTTTTTGCCCGCCAGAGAGAGTAATGCCGCGTTCCCCCACCATTGTTTCAAAGCCACGCGGAAACTCCAGAATCTCATCGCGAATGGAAGCAATGTTGGCCGCAGCCAAGACCTGCTCCCTAGTCGCGTCCGGCGCGCCGAAGGCAATGTTCTCATGGATCGTCTCACTAAAAAGAAATGTTTCCTGCGGGACAAATCCAATGGCCTGCCGCAGCGTTTCCAGACGATAGTCCTGCGCTGGGCGGCCATCAATCAGCAACATGTCGCGCTCCACATCGAAGAGACGCGGAATCAAGCGAACCAGCGTAGTTTTCCCAGAGCCAGTCGGCCCAACGATAGCCAGACTGCTGCCTGCGGGAATTTTTAGATTGATATTTTGCAGAGCCGCTGGCTGGCCGTCGCCATAGGAAAAGCTCAAATTGCGAAACTCAATATCGCCGTTGATCTTGGAAGCGGCAAAGGACTCCGCAGGCAGCGTCGCATCGGTGATGGTTGGCTCCGCGATAAGAATTTCGTGGATTCTGAGCATGGAGGCCGTTCCACGCTGCACAATGTTGACCACCCATCCCAGCGCAATCACCGGCCAGGTGAGCATGAGCATGTAGGTATTGAAGGCAACAAAAGCGCCCACAGAGATGCGCCCTGAAAGCACTTCATGTCCGCCTACCCAAAGCACCACCACCATAGACAGGCCCAGCAGAAATTCCAGCGTCGGCCACAACATTCCCATCAATCGCACCAGCAGCAGGCTGCGGCGAATGTATTCCTGATTGGCGTTCTCGAAGGAGCGAATCTCCGCCTTTTCCTGCGCGAAGGCGCGGATCAGCCGCACGCCGGAGACGTTTTCCTGCACCTGCGCGGAGATATCGGAGAACATGGCCTGAATGCGCTCGAAACGCTCGTGAATGCGGCGGCCAAAATACTGCACCAGCACGCTGGCAACAGGCAGAGGCGCAAAGGCCAGCAGCGTCATCCAGGGACTGATGCGCAGCATGAAGAACAGCGCGCCGATGGTAAACAGCACGGTGTTGGCGCTGTACATAATGGCCGGGCCAAGCAACATGCGCACGGCATTCAGATCATTAGTGGTGCGAGCCATGATGTCGCCGGTGCGATGCTCCTGAAAATAGGAGAGGGACTGGCTTTCCAGCGACAGCAGCAGATCGTTGCGTAGATCGTATTCGATGTCGCGCGAGATGCTGATTAAAATCCATCGCGTGAGGAAAAGAAAAATTCCCTTGGAAGCTGCCAGCGCGATCAGCAACAGCGCGTCGATCAAAATTCTCTCGCGGGTCAGGTGATGCGTCAGGTCATTGACGGCATTGCGGAGGATCTGCGGCAAGAGAATCCAGAGCGCATTACTACAGATCACGCAGAGCGCGCCTGCAAGATAGCCGCGATGGTAGCGCCGCATGTACGGAAATAGAGGTCGTAACTTCTGGAGCATGAGGGGGTCTACGCTTCCCGTACCTTCAATTGTAGTGAATCTTGCGGGAAGGATGGGCGGGGATCGATCTACGTCGGCGTTCTCAGCAGGAGATAGCCTCCGGCCAACGCAAACATCAGATCGGGAGACCAGGCGGCCAGCGCTGCTGGCAGCGTGTTTACATTTCCCATTGCCTCAAAGAGTCCTGCCGCCATCCAGTAGGCAATGGCGACTCCAATGGCGATGGCAACGCCGGTCAACGATCCGCGCCGCCCCGTGGAGAGCGCAAATGGCACAGCAAGAACAGCCATTACGAGCGTGACCAGCGGGTAGGCGATTTTTTTATTCAACTGCACGCGCAAGGGAAGCGTGTCAAAGCCGCTCTGTTGCAGGTCGTGAATGTAGCGCGCCAGCTCGGTGAAGGTCATCTCGGAGGATGGCATGTCTTCTTTTTTGAAGTACTGCGGAGTCTCCGCAATCTGCGGAAAGACATGGGCATCAAAGGTTGTGTAGGAGGAGATGGTTCCATCCGCGAAACTTCGCTCCCACCCATTTTCAAAGACCCACTCGTGCAGGCGGGGTTCCCAATGAACATTGGATGCGAAGATACGCCGGGCCAGTTGAAAGCTGTTGGGTTGAAATTCAAAAACCGTTAGATTGGCGAACTGATTGTCTGTCGGATCGAAAAATTCATAATAGAAAATTCGTTCTGGGATGCCGGGGCGTTTTTCTCCAAAGATCCATTGCCGATCTGGGCGAAGGAACGTGCGCGGCGGCTTGCCTTTGATAATGCTGCGCAATGCCTCCTGACGGCGGTTTGCGGTGGGCAGATACAACTGATCGAAACTGAATAGCGCGATGGAGAGGATGGCCGCAATCATAAAAATCGGAACAATCATCCGATAGAGGCTGATGCCCGTGGCCTTCATCGCCGTCAATTCGTTGGAGCGCTGGAAGATGCCGATCGTGACCAGCACCGCAATCAGCACGCTGAGCGGAGTGATGGTGTAGATCATGCTCGGTGTCAGGTTCAGCAGGTACTCCAGCACAATGGAGAGCGCCGCGTGATTGCGGATGATGTCTCCCATCAACTCAAAGAAAGAGAAGATGAGCGACAACAGAACAAAGCTGACCTCGACCAGCGCAAGACTGGTGAGAAACTCGCGCAGCACATAGTCGTCGAGAATCAACGGAAAGTTGTTGGAGAGATTTCGCGGACGCAGAGAGAGAGGCGCGCTTGATGGAAGCTGCTGGCGAGCAAAGGATGCGCGTAAATGGGTCAACAAGTGGTTTGCGGGGAAGCGCACAAATCCGCGTGTCATCTGACGCAGCAGCAGCAGGCCCGCGATAGCGAAGATTGCATTGGCGGCCCAGACGCCCACCAGCACTGGCAGCTTGCCCTGCCGCGCCAGCGCAACTCCTGTGGAAGAAAAAAAGTAATAGATGAAGACCAGGAAAATGGTCAGCACAAATCCGGTGCTCTTGCCGCCGCGTTTGGAAGAAAGCCCCAGCGGGATGCCAATCAACATTAAAACCAGGCACGCGGTGGGATAGGCAAAGCGCTTCTCCAGTTCAATCTGGAACCAGCGTCCGTCGGGCTGTTGCGCGCGCGCGAACAGGGCGCGATTCGACATGGATAGCACGGGCGTATCGCTACGGCCCAGACGCGTGTTCTCCTGATCGCTCAGTTGAATAGGAAGGTCGGTCTCCGCGAAGGTGGAGAGGTTGTAGGAGTTTGGGTCTTTGGGAATCAGCTCGTGCGTTTGTCCGTCACGCAGCCTCATGCTCAGGGTATGATTGCCGCCGTTGATGACGGTGGCGTGCTCGGCGGTTGTGATCTTTGGTGTCTGCGGGTCGCTGATGTCGGCAAGAAAAACATGGTGCCACACGGAGACGCCTCGTCCTGCGCGAACATCCTGCACATACAGAACGGAGTTGCGGAGGTCTTCATAGAAAACGCGGGGCTGCACTTCAAAAGATGCCTGCGAGTCGCGGATATTTTTTTCCAGTTGCAACAGAGCTACGGTCGCTTTGGGCGCGAAGTACAGCGAGTTGGCCAGGCCCAATATCCACGCCGCTGCAGCAACGATGGAGAGAATCCGCACAAAGTGGAAGACCCCAAAGCCGCAGGCGCGCATGGCGGTGATTTCGCTGTCCGCTGCCAGACGGCTGAGGCCGAGAAGAATGCCAACCAGCGCCGCCATTGGAATGGTAACGGTCAGGATGTTGGGCAGTGTAAACAAAACCAGCTTGACCACGCTGCCCAGCGAAGCGCTGTCGCGCACCACCAGTTCCAAAATGCGGCCCAGATCGCGCATGAACAACACAAACGTAAACAACGTCAGCCCAATCAGCATGTGGGAGACGACTTCGCGAAGAATATAACGGGTGAAAATACGCACGGTCGGGATGCCCGCAGGTGCCAGCGCGGGACTTGCCCTCTAGTGTAGCGCCATGTGCGCGCAGGCGTTTTTTTCGGGGTTATGGTGGCGACCCATTGCCGGGAAGAAAACAATACCCCACGCCGCGGATGGTTTGCAGGTGTACAGGCCGACTGGGATCGTCTTCCATGTAGCGGCGCAGACGCACAATAAAATTGTCGATGGCGCGGGTGTCGGTGTCCTCGCGCAGGTGCCAGACTCGCTCCAGAATTTCTTTACGCGGAATGGCGCGTCCAGGATTCTGTACCAGATGGCGCAGCAACTCCGCCTCCATCAGCGTCAGATGGATATGCCTGGTGGCCGTGCGTAACTCCAGCAGAGAAAAGTCGATGGTTTTTCCAGAAAAAATGTAGACATCCGGCGGGGCTGGAGTGGAGGTCTGATTGGATATCTGTGCTGGAATCCAACGCATACGCCGTAACAATCCATGCAGCCGCGCCAGCAGGATGGTGAGGTCAAAAGGTTTGGCCAGGTAGTCGTCGGCTCCGGCGGCAAAGCCCTCCAGAACATCCTCTGGTCGCCCACGGGCTGTGAGCATCAGGATGGGAATGTAATTTTGTGCGCTACGCAATGCGACGGCGACAGAGAAGCCATCCTGTCCCGGCAACATAACGTCGAGGAGGATTGCGTCGAAAGGGATTTTTTTCTCCAGAAGCCACTGCAACGCCACTTCGCCGGTTGAGGCAACGGTTGCATCGTAGCCCTCGGCCTGCAAGTTAAAAAGCATCCCCTGCGCCAGATGCGCTTCGTCTTCCACGATCAGGATGCGGGGAGCGGGCGAGATGGAAGACGGGGACATGTTCATAACTCCAGGCGATGAATTTCAAGCAGTCGAGGGAGCTGAAGCGTGATGGTGGTGCCGCGACCCTCGCCTTCACTGTACGCGGTGGCATCTCCGCCATGCTGGCGCGCGATGATACGCACTAAAAATAATCCCAGGCCGGTTCCCTTGGCGCGCAACACGGCTAGACTGGGCACGCGATAAAATCGGCGAAAAACGCGCTTCAGATGCGCGGGCGCAATGCCAATGCCAGAGTCAGTAATGCGTACCATCACCCAGGCATTGTGCTCCACGCAGATATGAACCACGATGTGCGGCGCGCCCTGCGAGTATTTGACGGCATTGTCGAGGACGTTGAGCAGTGCCGAGCGCAGATCGCCCAGATTGCCCAGAACTACGGTGGATATCCCGCTTGTCTCCTGCTTCAGCGTTACAGAATCTGCCGCCAGATGGTGTCGAGCACGCACAATCTCCACGCACTCACGTGCCAAGGAGTCCACCTCCACGGGGATACGCATGGAGTCGCTCTCGCGCTGGCCCAGTTCGCCAGCTTTCAACACCTGCTCCACCGTGGAAAGCAAGCGGTCGCTGTCTGAGAGCATGATGCGATAAAACTCCTGCCGCTGTGTTTCATTCATCTCGCGCCGCTGCAAGGTTTCCAGATACAGGCGAATGGAGGTGATGGGCGTTTTCAGTTCATGCGTCACCGCATTCAGAAAGCTGTCATGCCGCTCATTGCGGCGAACCTCGCGCACCAGAAAGATGGTATTCAGCACCAGTCCGGCGATGAGGATTCCAAAGAAGACGATACCCAGAATCAACGGAATAATTTTGCGCCAGTTCAGAATGACCCAGCCAATATTCAACGTCAGCGCCAGCACGACCAGACATGCGCCCAGCGTGATGAAAAATGCAATGGCTCCGGTGCGGCGCGTGATGTGCATAGATGGGAATGCCAAGAGAAATGCCTGACCGCAGTATAGCGGCCAGGCGAGGATTCTTGCGTGATTCTTGGTGCCGAACCGCTTATGCGCCTGCCGGACGCGGGTCGTTTGGATCGAACTGGGCAACCTTGACCTGTTTGGCCAAGCCCAACTTTTTGAGCAGCAGGATGCCATAATAGTTCGGATCTACCTCATACCACGCCAAGCCATGACGCGCCGAGACAGGATGAGCGTGGTGGTTATTATGCCAGCCTTCGCCGCCGGTTAGCAGGGCAACCCACCAGTTGTTGCGGGAATCGTCCCGCGTTTCAAAGCGGCGCGAACCCCACAGATGCGTGGCCGAATTGACCAGCCAAGTGGCGTGCAGGCCCAGCGTCACGCGCAGAAAGATTCCCCACAGCGCCCAAGGCCAGCCGCCGATGGCCAGCAGCACAATCCCCAGCGTGGTCAGTGGAACCCAGTGATATTTGCTGAGTAGCACATAGAAGCGATCCTTGGCCAGGTCGGGCGCGTAGCGCGACAGAATAGCGGTTTCGTTGTGCAGCGATTTGCCGTTCAGAATCCAGCCTGCATGGGACCACCAGGTGCCTTCTCGCGGCGTGTGCGGATCGCCGGAATGGTCGCTGTTCTGGTGATGGACGCGATGCGTGGCCACCCAGAAGATCGGCCCGCCTTCGAGCGCCAGCGTTCCGCAAACGGCAATGGCGTACTCCAGCCACTTGGGAACTTTGTAGCCGCGATGCGTCAGCAGCCGATGGTAGCCCATGCCGATACCGATGTTGATGGCAATCGCATAGGTGATGACAGCCACGGCCAGCGCGCTCCAGCGGAAATAAAAGAGGGCGACAATCGCGCCGATATGAAAGATGGCGAAGAAAAAAGCCGTCGTCGTGGCCAGCTTGTCTTGCTGCCGGATGCGGCCCATCTGTGGCATCTTCACCGAGTTCTGGGATGCGCGGAGGGCGGACATCCCGGCGACATCGGCAGGGGAGCCTGCGGCAAATGGAATCTCCGCATGTTCGACGGCGGGCGCAAAATCTGTGGAAGTAGGAGTCACAAAATTACCTCGGAACGAGCGTGCCTACAGTATCTGATTCCGACAATACCAGCATGGCATGGCAGGATGCTGTAACAGTTTTGTAATTGCTCGCGCTATAGGAAGATCTCCCCTATGTCTGCGGGTTCAGCACAGCTTTGCGGCGGGCTTCAGGCAATAGAGCCTGTGCGGTTTCCCCGACCCCGTAGGCACGCACGCAGTTCCGTCCTTGGAGCTTGGCGGTGGCCAGAGCGCGTTCGGCTTCGCGCAAAACAATGAGTGGAGAACGGCCTTGGCTCTCCGCTACGCCAAAGCTGGCGGTGAGGTGCAGGTCGATTCCATCGACTCTGAAGGATCGACGGGAGATGCTCTGGCGCAGCCGATCGCCCTGTTGTTCCGCATGGAGGCTGATGCAGCCGGGCAGCGCGATCAGAAATTCATCTTCCCCAATGCGGCCAATGACGTCATAGCTGCGGAATTGGTCGCGCAATCGGCTGGTTAACAGCGGCAGCAGCTTGTCTCCCGTTGCGTAACCGTGGCGTAGATTTAGTTCGGTAAAGCGATCAATGTCCATTAGCAGCAGGGAGAGCGGTGTGCGCAATCGTTGCGCCCGATCCGTCTCCTGAAAAAGCAGATCGAGCATGGCTTCGCGTCGCCATGCGCCGGTCAGGGGATCGTGCGTGGCATGAAACTCCAATACGGTGGCTGAATCGGTGATCTCGCGGTACACCGCCTGCACGCGCTCGCCGGTGCGGATGCGCATGCGCAACTCCGCGCTGCTGACTGGTTTCACCATGAACTCGTCGATTCCGGCATCGGTGGCCATCGCCACTTCTTCGGCGCTGGGGGTGCTGCTCATCAGCATCAACCAAAGCTGGCGGCGGCGTGTCCGGCGGCGAATCTCCAGCGCCACTTCCATTCCGCTCATCAGCGGCATATCGGCGCTTAACAGCGCCATCTCCGGCGTATCGGAATCCTGCAGGCGTTGCAGCGCTAGGATGCCGCTCTCCACGCGCTCGACGCTGTACTGCATCGCTTCGAGCATCTCGGTCAGCTTGGCGGCGTGTTCGGATTCGGATTCGGCGAGCAAAATGCGTTGATCGTGCATGGTGACCCGCAGAGAATATCGGCAATCTTGGCTCTGACCTTTACCTGCGGGCAGAATTGGATGACCTGCGGTTGGAATGGATGCCTGAATGTGAGGTCTCATTGCTTGGCCGAAGTCTGTTACGCACAGCGTCTGAAGCCACCGCTTCCCCCGGCCCTACACGCCCTAGGTGTTTCCCTGCATATAGCGAAGCGCACGATTACCAACTCAGCGAATGTCTGCCATTCGAGATTGAACCTCCTGCTGCTCTTCTGCGGTAAGTGGCAGCAAGGGCAGGCGAGTACGCCCGCCGAAATATCCGTTCAGATCGCAAGCATACTTGATTCCAGGAATGCCCATCCGCCCACACACCCGAAGCGATGCCTGGTGAAGATGTTGCTGTTTTTCCATCGCCAGCGGCGCATCGCCTTCTTTCCATGCCGCATAGATTTCATAGCAGCATTGCGGAGCGCAGGCGGCAAAGGCGAGTACGCCACCGCTGGCTCCCGCCTCCAGCGACACCTGGAGCATGTGTGCCGCGCCACTGAGCACAGCAAAGCCAACCTCTTTTTGCCGCGTCTTTATCGCCGTTCTAGGAGGCGCGGCAGCCAGTGCCGCTCCCGTCTTCCCCAGAGAATCTGCTGTCACAAAGTTCTGGGCTGTTTCCTCGGATGCTATACCCTGCATGCGCGTGGTGACGGGCGCAAAGACCAAAGTAACGGGGATGGTTCGTTTGCGGAATTGCGTGGCGTTGACCAGCGCGGCGATGCGCTCAGGCCTGCCAGAGGAGTCCTGGATGCCGATGATGTTGGGATGCTGCGCCAATTCCGCGATCACTTCTACGGGAAAATCGTAGAGCGTCAGATCGGACATGCTGGAGAGAATGACTGGCAGCGGCGATTGATCGGCAACGACACGGTAGTAGGTCAACATCTCGCGCTGCGGGCCGTGGGTGCGATGGAGCTGTCCCCGATACAAATATGGTGCGCGAACTAGGACAGCATCGTAGCGTAACATGGCTGCGTACTCGGCTAGACGCAATGTATGGAGGACGCTCTCCTGCCCGATCCCGGCGAGCATTCCCTTCATCGGCGATGCGGCTTCGATGGCGGTCTTGAAAACTTCGCGCTGCTCCTCTAGGTCGAGCATGACGGATTCGCCGTCTGAGCCAAGCACCAGCATTCCCGCGAGCTGCGTGCGGGAATAGCGATCAACATTATGCTCTAGCTTGCGCAGATACAGCTTGCCGTCTGGGTAGAACGGCGTGGTAATGGCGGAGAAAATACCTTCGAGCAGCATATTGCTATTTTAGGCGAAAACAAGTTGTAGCCTGCCGCTGCGGCATACATGAACTTTACTTCAATCTCCCGGCGGCGCGTCCTTTCTGCTATACCTGCCGTGTGGATACGCGCAGTAAAGCGTAATATCGGATGTATAAAATGCGGCGGAGATGGAGTGGTTTTCCTCCGATGAAACGTCCTGATCCTGATCCGACAAATGGATGGAGCCACTTAAATGAAAGCTTGTATCTTTGCCTTGATCTGCTGCATAGCTCTCCCGCTCGCAGCGCAGACCCCACCGCCCAGCACGGCAGTAACGGTGAACCTGAATAACAGGATGGGGCCGATGGACATTCGCCGCTTCTCTGTTGGACAAGGCGGCTTTTCTTCAGAACCACTCTTCGCCGAGGATATAACCCAAATTCGCGCGCTGCGGCCCAGCGTAATCCGTTTGTTTGTGCAGGACTACTACGATCTACTTCCCGCGCCCAGAAAATATCACTTCTCGACTTTGGATACCTCCGTTGATTTGATCCTAAAAACAGGTGCCACCCCGCTCCTCTGCCTCGTCTTCAAGCCAAAAGTATTGTTTCCACGAATCGACCAGAATCTAACGGAACCGTCGAGCTGGAAAGCCTGGGACAAGCTGGTCTATAACCTTGTTCGCCATTATAAAAAACGCAACGGCGGCGGATGGTACTGGGAGGTTGGAAACGAGTTTGATCTTCAGGACGGCGGGGGCACCCCGTATCACATGACCCCCGATCAATACACACGGTTCTATGCGCATACCGTCGCGGCAATTCGACGCGCTGATCCTCAGGCTCGCGTAGGCGGCCCCGCGCTGGCAAACTACAAAGAGACCATCATCCCGGCGCTCCTTACATTCTGCAACAAGAATAAAGTTCCTTTGGATTTTTTGTCCTGGCATGGCTATCACAGCAACCCGCAATGGTTTCGGAAATCGATTGATGATATCCACGACCAGTTAAAGAAATACCCCAGCCTGCATCCTGAGACAGTTATCGATGAGTGGAACATGGACTTGGGTCAATGGAACATTGATCCCCGCTTTCAGCCAGCCTTTATCGCAGAAACAACGTTCCAGATGGTACAAGGCGGCCTCGATCTTGCCTGTTACTACCAAATACGCGACTATCCCTTTGCAGACGATCAGGTCGCAAAGTTTTACCCGGAAGCCGATGTTCAGGGCGAGGAAATATTCTGGGATCGGCGTCCGGTCTATCTCGGACTCTTCGACTATGAGGACCACGTTCGACCGTCATACTTCGTCTTCCGAATGCTGGAGCGACTAACTGGAGAGCGCGTCAGGGTAGAATCCAATTCGCAGACCGTGCATGGTCTGGCGACGATTGACAAATCGCTCGGCGTTGCGACCATCATGCTTTGGAATTATTCAGATAAAGCAACGACTGTCGATCTGGAAATGGACAACATGCCGACCAGGGGTCACGCATGGCGCTATTTGCTGGATGCGACTGGCCCCAGCAATGATGACATCGCGCGCCTCCAGCCCCAGCCCGTTCAAAAACTACAGCAGGGGAACGGGCACCTGTCCTTTCCATTGAAACCCTGGGGTATCACGCTGGTTTCCCTCGAAGAGAAACGGGAATTCGCTCTCTGGCATTGAGGTCTTACGTTGTGTGTTCCATATCTCCAGATGCCAATCCAAAGTATGCTGTGTTCTTTGCGGTTCATCTGGGGTGGATCAATAGGTTATTCCCTTGGAGGTCGGAGCGTCGATGATGCCTCCTGTGGTCTGTGTGCTGACGTTCGTCAGGCGGCAATCGTGGATGGTCTGCTGGAACTGAAAGTAAGGATGCAGAAAAAGCACGGCGCGGGCATCCCCCTTGCCTTCCACCAGATCGTTGATCCAGACTCCATCTGGTTGGCGCGCCTGATGTACATGCAGCCAAAATCCCTTATGGATATTGGCCACCAACCCGCCGCCGATCTTCACGTCGTGGTCTAGGCGGGCGTTCAGATCGACCAATTGGCCGGTCGCCTCATCCACTTGGATGGTTCCGGTCATGTTGTGCAGGAAGGTCTCCTGCGCGTTTTTCGGGTGAAAGCTGGGGTCGCCGCTCAGGTCATAACAGAGCGTGCTGCGTCCGTCGATCTGCTGCCGATATCCATTGGTGTAGCGCAAGGCGCGCAGCAGAATGTCGAGTTGCTTTTCGTTTTCGTCCTGTTCCTTGGCCACTTGCTTCTCGTCGGAGTCCTTTGTAATTTCCTTTTGAACGCGCGCGGACTCTTTTTTCTGATGCCCGGCATCCAGCGGCTTGCCGTTCTTCGCGACCAGTTCAT
>DAHXNK010000059.1 GCA_027365415.1 Acidobacteriaceae bacterium
GCCCTTGTTGCGTGACTAGAAACTTCAGGGATTGATGGAGCAACGACAATCGACAAGGATCGGGGAGCGGTGTGCCTGAAGTACGGGCGGCAGGTTAGAAACACAGAGTATTCATAGCTTTTTTCAAGCGTTCAGTACTTTTTCTGTGCCATCACCTGTGGCATCAACTGCATTGTCCATCCCGGATTTCGTTTCCGCGAGAAACCTCCACGCATATTTCCCGTGTGGCGGCTGTGACCCGCCGTGGCGTACGCTTCACCCGAAAGGAGCGCAAATCTGCTGCCGTCATTGTCTAGTTTCGTGAGCGGGCATGGATCGAATGTAGGCCACGATCGCTTTCATATCCGGCGCATTCATATTGGTCAGCGGCATGCCTCCATTTTGCATTTGTGCACTATGATGCCGCAATAGGTTCTCCAGTGTTGAGGCCGGAAGCAAGGAAGCGGTTCCTGCCAATCCCGGAGCAGCCACCGTTCCATGCAAACCTCCAACCCCGTGGCAGGATTCACAGGAAGCGCGCTGGAAGATTTTCTTGCCGCGCAGCACTTCTGCGCTGGGCGGCTTCGTGCTTGCTGGTCGAGCACCTGCCTTGGCTGCTGGCGCAGCCCCCCCTGCTGGTGCCGTTCCCAGACTGTGAATGTAGGCGATAAGAGAACTCTCCTGCTTCGGCGATCCAGTGAAAGCAGGCATTCCTCCAGCGCTCATCTTTGCGTTGGGATGATGCAGCAGTTTCGATAGCTGCTGATCTGACAGCCCTGCAACTAATCCTGCTAGGGGCGGAGCGATTGCTGTTCCTGCTCCCGCTGGCCCATGACAGGCGGAACACCCATGTGCTTGAAATATCTTTTCGCCCGCCTGGGCCGCAGCAGAAGATGCTCCCGGCTTGGCTGGCGCAGGTTTGGTCGATGCAGGCGTGGCGGCAGCAGGCGGAGTGGCAGCAGGCGGAGTGGCGGCAGGAGGAGTGGCGGCCCCTCCGGATGTCGGCGCGCCAGTCGCCGCTGGCACGTTGGCTGCATCGGTTCCCAGTGCGCTCAAATACTTGAGCAAGGCAGTCATGTCGCTAGCTGATAGGTTGACCGCAGGCATCCCCCCGGCATGCATCTGTGCATTGGGGTTATGCAGCAGCTCTATCAATTGCGCGTCGGAGAATTTCCTGGTGACGCCAACAAGACTGACGGCGACAGCGCCCGCACCGTTTTCTCCATGACATCCTGAACATCCGTGGGAGGTAAAGATGCCCTTGCCTTGTGCCACTACGGGATCGACGGGGCCGGTGGGCATGGAACCTGTTCCGCCGGGCGACTCCACATCTGGATGGAAGGGAGCTTCCGTGTACGCTCGCTCCTGCTGTGCCTGAATTGCCAACTGCGCGGCAATGCTGGGGTCATGCGCATCATCCACCTCACTTTTGATGCCCAGAAAAAGCGTTCCGACCAATACAATCGACACGCCGAGTAACGGAATAGGCCTGCGCCACGGTTTCCGCTCTAGGTTGCGATCCAGAAATGGCAACAGAAAAAACAATAGCGCCAAGATTCCCGGAACCACGACGATGGCAAAAACCACCTCCGGCCCTTCCCAGAACTTGAGCCATTCAAACATTGGCAGGTAGTACCACTCCGGCCTAGGCAGGAATTGAGTGCTGGCAGGGTCGGCAATTGGCCCCAACCCAACAGGACGAAAGTATGCAAAGATACCAAGACCCGCCATCAGCAGCAACGCAAATCCCATGTCCATCAATACCTGCCTGGGATAAAACGGCGCGGGTGGAAGTTTGGGATGGAGGGCGTCTTCCTTGATTGGTCCCGCTGGCCCAGCCTTTCGGAAGAGCACAATATGAATCCCGACCAACAAAAATATCATTCCCGGAATCAAAAAGACATGGGCAAAGTAGAACCGCGACAAAGTGAGTGTGCCGATGGTATCTCCACCACGCATCATCTCGATCATCCACTGTCCGATGATTGGAACCTGTCCAGCCAGATTGGTTCCAACAGCCGTGGCAAAGTAAGCGTCTTGATCCCAGGGTAAGAGGTGTCCGGTAAATCCCATTGCTAGAACGAGAAGCGAGAGAGTTGCCCCGGAAATCCACAGTAACTCGCGACGCCCCTTGAAAGAGCCATACAGGAAGGTCTGTAGAAAGTGCAGGAGAAGCACCACAATCATTGCGCTGGAGCCATAGGTGTGCAGGCTGCGCAAAAATGCTCCGGCAGCCACCTGCTTGGTAATATAAGCAACGCTGGTGTGGGCCGTCTCTGCGGATGGAACATAGTAGAGCGCCAGACACAGCCCTGTAATCACCTGTGAGATGAAGATGAAGAGCAGTCCGGAACCAAAGATGTATGCCCATCGCGCGCCACCGGGAATAGGCTCATCCAGCGAAGTTCGCATCATCTTACCGAGTCCGGTGCGCCGATCAAACCACTGAAACACGTTCTTAGATCGGTCTTCTTTTCGCAGCGTGTCTGTCTTTACTGGCTCGTCCACCGTGGCCCCCTAGCCTACTACTTCCTGGTTGGGTACATTTTCGCGAAAGTACTCAAAACGTACCATCAGATTGCCGTCCTGAATCTTATGTGGAAGGTTATCCATACCTCGCGGGGGAGGCCCGAAGACATGTTTTCCATCCGGCGCAAAACGCCCGCCATGACAAGGGCAGGTGAATTCATCCGCGCCTTTGTGCCAGCCGACACTACAACCAAGGTGGGGACAGATGGAGGAAAGCACGCGCATATTTCCGTCTGGCCCCTTGGTGACGTACACGGACTGCGGAGAAACCACCTTCCGCCATCCGTCGATCTGGGTAACTGTAATACTTTTTGGAATCGGCGTATCTAAGTTGGAAAATTCTTCCATTGGCCCGACCAGCGACCAGCTATCCTGTTTGGATTTTGCGTAGAGCGGATATAAAACGTAGCGCAGTACGGGAACCCCAAGCAGTACCCCCATCCCTGCGCTGCCGATACCCAGCAGCACCCCAAAGAAAGACCGCCTGTTAATAATAATTACATCTTCATTGTTTACGTTTCCCTGAATCTTTTCCTGCGCTTCCATTTTGTCTCCTAGAAAATCAGCCACAAGGCCATGTAGACGGTGTTATTGTCGGATGCGTTGCGATCGGCACCATCGTAGTTGGTGCTGGCACCATTAAACTTAAGATATCCAGTATAGGCCAAGGTGAGATCAATGTTTTGTACCGGCCAGTAGCCGCCCTGTGCGGTGTATCCATAGGTGTCCGGGTTCCCATTGTTGCTTCCGGTCACGGCTGCGGGAGCATACAGAAGCGGATCCGTGTTGCCTGTCGTCGAGAAGAATGAACCCGTCGCGCTGTACTTGCTTCTCCAGTGATATGTGCTATCCAGTTCCCATGCGTTCAGGTAGTTTGATTTCTCTGTTGCTGCTCCTGCTGCAAAAGACGCATCAAGATTGGATGCTTCGTGCGTGTATCTCCCATGCGCATCCAGCAGGTTGGCGCCGAAGGGACGCTCGTACTGAAAATCAAAGGAAGGATCCAGATAACTATCTTTTGGCCCGGAAACCGCATTGGGGTAGGAGTCCACATAAATCCCATACGTCCCAACCTCAAGGTAGTTATTCCCAAAGTTTTGCTGCCATCCGGCGCGCCAATACGGCGCAACCCCGCTGATGTTGTAATTGAATCCAGTTCCTGTGATCGGAACTGCGCCTCCCGCATGTTCTGACCGATAGACGGTTACATCGGTATAGAGATGCTCATTCCACATGCTGTACCCACCGACTCCGGCAACATCCTGTCCCAGAGCGCCATTGATGATGGGTGCTGCAATCGGACTTACTCCGGAACTTGTGGATATCCAGGGGAAACCCCATGCCGGCGTGCTATTCCATACATCTTCCACGGTTGGATTGTTGTTCAGCGTGATTCCATACAGCCATTCCTTCCCTGCAAGTTTTCCATGATTTGCATAGCGCAGATCGGTATTATCCATGCCAAAGTGATCGTCCTGATGGGTGTAGGTAAACTGCGCCAATCCACCAAAGTGTGATGCAAAAGCGCCTGCCAAGAACAGGCTGAGTTGCTGGGGGAATTCTGCGGAGTTATTTTGGCTCGCTGGCTGGTTGGCTTCATAGGCTGTGTTCGAAACCAGGATCATTGCAGAGAGCGGAATGTACTTTGACAGGAGCAAGTCTTTGCTGTTGCCCACCCTGTCTTTGGCTGTCACATTTGTCAGAACATAGCCCTGCAGCTTGAAATCACGCCCGAAGGCTGTCAGCTCCGGCGGGTTGCTGTGGCAAACATTACAGGAAAGTCCTGTCTGCCGCGCGAAACTCGGAACAGCGTAAGCATGCCCGAATCCAAAGATGAAACACAGAGCGGTTGCCATCCTCAGTACTTGCTTCATTTTTCGTCCTTTTCTGTTGATGCGCAATGTGGAATGGGCATGAGGCTTGCTGCTCCGAGGATACTTCTCGTAGATGCGGAACCGTTGGTATAGGGTTGCCTAACCGGGATATATCCACAGATACTCATGAAATCTCCTCACGCCTGTGATGTCATAATCATGGCCGACAAAGCACGTCCATTATATGGCAGTTATCACCCGTGTGGGTGATAACTGTCACGACACGGGGTACATTCATGCGTTTGTAGTAAAAGGTGGGCGTGTTTTCTAGAGTCCGGAGTGATTCATAGATATCGCATCGAAATAGTCTCTCTACGAGAGTATTACTACGCTGCATATATTGTTATGCCGGACATTAGAGGTGTACACTGCCGCTAGGAGGTGGTTTATGACGAATAACATTGATGTTACCGAACTCAACCATGCTCGTCCGTCTCACAAAGCATTGGATGTAGAACAGCATAGGGAGCATAGGGAAGATACCTCCGGACGTCGCGTGGAGAATTTGGCCAATAAGGTTGCGCGCCGTTCCTCCGACCGGATTCGGAAAAATGAGGAAGGGAAAGGTGTCATCAGCAAGAGTGATGGGCACTAGGAAAATCTAACAAAAAATCTCGCGGAATGTCGGAGTATCCGGGAGCATCGTTTTCAAGTCGTAAAGATATCTTTGACCGCCTGCAGCATCACCTGTCGGCCCACATCAGAGATAGCTTGGGCGAGTGGCAGTTCCTTGGGGCACGCCACCACGCAGTTCTGCGCGTAGGCGCAATCCTGAATGCCGCCATCCCCCATCATGGCGTGCAGCCGTTCTTCTTTGAGAACCTTCCCTGTCGGATGATCATTGAACAGCTTGACCTGCGCGATGGTGGCCGCGCCGACAAAGCCCGTGGCCACGTTGAATTGTGGGCAGACCTCCATGCAGCAGCAGCAGGAGATGCAATTCGAGAGCGGATAATTCTCCTCCTGCACCTGCGGCGTGATCCGTGGGCCAGCGCCAAGGTCGTAGCTGCCATCAATGGGCACCCACGCCTGGACGCGCTTGAGATTTTCAAATAGAACGCTGCGATCTACTTGCAGATCGCGCACCACGGGGAACTTCGACAGTGGTTCCAGGCGCAGCGGCTGCTCCAGATTATCCACCAGCGCGGAGCAGGCCATGCGCGCCCTGCCGTTGATGAGCATGGAGCAGGAACCGCAAATCTCCTCCAGGCAGTTGGACTCGTAGGTGACGGGCGTGGTCTCTTTGCCATCCACGGTGACGGGACGGGCGGCAATCTCCATCAGCACGGAGATGACGTTCATGTTGGGGCGGTAGGGAATCTCAAATTTCTCTACGACCGCATTGCCATCGGGGTCATGCTGCCGCTTGATTTCAACCTTGATTGTGCGCTCTGCCATGATTTTTTCCTGAGAGATGCTTTATTTGACCGCGTCATATCTGCGTGGACGCGGCGGAATGAACTGGGTGTCCACCGCTTCATATTCAAAGCGCGGGCCGTTTGTATCGGTGGCGAAGAATGCCTTCGTCGTCTTCAAAAATTTCTCGTCGTTGCGGTCGGGAAAGTCGGGCTTGTAGTGCGCTCCGCGGGATTCGTCGCGTCGCTCCGCTCCCTGCACGATGACCCGCGCCAGATGCAGCATGTTCAGCAGTTGCCGCGTGAAGGCGAAGCTGGTGTTGGCCCACATGCTCTTGTCGCTGAGGTTGATGTTGCGATAGCGCTCCAAAAGGCTCTGAATTTGCCCGTCCGCTGCTTGCAGGTTCTTGTTGTAGCGGATGACGGTGGCATTCTTGGTCATTACATCGCCCAATTCACGCCAAATCTTGAAAGGATTCTCCGCGCCACTGGAGGACAGCAGCCGCCGATTGATCTCCTCCTGCCGCTTCAACTCTGCGGTGTGGCCGCCGTCGCCCTCCGCTGCTTGCAGGTTCTTTCCGTACTGCATCGCCTTGGGGCCAGCAACGAAGCCACCATAGATGCAAGAGAGCAGAGAGTTGGCTCCCAGCCGATTGGCTCCGTGGTATTGATATTCGGCCTCGCCTGCGGCAAAAATGCCGGGAATGTTGGTCATCTGATCGGCATCCACCCACAGGCCGCCCATCGTGTAGTGCATACCGGGAAAGATTTTCATCGGAACTTCACGCGGGTCGTCGCCGACAAACTTCTCATAGATTTCGAGAATGCCTTCCAGCTTGCGATCCAGCGTAGCGCGATCAATGTGCGTCAGGTCGAGGTAGACCATCGGCTGGCCGTCGATGCCCAGACCATGCTCGTAGACAACTTTATGAATCGCTCGCGTGGCTACGTCGCGTGGAACCAGATTGCCGTACTTTGGATACCACTCTTCGAGGAAGTACCAGCGCTCCGATGCCGGAATACTGTTGGCCTCGCGTTTGTCGCCAGCGGTCTTTGGTACCCAGACGCGGCCTCCTTCGCCGCGTGCGGATTCTGACATCAGGCGCAGCTTGTCTTCGCCGGGGATGCAGGTGGGATGTACCTGAATGAACTCGCCATTCGCGTAGCAAACGCCCTGCTGATAGACCGCCGCCTGCGCCGAACCGGTACAGACGACGGAGTTGGTGCTTTTGCCAAAGATGGCTCCGTTGCCGCCTGTGGCCAGGATGATGGCATCCGCAGCAAAGGTGCGAAGCTCCATCGTGCGCAGGTTCATGGCGCAGATGCCGCGACAGACCCCTTTGGAGTCGAGCACGGCAGAGAGAAACTCCCAGCCTTCGTATTTCTGTACCTTGCCTTCGGATTCGTAGCGGCGCACTTGTTCGTCCAGCGCGTAGAGCAACTGCTGGCCGGTGGTTGCGCCCGCGAAAGCCGTGCGGTGGTAGAGCGTGCCTCCAAAGCGGCGAAAGTCGAGCAGACCTTCCGGCGTGCGGTTAAAGGGAACGCCCATGCGATCCAGCAGGTCAATGATGGCGGGCGCGGCCTCGCACATGCCTTTGATCGGCGTTTGATTGCCGAGAAAATCGCCGCCGTAGACCGTGTCGTCAAAGTGCTGCCAGGTGGTGTCGCCCTCGCCTTTCAGATTTTTGGCCGCGTTGATGCCGCCCTGCGCGCACACCGAGTGCGAGCGTTTGACCGGGACAATCGAGAACAGATCGACCTTGCCCCCGGCCTCGGCAATTTTCATCACGGCGGACAATCCCGCCAGCCCGCCACCTATCACAATGATCTTTGGGGTACTCGCCATAACTTCTTCTATCCTCTTTCAAAACTTTTGTACGCGCTCATTATTTTGACGCAGCCACATCTGGCATCTGGAGTTGGCTCTGCGTCGTTTGCGCGGATGGAGATTCTGTCCATCCGTATTTATATTTTGGATTCAGAAAAGCAAGCGCGCTGGCGATTCCCAAGGTGATGAGCGCAACCGCCAACGCCGTGCAAACATAGCCGAAACGCCGCCGCGCCTTGTCGCCAGTTGTGATGCCCCACTTGGCGGCGAAGAGCCAGAGTCCGTAGGAGAAATGCCAACTGGTCGCAATAATGGCGACGAGATAGAGAGCAAGCATCCAGGGATTGGCCAGCTCATGATGCACTTTGGCGAAGGAAGCGCCGGGATGATCCGCCAGCCGCACGCCGCTAAATCGCAGATGATAGACGTGCTGCGCGATGTATCCGAAGGCGATCAGTCCCGTCCAGCGCTGCGCCATGTACATCCAGTTGCCCGCCCAAGGGTAATAGGTGATATTCGACTTTCCGCTTGACCATATATAGAGGCCGTAGCAGGCGTGATAGAGGATGGGCAGAAAGATGAAGCCCCACTCCAGCACTGGAACCCAGGGCAGACTGTTGAGAAATTTTACCTGCGCGGCGTAGGCGGCGGGGCCTTTCAACGCCTCCGTGTTGGAGAGGAAATGCTCCAGAAGAAAAGCGCCGATGGGGATCACGCCGGAGAGTGAGTGCAATTTCCGAAGTAAAAACGAATGCCCCTGCCCTGCGCGCAAGGGCTGCACGCCACGATGAGCGCTGCCAGAAGAGGGGTTGGTGGCCGTGGCCATAATGTGTAGCTCCTTACCTGTACTAAACGAACTGCTGCTGAACCTGCGCCAGCATAATAATGCGATTGCAATGCGAAATTCAGGAACCCTTCATTATCGGAGGCAGATTCCAGCGCGTCAAGGAACCCAGTCACATGCGCAATCGAATGGGGTACAAGAACCGACTATGTCTGCGTTTCCAGCAGCGACAGCAGGGCGCGGAGCGCGTGTCCGCGATGACTGATCGTATGCTTGGTCTTCAAGTCAAGCTCCGCCATCGTTCGCTGGAACGTGGGCAGATAAAAAATTGGGTCGTACCCAAAGCCGCCTGCGCCACGCGGCTCGCGCAAAATTTCCCCCCCGACCGTGCCTTCTGCGCTGGCGAGAATGCTTCCATTTATCGCTGCGGCCAACACGCAGCGATAGCGCGCTACGCGGCTGTTGGCGGGTGCATCCCGCATCTTTTCCAGAAGAAGCAGATTGTTGGCGGCATCTACAGGCAGGTCTGGACGAAATCCAGCGTCGGTGGCATAGCGCGCCGAGCGAATGCCGGGAGCGCCCTGAAGCGCGGTGACTTCGAGGCCAGAGTCATCCGCCAGAACGATGCAGCCCGGAGCGATATAGCTGTAGTAGATTGCCTTGCCGCAGGCATTGGCCGCAAAGGTCGCGCCCTCTTCTGGCGCGTCGGGAATGGTGTCGATATCCGGGAGGAAGTCGATGCAAAATGCTGCTGCATGTGCGGCGGCGGCAACGCGGAAATCCCGTAGCTTGCCAGCATTGGTGGTGGCGACAAGGAGTTGCGTAGGCATCAAAGAAATCAGATCATCTTCCACGTTGTATTGGCAATGGAGGAGGAAACATGAAAGTGGTTCGACACCATTTTGCGATCCCGACGCGTTGTCTATATCTGCGATGTGCCTGCTTCTGGCGCTTTATTTTTGAGTTCGTGCTTCCATCCCAGGATCCGTGCTTTCGCTGCCTCTGCCTCTGCTTCTGGAACTCGTCCTTGCATTTGGTACAGAATGGAAAGCCGCGTGTGAACCAACACATCCTCCGGCGTTTTTTCTGCCAGCCGATTTGCTTCCACCACCGCTTCGTCGAGGTGCCCGGCATCTTGCAGCACGCGAATCAGTCCATGCCACGCATCATAAAACTCCGCGTCGCAGGCCAGCGATGCGCGAAACGAAGAGATTGCCGCTGGTAGATCGTCCTCGGCAATGCAATCGACAGCATAGTAGTAATGATCTTCTGCTGTTTGCCGGAGGGCGGCATCCACTTTGGAAGATGCGGATTCAAGTTCGGTCATGGGAGAGACTCACTGCGTCCTATTCTACGGCTTGAGTGCAGGCTGGCGCGCAATTCCGGTGGAGGACGCCGGTATTTCCGGGCTGGGCTTGAGAAATTGCGTCTGCGCTGCGTGGATGGAGTGCAGGAACGGTTGACTAGAAGCATGTTTATGTGGGGGACTGCCTGAGGATGTCGGTGGGAATATTGTTGTTGGCTGTATAGCCAACGCGGAGATTTTTGCCGCGAACAGCGCGGGCGATGCCAGCGGTTTTTTTTCCGACGTGGGTTCAAACATATGGTTGGCTGCGGCGGCGGAGGGTTTTTTTTCTAATGCGGAAGGATTGCTGGTGCTCTTTTCCATCCATAGTTCTTCGTGGTGACTGATATGTGGCAACACAATGATATCCACGCGCCGATTGCGATTACGTCCCTCTGCGGTTGCATTGCTGGCGAGAGGATGGTACTCCGCATACCCAGCAGCCGACAGGTGGGAAGGAACCACATGACTGGTCTCAATAAAGATTTGCGCCAGCTCCGTGGCGCGCGCAGTGGAAAGCTCCCAGTTGGATTGATATTGACTGTTATGGATCGGGATATTATCGGTGTGTCCTTCGATGCGGACATCGTAGGGGGTTATGGCTAGAGCGCTGCCGATGGAAAGCAGCGTGTGCATCGAGGCGGGAATCGGTGTTGCCGAGGCGCTTTCAAAGAAGCCAGCCGCGCGCAGGGAGATAATCAGTCCGTCGCGTCCAACCTGTACGGTCACTGTGCGATGGGCGATCTCCGCAGCCAGCAGAGCGTCCAACTGTGCCTTCATTTTGTTTAGGTCGGCCATTGTTTTTGGAGAGGCATCCAGATCGTCCCCCATCATGACCGTGGCCGTGTTAGGCGCGCCGCCGACGCTCTGTAAATTCGGAGAGCTTGCAGTCATGGGAAAAATGCCCATCGTCTGAAAAGCGGAGTGGATGGAATACTCAACCTTCTGAACTTTTTTCTTGTCCGATTGCGAAGCGGAAAACAGCACGACAAAAAATGCAAACAGCAGCGTGATGAAGTCCGCGTAGGAGATCAGCCAGCGCTCATGGTTGACATGCTCCTGCTTTTTTTTATGGCTCATGTCTTGGCCGCCTCGGCTGTAGGATGCTGCTCCGACAAAAATGTTTTTAGCTTCAACTCCACCATGCGCGGATTCATTCCTTCCATAATGGAGATGACGCCTTCGAGCATCATTTCTTTTTGTATCTGCTCTTCGCGATGGCGAATCTTCAGTTTTCCGGCGGAGGGCAGGCAGATAAGATTGGCTAGGCCGACTCCATAGATAGTGGCGACGAAGGCCACCGCGATGCCGCGACCGACCTCATTGATGTCATCCAGATGCTGCATCACTTGGATGAGGCCAAGCACGGCGCCGATGATGCCAACTGTTGGAGAGTACCCGCCTGCAGATTCAAAGACCTGGGGAATGCGTTCGTCATTTTCCCCTTGATTGTCCAACTCCAGTTGCATGATCTTGCGCAACTCCGCTGGATCGGTGCCATCGACGGCGAGCATCAATGCCTGCTTCAAAAACGGTTCATGCACCGCGCCCAAATCCGAATCTAGGGAGACGATGCCGGTGCGCCGGGCTTTATTGGCAAATTCGACCAGTTGCGTAATCTGGGCGGAGCCATCCTGCTCTTTACTGAAGAAGACGAGCGCCAATTGCTTCACAGCTTTTATGACCGTTTTCAGCGGAAATTGCAGCAGGATCGCGCCAATGGTTCCTCCCAGCACAATGATGGCCGCTGTCGGCTGTAGGATTTGGCGGATGCTGCCGCCCTCCATCATCATGCCGGTCAGAATGCCCCCGATGGCTAGGACAATGCCGCCAAAACTGCTCTTATCCATGATCGACTCCGGTTCGGGATATGCTCCAGTCTATGTTCAACTCCGGCTTGCGCTGGTGAAAAAACGGGAGAAATCGCGCTAATCGTTTCCTCGTTGTCGCCGCCGCCAGCTCTTGTCGGCATCGGCATCGCTCTCCTGCTTCGCGTTGGCGGATTCGACCGCAGAACCCGCGACTTTAGCTCCGATCGCCGTTTCCCGCGTGGAAGCGCTTTCGTCCACGATCTGTTGGTTTGGAAAGGCCGCGCGCAAAAGTTTGGATCGATACTCCATCACACGCGCCACCAGATCATCGCAGGATTCAGCCACAACGATTTTTTCTCCGGTCACCAGCGTAAGGACGGTATCCGGGTTGGCCTCGGCATAGCGGATCAGGTCGCTGTTCAGAACCATTGTTTCTCCGTTCAAGCGGGTGAGTGAAATCATTTTCTTGATCCTTAGATCGAAGATCGTCTGCCTTCATCCCTCTGTATCGGCAGAAGGCGAAAGAAAGTTCATCCCTCTATATAGGAGAGGCTCAGCAGAAAGGTTGGGGAGCAAAAGAAAACCGCGACCGCAGATTTTTACATTGGCCCGTAAAGTGCTAGAGACCCCAGCCGATGAAGGTCTGTGAGTGCGGAATTCCTTACCGCGCGGATCGTTTTCCAGCTTCTCTGTACTACGCAGGCAAGCTGGGGACGCCCGAGGACAGGAAGATCGCCAACCACTATCTCTATCGATTCCAGGAGCGGATTATGTCCTTAGGCGTCTTAAATAATATTTCTGCGATCTACGCAGAAAATAACCTGAATCAGACAAACGCCAGCTTGCAGAACGTGCTGACGCAGCTTTCGTCTGGTTCGAGCATTAACTCCGGTGCAGATAATGCCGCTGGTCTTTCTCTGGCCGACGGTCTCGGTGCCAACGCTACAGCCCTCACCCAATCAGCGACCAATGCCAGCAGTGGCGTGGGTCTGTTGCAAGTGGCGGATGGAGCGCTCTCGCAGGTCACCAATCTGCTTAACCGTGCGGTTACGCTGGCCACAGAGGCAAGCAACGGCACGCTCAATACCACGCAAGATGCGGCAGCCAATCAGGAGTATCAGTCGATCCTAGCCGAGATCAATAACATCGGTTCGACCTCCAGCTTTAACGGCGTGGGGGTCTTTGGATCGAATACATCCATCTTCACCGGGG
>DAHXNK010000005.1 GCA_027365415.1 Acidobacteriaceae bacterium
AGAATCATGCTGCGCAGAATCATGCTGCGCAGAATCATGACGCGCAGAATCATGAATAGATGCGCGCTGCATGATCCCTGCTGGTAGCGGAAATCGTGATGCGTGTGTATGTTCTTGCTGCATCCTTGAAGATCGACGGCGATGCTAACCCTTGGGCATTGACCTTCGTCCAACTCCATGTAAGGCCGTCTGGGAATTGAGAGCCGTGCATCGGAAAACAACGAAGATGAATTTCGGAAGTTTTACGCGCGCTCGCTCAGGCATAAAAATCAACACAGAGGCACCCAAGATACATGCTTAAACATACGATAAAATGGTTGAAGCCCGTAGTGTTCTCTGGCATTCTAGCCGTGGGAACTTCGTTTGCCATAGCCCAAGCCCCAGCTTCGCAAAGCCCAAGCGCGCCTGCGCCGGGAGCTTCTGCGAGCCAGCAACAAATCAAGCAGGATCGCAAGCAGCTTCGCGCGGACGTGCAACAGTACGGAAAAAAGAGTTCACAAGTTAAAGCGGATCGCCGCAAGCTTCGGCAGGATCGTCGCAATCAAACCGGGGGATGAGAGCCAGGATGCCATTTGGATACGGGGTGCGCCATCCTCGCCGCAACAAGGATGGCGCGCCCAGTAAACCACAATCCGCAGCCTCCGCATTTCATCCACTGATCAGCACGCCGGACGATTTTTTTGTTTTCTGTAATGATGAATGCGAGGGTTTTTTTGCAACATGCTTCGTGCTGGTTTTCTGTTTCTACTTTTTTTCGTCATGCTGTACGCTGGCACGGCGCTCGCGCAAAATAATTATGAAATTCAGGTCTATCCTTCCGAGACCATCGCTCCCAAAACTCTGCTGACCGAATTGCACAGCAACTACACCGTTGAGGGCACCACTACTACTCAATACGGCATGTTGCCCACGCAGGGGCAGGAGCATGAAACCATCGAGCTGACCCAGGGTCTCACCGATTGGTCAGAGCTTGGTTTTTACATCTTCACCGAGGAGCGAGGGAGTACGGGCGTGCAGTGGGTCGGCGACCACATCCGCCCGCGTGTCCGCGTTCCAACACGCTGGCATTGGCCGGTGGGTGTTAGTCTCTCCAATGAAATTGGCTATGCGCGGCCAGACTTTGCTAATCCCACTTGGTCTTGGCAGATTATGCCCATTGTCGATCAGACGCTTTGGAAGTGGTACTGGTCGGTGAACACGACGATGGATTGGGGCATTCATCCTGTGCCGCCGCCGTCGAGCTTCACTCAGCAGCAGCGGCAAACCTATTACCGCGATGTCTCGCCCGGAGGCCTAACCTTTGGCCCTGCGGCCACGCTGACTTATCAGCCAGATAAGTATTACAACGTTGGCATTGAATACTACGGCTACTACGGCGAGTTTGGAGAATTCGTCTCGCTGCACAATCAGCAGCAGCAATTCTTCCCCGTGGTGAACCTATTTGTCTCGCCGAAGTGGGAGATCAACGTGGGCGCAGGCTGGGGCGCGACCGCCGGAACCGATCATCTGATTGTGAAATGTATTCTCGGCCACTACTTCAACTGGGGGCACTCAAAGTCCACGCCGTAATCCAACGAAAATGGATTTTTCTGTGAGCGTTTAAGAATTACACGGCTTTCTTGTGCGCGTTCATATACTCGCGCAATGCGGCATTGATGCGGCTTTGATACCGCTTGCCCGTCTCTCGGAAAAACTCCAGTACATCCGCATCTAGGCGCAGCGTCACTTGATTCTTGTTCTCCGTGGGAACCAGCGCGCCGGGTCGCGTCCAGACAACGTTTACCTGAGAGGGGATTTCACTGTGGTCGATGGCTTCGTCTTTTTTCTTGCGTAGGCGAGCGGCCTGCTCTGGTTGTAGTGAAGGCACCTTTTTCGTATTCAGGATAAATTTGACGTTTTCCGTAGACTTCGCGCTCATATCGGTCTGCCTTTCTTGCGGAGATGATGCGGATGCATTCTGCTCGACGGGTGTGGACAACCACAATTACAAACTCTTCCACCACGCTGATTGTGACCCACCGATCCTCGCCGTAATTCCTTCATGCATCCAATCCTTCCAGTCGATTCTCATCGAGAAAGACACGCGCCGCGAATGGAAAGGGTATTCCATGCTTCTGTTCGTTGTCGTGGCCTTTTCTGGATTCCATTCAAATTTCGCACGCCTGGTGTACTACAAATGCAACTCCATGTGTAGTTATATTTGGCAATGCAAGAAGTGGAGGCACGGGTGAATATAAACATATTCAATGGTAGATAATTCTTGACAGGCAATAATAATTATTGTTTAATATATCTTCATGGATGCGAAGATTTCCACCTCGTTTCGGGAACTTTGCGGGCGGCATGGGCTGGCGGTGACGCATCAGCGCCAGGTTCTTTATGAGGCCATGCAGCGGATGCACGGCCATCCCAGCCCGGAGGATGTCTATCATCGTGTGCGCAAGCGGATTCCTTCCATCTCCCTGGCGACGGTATATAAGAACATTCATCTATTCATAGAAAGCGGGATTCTGCGCGAGGTCAGCCTGCATCACGGCTCCCTGCGCGTGGAGAGAAACGAGCATCCGCATCATCACTTGATTTGCACCGTGTGCAAATCCATCACCGACATCGACGAAATTTACTTGGGTCTGTCAGCCAAACCGAGCCGACTGCCTGGCGGATTTCTAGCCGAGCGATACGCCGTGGATATTCTGGGACGATGTAAGTCCTGCCAGACGTAGGAACCATAAACTATAAGAGTCAAATAGATTTTCAACCTAGCAACCACAAAGGAGTAACCCATGCTTGGAGTAGGCGAGAAGTTCCCCAATTTTTCTGTTACCGCAACCATTAGCCGGGATAAGGACAAGGCTTTTGAAACCATTACCGACAAGAGCTATCCCGGCAAGTGGAAGGTTGTCTTTTTCTGGCCGAAGGATTTCACCTTCGTCTGCCCGACGGAGATTGCCGCTTTTGGAAAGCTGAACAGTGAGTTTCAAGCGCGCGATGCGCAGTTACTCGGTGGCAGCGTGGATTCGGAATTTGTCCATCTGGCGTGGCGCAACAACCATGAGGATTTGAAGAACCTGCCCTTCCCCATGCTGGCCGATGTGAAGCGTGATCTGTGCGAGCAGTTGGGTATTCTCGATCCCAATGCAGGCGTGGCGCAACGCGCAACCTTCATCGTCGATCCAGAAGGACTTATCCGCTTCGTCTATGTCACCGATCTTTCCGTGGGGCGCAATCCGCAGGAGGTGCTGCGCGTGTTGGATGCGTTGCAGACCGATGAACTTTGTCCATGCAATTGGCATAAGGGCGAGGCAACGCTGACGGTGTAAGCGTACCGCTTATAGGAGCATTTCCTTCCCGTTCTAGCCGCAAAAAACGCGGCTAGAACGGGGCACACGGAATTATATCTGGGAACCCAAATGGAGTCATTCTGAATGGAGTTCGCGGCAGCGAACGGAGAGAAGAATCCAGAGAAACTCCGCTCCCGATTTGCCGTCAGTGTTCTCTGGATTCTTCTCTTCGGGTGCCTGCCAAGGCGACCGCCCTTTGCGGGGAATGGCTCTTTTGTGTCTTGGAAACAGTACAGGAGAAACCCATGATGCTCGACGCTCTCATCCAGCAATTACCGGACTACGCGAAGGATTTGAAGCTGAATTACTCGACCTTGATCGGCCAAAACACCGAGTTGACGCCGTCGCAGCTCTGGGGATCGGTGCTGGTGAGCGCGATGGCCGTGCGCCAGCCCGCGCTGACCCAGGTAGCAATGGCCGCCGCCGCCGAGCATCTCTCCGGGCCAACGATGGAAGCGATAAAGACGGCGGGCGCGATCATGGGCATGAACAACATTTTCTATCGTTTTCATCACCTGACGAAAAATGAAAAATATGCCACCATGCCAGCGCGGTTGCGCATGAATGGGATTCGCGCGCATGGCGCCGATCCAGTAGATTTTGAATTGTGGTGCCTGGCTGCCTCTGCGGTGAATGGCTGCGGCAAATGCCTAGATGCGCATGAGCAGGTACTGCGACAAAAGGGCGTGACGGAAGAGACGATCCTTGCCGCTGTTCGCATCGCAGCGCTGATCCACGCCGTGGGCACGGTTCTGGACGCAGAACACGCGCTGGTGCCGGAAACTGTGACTGCCGGGTAGATTTCCACGCTTTTGGAAGGTTCTTCTGCAATTCGCGGTGGGGAGTCGTACACTTGGAGTGCGCCTGTTTCAAGCTGTATAGGCAGAGGATGCACACTCCGTTTGTAGGTCGGTTCATTATGCGTAGATCCATCGCGATTCGTCTCTCGCTTCTTCTCTTGCTTGCTGTTCTGCCGGGGATGACAGGCTGCAATGGGTTTTTTGTTCCCGTATGTGTGGAGACGGACACCTGTCCAGCGACTGGTACGAGCGCATCGGGGGTACCCGTAGTGTCCAGCATCAGTCCTACGTTCGGCCCGGTCGGAGGCGGAACCGCAGTGACTATCTTTGGGACGAACTTTGCCAGCGGTGCCATCGTGGACTTTGGGAGTACGCCGGGCAATGTCACCGCGATCTCGGCAACAAGCATCACGGTGACCTCGCCAGCAGCGAGCAGCGGGGGCGTGGTAAACGTCACAGTGACAACATCGGGCGGTACCAGCGTCGGCAACTTACAGTTCACCTACAGCTCGACGGCGGGGATGAGACACTCCCCGTTCTCTTCGGGTCTTCGGATGCGCTGAAGTCGTTGCGTAGCGTGATTGTGATCGCTGGGTAAATTCCTCTGATTTTGGAGGGTTCTTCTGCAATCCGACAGGAGGAGTCGTACACTTGGAGTGCGCCTATTTCAAGCTGTATGGGTAGAGGATGCACACTCCGTTTGCAGGTCAGTTCATTATGCGTAGATCCGTCGCGATTCGTCTCTCCCTTCTTCTCCTGCTTGCCGTGCTGCCGGGGATGACAGGCTGCAATGGATTTTTCGTCCCGGTGTGCGTGGAGACGGACACCTGCCCCGCGACCGCCACCGGCGTGCCAACGGTGACCAGCATTAGTCCGACGAGCGGCCCGGTCGCGGGGGGAACCTCAGTGACCATTACGGGGACGAACCTTACCGGGGCGACAGCGATTACATTTGGCAGTACGGCTGCGACCAGCGCCACCGTCAACTCGACGGGAACACAGATTGTTGTGACCTCGCCAGCCGTGAGTAGCAGCGGCACGGTATATGTCACCGTGACGACATCGGGCGGCACCAGCGCAACCAGCAGCGCATCTCAGTTCACCTATGGATCGGCGGCAGCAAGCTACATCTACGTTGCCAATGAGACCGCCAACACGCTCACTGCCCTGTCACTCAGCTCCGGGACGCTCACCGCGATTTCCGGGTCGCCGTATACGCCGCCGGGGTCGGCGGCACCCAGCGCGATTGCGACCACGCCCAGTGGAAAGTTGCTGTATATTGCCAGTTCCTCTGGCGATGTTTATGTGTATACGGTTGGCACGAATGGCGCGCTCACGGTGGGCAACAGTGGCAATTCGGTTGCATACGTAGGTTTAACGCCTACTTACATGACGATTGACACGACCGGCACTTGGCTATTCATCATTTCCAACTCGGCTCCAGAAATGTTTGAATATCAAATCAATTCCACCACAGGGGCACTGACAGCTCCTGCAGGAAACCCGACATCCAAGGTTACACTCAGCAGTAATCCTGCGCAGATATATGTAACGCCCAACAATCAATACGTCTATGTTGGCGAGGATCCTGGCCCATCAGGTTCGAGCAGCGGCGGCACGGATGTATTTACTCTGGATGCAACTAACGGCGCGCTCAGCAATCCGCTGCATCCAGTCACGGCGAAGAATCTATCGTCCGGTGGAGACAATGCCATCAGCTCCGATGCCAACTCCAAATTTCTTTTTGTGGGAGAAACCGACAGCGGGAGCAACGGGAGCAGCGGGGTGCGGGTCTTCACGATCGGTACAGGTGGCAGCGTGACGGAGGTTTCTGGATCTCCGTTTACTGCGGGTCTTTATCTTGATCCGATCGCCATCGCGATGGATCCCACCAATGCGTATGTCTATGTTGCCAGTCATGCATCCAGCGACATCACGGGGTATTCGCTTGGCTCGACGGGCGCGTTGACGCTGCTAAGCACTTCGCCATTTACGGCTGGATCTGCTCTCGCTGCCATGTCACTGGACGCGACCAAACAGTACATGGTGGTGATTGCTTCCAACGGAAATCCCGATTTGCAAGTCTTCAGTTTTGATACGACCAGCCCTGGCAAACTGGATCCGATCGTCAATGCAGCTACGGGAACTACTCCGATTTCGGTAGCTGTTGCCCAATAAGTGGGGTGCGTAGTGAGTGATCCCCGGTTATCAACAGTGCATGGTGTCGTCAGGCGCGCGCGGGCTGTATTCCAAGCGCGCATTCGGTTTTGTTTTTCAATCTCCACGCGATTTTGCGCTACTGTTCTGCTCACGGTTTTCATTTCGCTGGTTGGATGCAGTCATCTGCATTGGCATTCGCGCCCGAAGGCAGAATATGTCTATGTCGCCACTCGGCAACCTATCTTTCTGCGTGACCGCGTAGCAACGGTCTCCAACCACACAGCGCGGGTGGGCAACGGAGAACGCCTACAAGTGCTGGAGCACATGCGCCGCTTTCTGAAGGTGCAGACGGCGCAGGGAGCCGTGGGTTGGGTGGAAGAAGCTTCCGTGCTCAATTCAGCGGGCTACAATAGCTTTCTCGCTTTGCGGGCACAGCACGCGCGCGATCCTGTTATCAGCCATGTTGTGCTGCGCAATGACCTGTACATGCACCTGACTCCGGGAGTGAAGACGGAGCATTTTTATCTAATTCCTGCCAATACTAGGCTGGAGATGCTGGCGCGAGTCGCAGTACCCAAAGTGGGTGGCGGCATCGTTTCGCAGGCTGCATCCACCGCAAAGCCGCAGTACGGAGCGGGTCGGCACAAGCGTCGGGCGCAGGGAAGTGGCGCATCTGACGTTTTGATGCCTGCCGTGCCGATGGAAGACTGGTGGCTGGTGCGGGATAGCGCAGGCCATACGGGATGGATGCGGTCGCGGCAGTTGGATGTCGATGTTCCCGACGATGTTGCGCAGTACGCCGAAGCCCAGCGCATGGTGGGCGCGTATGTGCTGCGCATGGTCAGCGATCCAGAATCGGGCAAGCCTGGCGGACAGGTTCCGGAGTATGTGACTATCTTGACTCCATACAAAGACGGGCTGCCGTATGACTTCGATCAGGTGCGCGTTTTTACCTGGGATGCCAAGCATCATCGCTATGGAACAGCCTTCCGGCAACGCAATCTGGCAGGGTATTTTCCGGTGACGGTTGGGCAGCAGGATTTTGACAACGGGCCAGAGCCTGTCTTTTCCATCCAAGTTGCGACGGGAAATGTTGCGGCTGTCCAGAGTGAGGGAACGAGTGCGGGGGCTGTGCCGACCGAAACATTGACGTATCGGCTGGATGGAAATATCGTGCGCCGTGTGCTTCCGCCGGGAAGTAAGGCGGCATCCACTCCGCAGGGGGCCAGACAGCGCCGCGTTCACAGCGCAAACCAGCCTTAGCTGAAAAACTCGGCAATGGTCGCTACCACGCAGGCTTGTTCTTCGGCGGTGAGTTCGGGGAAGATTGGCAGGGCGAGTACCTCCCGCGCTGCGCGTTCGCTTTCCGGCAGATCGCCCTCCTGATAGCCAAGAGTTGCCAAGCAGGGCTGCAAATGCAGTGGGATGGGATAGTAGATTTCCGAACCAATGTTTCGCTCTGCTAGAAAGGTTTTCAGGGCATCGCGCCGCGTTACGCGAATCACATATTGATGGAAGACATGCGTTCCGCGTGGATCGGTGCGGGGAAGCACAACTCCATGCTGCGGATATGGCCCTGCCTCGGCCAGCCCGCTCTGGCGAAAGAGCCGATCGTAGTTGGCAGCGCGTTCACGGCGCTGCTGATTCCAAACTTTAATATGGCGGAGCTTGACCAATAAGATCGCAGCTTGCAGGGTATCGAGTCGGCTGTTCCATCCCACCTCCTCATGCGTATAGCGTTCGCGCATTCCGTGAACGCGCAAGGAGCGGATGCGCTCGGCCATTTGTGGGGTATCCGTTGTCACCATGCCCGCATCGCCGTAGGCTCCCAGATTTTTCGTGGGATAGAAGCTGAATGCGGCCAGGTCGCCGAGGCTTCCAGCGGGCAGGCCTTGCCAGGTTGCGCCAAAGGCTTGGGCGGCATCTTCGATCAGGAGACAATCATGCTCCTGTCGCAGTGCATGAAAGGCATCCCAGTCGGCGCATTGGCCAAAGAGATGGACGGGGAGAATGGCGCGTATCTCCGGGCGCAGGCTGGACTGGAGCACCTCCTGGGCCGCGCCAGGATCAAGGTTGTAGGTGTAAGGATCAATGTCGGCCAGCACGGGTTCGGCGCCACAGCGAAGGATAGAACTGACAGTGGCGAAGAAGCTGAATGGCGTGGTCAGAACGCGATCCCCGGGGCCGATGCCGACAGATGCCAGAGCTAGCCAGAGCGCATCGGTTCCAGAGGCGCATCCCACGGCGTGGCTGGTTCCACAAAGGGCCGCCGCTTGGGTTTCAAACTGCTGAACCTCCTCGCCCAAAATGAAGCGTTGGCTGGCGCAGACGCGCTCGATTGCGGACAAGATTTCCTCGCGCAGCCGCCGATATTGGCGGGAAAAATCCGACATGGGAACCGCGAGAGATTTCTTTGACGCCGACAACACATCCGGGGGTATGTTTGCATCCATATATATTGAGATGCTAGCACTTTCATTCGCGGGCCTCGCGGAAGAGTATTTGCGTTTTGCCGCGCAAGGAAGTGTACAATTGTCGGCCCACCGATTTGAAAGAATTTGCAGGGCGACGTATGGTAGGAATATCCCGATGGCAGTCGGGTAATTGAAGTTATTTGCACGGCTTGCAACTGCGGAACGCTGCCAGGCTCCTAGTTGGATAGGCTCGTTAAAAATAAAACCGACAAAATATATGGAGGTGGAAAATGGAATCGAAAACTGCTCAAAATATTCAGGACACATTTTTGAATACGGTTCGCAAGGACAAGTCCCAAGTCACCGTTTATCTGGTTAGCGGAGTCAAGCTTGCAGGACGCATCCGATCCTTTGATAAGTATTCAGTACTACTGGAAAATAATAATCAGGAGCAGTTGATTTTCAAGCACGCCATTTCCACCGTGGTCGGAAGCCGCTCCGTGTTTGCCGGGGATTTTCGACATAGCGGAACCCATGCGCCCATGCATGCGGTTCCATCCGCCACAGCTTCCACCTCTGGAACAGCGGCGGCGACTACTTCCAGAGAGACATCTCCTGCTTCGGATGTCTAAATTCGGGCCGGCGCAGCCAGAACGCGCCGTTCTGGTCTATTGCGACTTTCCTGCACGCGCGCAACGGAATGCGATCACGCCTGCCGTAAAGCAGGCGCGTGCCGCCGCAGAGATTGGTTCCTCTTCTGTTGAGGATGCCTTTGCTGCCGATGTGTCGGAGTTTCGCGAACTGGCTGCCAGCGCCGGGGCCGTGGTTATCGACGTGATTGTGCAGCATCGGGATCGTCCTGATCCGGCGACGATGGTGGGCAAGGGCAAGCTGTTGGAGATTGCCGCGCTGGTGGAAGCCAGTCAGGCGCATGTCGTTGTGTTTCAGCCCGATCTGACACCTTCGCAGTTGCGCGAGTTGGAAGCGTCGCTGCCCTGTCGCGTGATTGACCGAACGCAACTTATTCTGGACATCTTTGCCGCCCATGCCCGCACTCGCGAGGGACAGTTGCAGGTGGAGTTGGCGCAACTGGAATACCTGCTGCCGCGATTAACAGGACGCGGGCGCGATCTGTCGCAATTGGGCGGCGGCATCGGCACGCGTGGCCCGGGAGAAACGCAGCTTGAAATGGATCGACGAAAAATTGGCCGCAGTATTCTGCAATTGAAAAAGCGGCTGGAAGCGGTGCGGCGCACGCGACGACAACAGCGGCAGCATCGCGCTTCAGTTTCACTGCCGACGGTGGCGCTGGTCGGCTATACCAACGCGGGAAAAAGCACGCTCTTCAACGCGTTGACGCAGGCGGGGGTGGTGGCATCCTCGCGCATGTTCGCCACGCTTGACCCCACGCTGCGTCAGATACGGCTTCCCTCGCGGCGCAAGGTTATGCTCTCCGATACCGTCGGTTTTATTCGCGCGCTGCCGCCCACGCTGGTCAATGCCTTTCGCGCCACGCTGGAAGAGGTGCAGGAGGCCGAAGTTCTGCTGCATGTGATGGACGCGACGAGTCCCTCGCTGGCGATGCATCGCGCAGAGGTAGAAAAAGTGTTGCGCGACTTAAATGTGGATGACAAACCCTGCATTCATGTGATGAACAAGATCGACCTGCTGCCTGCGCCCGAACAGGTGAATTTTCTGGCGCATACGGATGCCTTTGCCGTCTCAGCGCGGAATCGCACAGGTTTGGATTTTCTTCTGGCGCAGGTGGATCGCGCGCTCGCGCTGGCCCCAGATGCGTCGGATCCGTTGGAGGAGCGCGAACTGAGAATTCCGCAATCGGAGGGATCTGTGCTGTCTGCGTTGAAAGCCGATGCGCTCATGCTCGAAAAAAGATTTGAGGACAATCAGGTGCATGTGCGCGTGCGCGGGACAGCGTCGCTGTTGCATCGGTATCGAAATTTTTGGAAGGAAAGGGAACTGCCGACAGAAGAAAAATGAGATTCCCGTGACGAGAACGTGGCGAGTATCGTTCCAGAATATCGCCGGAAACCCTTGAAAACCCGATGCATTGTTTGACACTGCGCGCAACGGTTTGTTACAAATGTAGTCAGGCTTCAACCTAATAAAACGCGTCCTCAACTCCGGGTCGTAGCTACCGAAGCAAGGTAAATGAACGATTTATTGCAACAGCTTAGCGAACTTGTGCTCGGTTCCATGCCGACGATGGTGCTGTTTTTGGGCACACTCCTAGCCTATCGCGTATTGGTGCATACTCCATTGACGAAGGCGCTGGCGGAACGTCACCAACGCACGCAAGGGGCGATGGAAAATGCTGCTGCGGCCATTGCGACTGCGGAGGCGCGCATGACGGAGTACGAGCAGAAGCTCTTCGCTGCGCGTGCTGCCATCTTTCACGCCCGCGAAGAGCGGCTACGCATCCTTCAGGTCGAATCGGACAAGTCCATCGCTGCCACGCGCTTCAGTGTGCGGCAGCGCGTTTTGAATGCGCGGGAAGAGATGGATCGGGGCTTAGAGCAGGCGCAGCTACAGATTCAGGGATCGATTGAGCAACTTGGTTTGCAGGCGGTTGCCCGCTTGCTGCCTCCAGCCAGTGCTGGCGTGGAGGGGGCACGATGAGGGGGTTCGTTCACGCGTGCGCGCGCCTTGTGTGCATGATTTTTGTGGCAGGCATGTTCTGCGGTACGTCGCGTCCAGCCGTGGCATTACAAACAAGTGCCGCGTCAACTTCCACGATTGCCAACCAGTCACAGATACAGGCACAGATACAGGCAGACGAGAAGAAGGCGCGAGCAGATGAAAGGCTGGCGAAAAAAGATGAGAAGCAGGCACACATTGAGGAAGCTCAGGCGCGGGTGGAAGATCGCGCCGTGGAGGAGTTTGCCGCTGAAGACAATGGCGTGAATGTTTATCGGCACTCTACGATGGTGCATGCCTTTGCGCGCGTGTTTGGATTGTCGGTGGAGACCACGGCGCGTATTTTTGAGGGCCTCAACTTTTTGATCCTTGCTGTTGCCGTGCTCTGGTTCGTGGTTCGCGCTTTGCCCAGGGCGCTGCGCAGTCGCGCTGAGCGCATCCAGAAAAATTTGCAAGAGGCGCGGCTGGCAACGGACGATGCCAACCGCAGATTGCAGGATGTGGAGCAGCGCCTGGCGCGCCTGGACACGGAAATTTCCAGCCTGAAAAGTCAGGCCGAGCAGGAAACGGTAGTTGACGAGGCGCGCATTCGCGCTTCGATGGAAGAAGCGCAGCAGCGTCTGGTTCATGCCGCTGAGCAGGAGATTGCCTCCGTGGGAGCGAACGCGCAGCGCCGCCTGAAAACACTGGCAGCAGATTTAATTCTGGAGTATGCCACGCATCATGTTTCGCTGGATACAGACGCGGATCGTTCCCTGGTGCGGAACTTTGTTTCTGAACTGGGCGACAAGGGCCGCAGCGCGGGGAGGAATTAGATGGGCGTTTACGTTTCCCGCTACGCGCGCGCTCTGGCTGAGGTCGTGATTTCTGAAACCTTGAATCCAGAGCAGGTCGATCAACAGTTGCAGGATTTTGGAGAGTCATTGGCGGGCAGCGCGGAGCTGCGGGAGATGTTTGCCAATCCTTCCGTGATGCTGGAGGCAAAGCTGAAGGTGGTCGATGCCTTGGCTCAGCGGATTCAGATGCTCCATTCGCTGCGGAATTTTATTGCAGTGCTTTTACAGAATGATCGCATCGCAGCCTACCCGGAGATTTTCGCAGAGTATCGCCGCGAAATGGATGCGCGCAGCAACATTGGCGAGGCGGAGATTATCAGCGCGCGGGAACTCGACGCGGGAGAACGGGCGGCGTTGGAGGCGCGCGCTGCCGGACTGACAGGGAAAAATATCCGCGCCGTGTATCGGCAAGACCCTTCGCTGCTGGGAGGCGTGGTTTTGCGTATTGGAACAATTTTGTATGACGGCTCGGTGCGCGGGCAACTCGAAAGATTGCGGCGGCAGCTTGTGGAGAGTTGATCCACGCTCTCGTGCTGAAGGAAAAACTTGGCAACCGTATCCTAAATTTCTTACAACCGGATAAATGGAATCGATCAACATGGCGCAAATCAAGGCAGACGAAATAACGCAGATTCTGCGAGAGCGGATTGAAAACTTCGAGTCACGCGTGCGCGTCGATGAAGTTGGCACTATTACCTCCCTCGGCGACGGCATTGCCCGCATTCACGGCTTGGAAAAGATTATGGCTGGGGAACTCATCGAGTTTTCGCATGGCGTGGCTGGGTTGGCCATGAACCTGGAAGAAGACCAGGTGGGCGCGGTGCTGCTCGGCGAGTATACGGAATTAAAAGAAGGCGATCAGGTCAAACGCTCTGGAAAAATTATGGGCGTTCCAGTGGGCGATGCCATGATTGGCCGCGTGGTGAATGCGCTCGGCCAGCCGATTGACGACAAGGGGCCGATTGCCACCACGCAATCGTTGCCGATTGAGCGTCTGGCTCCGGGCGTGATTGATCGTCAGCCGGTGCGCGAGCCGATGGCCACAGGGTTGAAGGCCATCGACAGCATGATTCCGATTGGCCGTGGTCAGCGCGAACTCATTATCGGTGACCGTCAGACTGGAAAAACCGCCGTCGCGATTGACACCATCATCAACAACGCGAAGAACAATTTGATCTGCGTTTACTGCGCCATTGGGCAGAAGCGTTCTTCCGTGGCGCAGGTGGTGCAGACGCTGACAGAGAATGGCGCGATGGACTATACCGTCGTCGTCGTGGCTTCGGCATCGGAGCCAGCTCCCATGCTCTACGTCGCTCCGTATGCGGCGACCGCCATTGGCGAGTACTTCCGCGACAGCGGACGTCATGCGCTGGTGATCTACGACGATCTTTCCAAACACGCAACGGCGTACCGTGAAATTTCTCTGCTGCTGCGCCGTCCACCGGGACGCGAGGCATATCCAGGCGATGTCTTCTATCTCCACTCGCGGTTGCTGGAGCGCTCCGCCAAGCTGGATCAGAAGCATGGTGGCGGATCGTTGACGGCGCTGCCGATCATCGAAACGCAGGCGGGTGACGTTTCGGCCTACATTCCGACCAATGTAATTTCCATTACCGACGGCCAGATTTATCTGGAGACGGATCTGTTTAATTCTGGTGTCCGCCCGGCGGTGAATGTAGGACTTTCGGTGAGTCGTGTCGGTGGCAGCGCGCAGATCAAAGCCATGCGGCAGGTTGCTGGAACTTTGAAGCTGGACTTGGCGCAGTACCGCGAGCTGGCGGCCTTCGCGCAGTTTGGCAGCGATCTGGACAAGGTGACGCAGAATCAGTTGAATCGCGGCCAGCGTTTGACCGAGTTGCTGAAGCAGCCACAGTTCTCGCCTTTGTCTACGGAGAAGCAGGTCATTTTGATCTATGCCGGAACCAACGGCTTCCTCGATGATCTAAAAGTGGAAGATATTCGCGCCTTTGAAGATGGGCTGTACAAATATCTTGATGCGGCGCAGTCCGCGTTGCTGACAGATATTGTCACCAAGAAAGCGCTCGACGACGATCTGAAAAACCGCATTGGCATCGCTCTTAAAGAGTACAAGCAGAACTTTGCAGCCGAGCGGCAGACATCTGTAGCGGGCAAGGCATAGGAGCAGGCGCAGCGAGGCATGGCAAACGTTCTCGATTTACGGCGGCGCATCCGCAGCGTGAAAAACACGCGGCAGATTACCAAGGCCATGAAGATGGTCTCGGCAGCCAAGCTGCGCCGCGCCCAGCAGCGCGCAATGGTGGCGCGTCCCTACGCGCAGATGCTGGCCAGCGTGCTGGATTCCCTGGTGCGTCGCGTCGATATTTACGATCCAGAGACGGGCGAGTTGCGGCATCCTCTGCTAGTGGCGCGACCGGAGAAGCGCGTTGCCGTTGTTGTTGTCACGGGCGACAAGGGATTTGCGGGAGCTTTCAATATCAATGTGCTGAAGGCCGCACAGCACTTTATCGACGACAGCGAAGGCAGGCATCTGGAGATTGACATTGAAGCGGTGGGCCGCAAGGGAAAAGATTTTTTGCGCCGCCGTTTTGTTGCGGCTCGTTTTGTGGATCAGGAGCAGCCGGAGCATGTGCAGCAGGCGCGTCAACGACAGGCGCGTGTGGAGATTACTGGCGATCATCCCGGAATTTTAGAGAAGCTGAGTTTCGATAGGATTGGCCGTTTCGGGCAGGAGTTGGTGAATCGCTACATCGCGCAGGATGTGGATGCGGTCTATGTAGTCTTCAACGAATTTCAATCGGTTATCTCGCAGCGCATTGTGGTGGAGCGCATTTTGCCCATCATGGAGGTTGGCAAGCACGATATCGCCTCTGCCACTGAGATGGAAGCAGAAGAGCGCGAGCGAATGGCAGAAGCGGCGACCAGCGCGCAGGTGAGCCTGCAAGCGACTGATACCCGCGAGGCCGATGAGGAAGCGCGCAAGTTTGGCACCGCGCAGGTAGATTACATTTATGAGCAGCAGCCGCGGAAATTGCTGGCGGAACTGCTGCCTCGCTATGTTTCGACGCAGTTGTATCATGCCATGCTGGAATCTGTGGCTGCCGAGCACGCGGCGCGCATGACAGCGATGGATGCTGCGACCAACAACGCCTCTGACATGATCGATTCCCTGACGCTGATTATGAACCGCGTGCGTCAGGCGGCGATTACCAAGGAAATTATTGAGATCGTCAGCGGCGCTGCTGCAATTTAGGATGTACAACATTTTGGATGGAACAGGAAAAAGATGGCAGAAAATATTGGACGTGTAATTCAGATCGCAGGCCCGGCAGTCGATGTGCAGTTTGAAGAGGCGAAGATGCCGCTGATCTACACCGCGCTGCGCGTGGTGAGCGAGGGCTTCGACGTGCCCGCGCCCATTGACGTGATTCTGGAAGTGCAGCAGCACCTGGGCGAGGGGCGCGTGCGTTGCGTGGCGATGGAGGCCACGGAAGGCATGGTGCGCGGCATGAAGGCCATTGATACGGGCGGGCAGATCACCGTTCCGGTGGGTCGCGAGACGCTGGGCCGCGTGCTCAACGTCATTGGCAAGCCTGTCGATGAGCTTGGCCCGGTGAATGCCAAGGAGCATCGCCCGATTCATCGTCTGGCCCCGGCCTTCGACGAGCAATCGACCAGCGAAGAGATGTTCGAGACCGGAGTGAAGGTTATTGACCTGATCCAGCCGTTTTTGAAGGGCGGAAAGATTGGACTCTTCGGTGGCGCGGGCGTCGGCAAAACCGTCATCATTCAGGAACTCATCAACAACGTGGCCAGTAAGCATGGCGGTTTCTCCGTCTTTGCTGGCGTGGGAGAGCGCACCCGCGAGGGCAACGATCTCTGGCTGGAATTTCAGGAGTCCGGCGTTATTGATCTCAAGGATCGCTCGAAGTCCAAGGCCGCGTTGATCTACGGTCAGATGACCGAGCCGCCTGGAGCGCGTTTGCGCGTGGCGCTGACGGCGCTTACCGTCGCTGAGTATTTTCGCGACGAGGAAGGCGCAGACACGCTGCTCTTCATCGACAATATCTTTCGCTTCACGCAGGCTGGGTCTGAAGTTTCGACGCTGCTGGGTCGTATGCCGTCGGCTGTGGGATATCAGCCGAATCTCGCCACAGAAATGGGCGAGTTGCAGGAGCGCATCACGTCCACCAAGAAAGGTTCTGTCACTTCGGTGCAGGCCGTGTATGTGCCTGCGGACGATTTGACCGATCCGGCTCCGGCGACGACCTTTGCTCACTTAGACGCGACTACTGTGCTCTCGCGCCAGCTTTCGGAGTTGGGAATTTATCCTGCCGTCGATCCGCTGGCCTCCACGTCGCGCATTCTCTCTCCGCGTGTCGTGGGGCAGGAGCATTACGACGTGGCCCAAGGAGTCAAGCGAATTTTGCAGCGCTATAAAGATTTGCAGGACATTATCGCCATTCTCGGCATCGACGAGCTTTCCGAGGAAGACAAGCTGACCGTCTCTCGCGCGCGCAAGGTGCAGAAGTTTCTTTCGCAGCCCTTCCACGTCGCCGAGCAGTTCACGGGCATCCCCGGAGCTTATGTCAAGATTGCGGACACGGTGCGCAGCTTCAAGGAGATCATCGAAGGCAAGCACGACAGCGTGCCGGAGCAGGCCTTCTATCTGAAGGGCACCATCGAAGACGTTCTGGAAGCAGCGAAGAAACTGCAAGCAGCGTAAGACGAGGCGGTTGGTTCAGCATGGCAGAAGCAACACAAAACGAATTGCGCGTTCGGCTGGTCACGCCGGATCAGGTCTTCATTGATGGCACTGCTGACGCGGTGGATCTGCCCTCGCGCTCCGGCTATATCGAGGCGCTCTATGGCCATGCGCCGCTGCTGGCGGAGCTGGGCGCGGGCGAGGTGCGGCTGCATGGCGGCAGCGTGGGCGAGCAGCGCTATTTTGTAGCTTGGGGATTTGTAGAAGTCCTGCCGGATCGCGTAACCATTCTGGCGGAAAGCGTTGTAAAGCCGGGCGCGATCAACCCCGCCGAGGCGCAACAGGAACTCGAACGCGGACAAAAAATGTGGAGCGAGGCCGGGGAAGAATCCAGGCGCTACAGCGAAGCCAACCGCGTCATCCGGGAAGCAGAAGAGCGCATCGCCTCCGCCGCATCATCTGGGAAGTAGCCAGCGAGGAAGTTCCCCCCATTCAAGCCTTCTTTTGGCTTGAGTGGGGAAGAAGAAGTTCCACGGATGGACGGAGTTTCTCCGCTGCACGCTTGTTCAGTCAGGTATATTGTTACCCAAAAGATAGACACATTGAAGGCTTCTCACTATATCCCAGGTCTCACAATCGAGACTTGGGGTGCCCATTTTGTGGTTGTGCGTGAAGAATCGGAAGAGCATATTTCTTGGGTGAACTGAGACGCAGCGCGCTAGCTTTGCAGGGCACTGTCCACTTCCAGCAGATTTCCCACACAACTCCGTTTCCACCGGAAATATCTATTTTTTCGCGGAGAGGGAAGTCAGATAGCGGAGAAGCGAAGGCCTGGTCCAATTTTGTGCGCCGATAAACTTGCGGCGGAGATGGCCGCTTTTGTCAATCACATACGTTTCTGGAAACTGCACAGTTCCGTAGAGATGATTGCTCTTCTGCGATGGGTCGCGGACATCGAGCAGATCGACATGGTTGTCGCGCAGAAAAGCGTGGTAAGCGTCGGCATCCGTATCCACGCTGACGGCCAGAATGACCACCTGCGGCATACGATGGTGCAGGTCGAGCAGGGAAGGCAGCTCCTCCAGACATGGCGGGCACCAGGTCGCCCAGAAGTTCAACAGCACCACCTGGCCGCGAAACTGGCTCAGGCGAACGGTGCGGCCATTGTCGGTAATGCTGAAATCTGGAGCCAGCGTGTCGATGTGCTGCGGCAGCGAGCCGCGATTGCAGCCAGAGATAGCTAGCAGCGATGCGAGGACGGAAATTGTCAGGAAAGAAAGCGCGCGTCGTGACACATTCATATAATACGATTTCAGATGAAAATTTCAGAACCACTTGCGATGCAGCGCCAGAACGAAGACAGCCAAACCGTGGCTGCTCCGCCCCTGCTGTCCGTGATCGTCCCGGCGCGGGACGAGGCCGATTGTCTGGGTGACTGCTTGCGCTCTCTGGTCGCGCAGTCCGATGTAGGATTTGTGCTGGGGCAGGATTGGGAGTTGATCGTTGTTGATGACGACTCCTCGGACGCGACGCGGCAGATCGCGGCCTCGTTTGCGGGGATCACAGTGCTGGACGCGCCGGAGTTGCCGGAGGGCTGGACGGGCAAGGCCAATGCGATTTTGGCGGCGGTGAAGCAGGCGCGTGGTTGCTGGTTGCTCTTTACCGATGCGGATACCGTGCATACGCCGGGCAATCTGCGCCGCGCACTGCATGAGGCCGCGCGCGCGCAGGTGGGAATGCTATCGTATTCGCCACGGCAGCAGGTACATGGCTTCTGGCAGCGCGTGCTGATGCCGCTGATTTTTTCTGCGCTGGCGGAGAAATATCCACCGCAGAGCATAAGCAATTCCGCGTCGCCGATCGCCGCAGCCAATGGGCAGTTTCTTTTGATTGAGCGGAGCGCGTATGCGCGTATCGGTGGCCACGCGGCGATTTGCTCCGAAATTCTGGAGGATGTGGCGCTGGCCAAACGCGCCAAGCGGTTCAAAGTGGGGCTGCGTTTTCGCTACGCGCCCGATGCGGGGAGTACGCGGATGTACCGCAGCTTTGGCGCAATGTATGAAGGCTGGACGAAGAATCTAGCGCTGCTGTTTCCCAATGCTCTGCTGCTGGCGTTGTGGAAGGGAATGGAGTTTTTGTTGCTGGCGGGGCTGCCGCTGGTTGCGCTCTATCTCTCCTTTCCGCTCCAGCGGATGGCGGTGATGCTGTGGTGGTTTTGGCGTGTTGGAATCCACTATGCGCGTACCGCCAAAGCACACTTTTCCGTGCTGGATACGGCGCTTTCTCCGCTGGGATTGCCGTTGTTTGCATGGCTGCTGGCGTGGAGCTGGCTACATCGCAAGCTGCGCGGGCAGATCGCCTGGAAAGGGCGGATGTATCGTATGCCATCCCAGTAATGGGAAATGAATCGAACGCATGGGACAAAAATGGCCTATTTTGATCCGCGTGAGGCTAGAATTAGAGAACGTATGGTTTTGCTGACGCGCAAAGTAGAGTTTTCCGCCGCGCATTACTACTATCTCGACGCCTGGACGCCGGAAGAGAATCTGCGCGTCTTTGGAAAATGCGCCAACCGCAACGGGCACGGTCACAATTACACGCTGGAAGTGACGGTCGAAGGTAGTGTCGATCCAATCTCCGGCTTTGTGATGGACTTGAAGGCGCTGAAAGACACGATGGAGCGCGAAGTGGTGCAGGTCTACGACCATCGCCATTTGAACCTAGAGGTTCCGGAGTTTCGCTCCATGCTGCCGACGACGGAGAATATCGCCATCGCCATCTGGCGGCGCCTAGAGGCGAAGATCGACGGCGCGAAGCTGCATCGCGTCCGCGTGTATGAGATGCCCGATCTGTTTGCCGATTACTACGGGGAAGCATGAAAGCCTATCTGTCGCGGCGATACCGATTAAGCGCCTCGCATCGGCTGCATAACGAGGCGTACTCGTCGGCAGAGAACCGCGCGGTCTATGGAAAATGCAACAATCCACATGGGCACGGGCACAATTATGTGGTGGAGATTACGGTGAGCGGGCCAGTCGATCCGCTGACCGGGATGGTGTGCAATCTGGCTGAACTCGATGGATTTGTGCGTCGCGTAATTGGTGAGCGCTTCGACCACAAAAACTTGAATCAGGATTCCGCATTTGAACAGACAGTTCCAACTACGGAAAACCTGTGCGTGGAAATTTATAAAATTGTAAAAATTGGATTCGCGCATGTCATGCTGGAATGCGTACGAGTGGAAGAGACATCCAATAATTCTTTTGAATATTCCGAGATGGCCCCGCGTCTTTTAGAACGCTAGAACGAACAGGGAGATGATGGTGCCGCCAGCCAGAAAAAAAGGAGACTCGCATGGCGCAACCTGCTTTGATTCGCAAGATTACACCGAACTTTTCAGAGGTGTCCACGCAAGAATTATATCGGGAAGTATTGACACGCCTGCACGAAGATCCAGATCGCGATGGATTGCTGCGCACACCGGAGCGCGTGGAAAAATCCTTGCAGTTCCTAACCAAAGGCTACGGGGAGGATGCAAGAAAGATTCTTCGCGGCGCGTTGTTTGCCGTGGATTATGACGAGATGGTTATCGTGCAGGACGTGGAAGTCTTCTCGCTCTGCGAACACCACATGCTGCCGTTCTTTGGCAAGGTGCATGTGGCCTATATCCCCAATGGAAAGGTGATTGGCCTGAGCAAAATTCCCCGTCTGGTGGATGTATTTGCACGTCGTCTGCAGGTGCAGGAGCGTCTGACGCGCCAGATTGCCGATGCGATTGAAGATGCCATCCATCCGCAGGGAGTGGGCGTGGTGATGGAGGCGCGTCACCTGTGCATGATGATGCGCGGCGTGGAGAAACAGCATTCTTCCACCATCACCTCCGCGATGTTGGGAACTTTCCGCAAGGAGAGACAAACGCGGAATGAATTTCTTTCGCTGGTGCGCCACAGGGATGCCAATACGTTTTAATCTGGCGCTCTACAGAACACATTTTGTTTGCAAGCGTGTCGTATTCTGAGTGCGGCACGCTTGTTTTTTGATTGCTGGAATCTCCCCATGAACGGACTTCTGATCCTGGATAAGCCACAAGGCATGACCTCGCACGATGTTGTGGCGCACGCGCGTAAGCTGACTGGCGAGCGCTCCATCGGACATCTTGGCACGCTGGATCCAATGGCGACGGGAGTGCTCCCATTACTGCTGGGGAAATTTACGCGGCTGGCGCAATTCTTTCGGCAGGAGAGCAAGCGCTACATCGGCAGCATTCGTTTTGGCTTTGCCACCGACACCTACGACGCGGAGGGCAGCCCCGTCGGGGATGTTGTCGAACCTGTAGGGACACTGGACGAGATTCGCGATGCAGCGCGAGGATTTCTTGGCATCATTGAGCAGATGCCACCGGCATACTCCGCAAAAAAAATTGAGGGAACTCCGGCCTACAAGCTGGCCCGCGCAGGTGCTCCGGTTGCGTTGCGTTCGGTGAAGATTGAGGTGCGCCGTCTGGAGATCTTGTCTTATCAATCGCCGTTGGCATTTTTTGATATTGAAGTATCGTCGGGCGGCTACATTCGTTCCATTGCCCACGATCTTGGCCAGCAATTGCGCTGCGGGGCGCATCTGGCCAGCTTGCGTCGCGTGCAGGCCGGGGAGTGGACGCTGGCGCAAGCCGTAACGCTGGACGATCTGGCTGCATGGGCCAGCGCGGGCGAAATCGAAGCGCATCTTCCGCATCCGCGCAGGATGCTTCCCCAGATGCCCGCCGTCACCGTGGACGCGATGACCGCAGGACGCTTGCGGAATGGGATGTCCTGCAATCTGCCGGAGTTTTCGCAAGCGCCGCTGGTGAAAATTTTTACCAGTCAACGGGAGTTGTTGGCCATTGGCCGTCGCGTGGCGGGAACGCTCATCCAGCCGATGGTGGTGTTGGGATAGAGCGTTAGAGTTGACCAGAATTCTCTGGCGAAATATAGTCATACATGGCCCCATGTTCTGTGGCGGCCATCATCACTGCCCCCTCGTTCAATGGTAGGACAGCTGCCTCTGGAGCAGCCTATCGGGGTTCGAATCCCTGGGGGGCAGCCAGACTTTTCTCGTCGGCCTTCAAAAATTTCTATTGGGAGAGTTTCTGCAACGCCGCTAGGATGGTTGCGTTTTTTTGCCATGCCTTGGACATGGGGCGGCCAATCAGCACCAGCGTGGGCGCAGGGCCTGGTTCGAGTGCTGCAAGATGCTCCAATGTAGTTGCGCTGACGCTTTGATCGGGCTGTCCGGCGCGGGAGATGGCGATGCAGGGCATCGCCGCTGTGACTCCTTCGCGCAATAAATTTTCCGCCAGCGCGTGGTAGGTTCTCCCCGGCATATAGACGATCAGTGTCGCATCTTCCGGGAGCGCGCCCTGCCAGATCGCGATATCTTTTTCCTGCATTTTCCCCTGTGCGTGCAGTGTGTGCGTGGCCTGCTGTCCGGTGACGAAGATGATCTTCGAGGCCAGCCGCCGATCTGTCAGCGATGTGTGGAGCATGGCTGCTGCGGCAAATCCAGCGGTGATGCCGGGAACTACATCGAAGGGAACCTGGGCGGCTTGCAGCGCTTCGATTTCCTCTGCGGCGCGTCCGTAGACCAGAGGATCGCCGCCCTTGAGTCGCACAACACTCTGGCCGCGGCGTGCCGCTTCGATCATCAGCGCGTGAATCTCTTGCTGTGTAATGCGCTTCTGGCCGCAGCGCTTCTCCACGTTGGTGATGCGCGCCTGAGGATGGGCACGGTCGAGAATCGCTTGCGGAACCAGGCCGTCATGCAGCACAACATCCGCGCTGGCCAGCAGGGAAGCGGCGCGCAGCGTCAGCATCTCAGGATCGCCCGGCCCTGCGCCCACCAGATAGACAACGCCTTGTTTTTCTGCGGTCATCATTCACCCCTTTGCTGCTTCTCTGCTGTGATAGCACCGGCCTTTACTCGGAGGCCAGGATGGGAACGTGCCCGGTTGGAATGTCGCGTGGGACGGCCTCTGCAACCGCGTCGAGCGTGGTTCCATCCAGTTGCGCGCGCAGTTCGATGTCGGTGTGCCGCGCAAAGTAGGCGCGCAGATTTTCCTCCGGCTGGCGATCCTGCAAATAGCGGCGCAGCAGTCGCTCGATGGCATCAGGAATCTGGGTCGCGATGCAGCGATAGCCCACAGGCCGCGAGACCCGCGCATGTTCGCCGAGCGCGCCGCCTAGACAGAAGTAGAAGGCATCAACCAGCTTGCCTTCATGCTTGACCTTTTTGCCCTCGATGCCGATGTCGGCGATCCAGTGCTGGCCGCAACTGTTGGGGCAGCCGGTGACGTGCAGTTTGAGTTGTTGGTCAAACTCCGGCAGCCGCGTTTCCAACTCATCCACCAGCCAGCGCGTAAAGCCCTTGGTCTCGGTGATGGCGAGCTTGCAAAACTCCGTTCCCGTGCAGGCAATCGCACCGCGCCAGAAGGTGCTGCCATCCACTTGTAGGCCGATGTCTTGCAATTCACGCGCCAGTTCCGCCGAACGAGTTTTTGGAATGTTGATGAAGATAAGATTCTGCATGATGGTGGCGCGCAGGTCACCGGAGCCAAAGCGCTCGGCCAGTTCTGCTGCGGCCTCCAGTTGTTCTCCGGTCAGTCGTCCACGCAGCACGGACGCGCCAACGTAGTGCAGATCGGGCTGCTTCTGCGCGTGGATGCCAGCGTGATCGCGCAGCACATCGCCGGGAACCTGTTCCTCCGCCGCTGGGTTGAGCCGATACTTTAGGCGTGATTCGAGTTCATCTAGGAAGCGCTCCGTCGTCCAGCCCTCGCGCAGAAAGAGATACTTCATGCGGGCGCGGTCGCGGCTCTCGCGCAGTCCTTGCTGGTCGTGGAAGATTTGCGTGATGCCGCGCAGCACGTCGAGCGCCTGATCCTGACGCACAAAGGCATTCAGCTTGACGGCGAGATGCGGCGCGGTGGAGAGTCCTCCGCCAACGCGCACAGAGTAGCCAATCTCATTGCCGCGTCGCACGGCGGTCATGCCAATGTCGTTGATCTCTGGATAGGGGCACCAGACCGGGCAACCAGTAATGCACAGTTTGAATTTGCGCGGCAGATTGTAGAAATCGGAGTTGCCCGACAACAGGCGCGACGCGGCCAGTGCCAGCGGCGAGGCATCAATGATCTCATCGGCATCAATGCCAGCCAGTGGGCAGCCAGTTACATTGCGCACCACGTCGCCGCACGCGCCCTTGGGGTTGAGGCCGACGGCAGCCAGCGCATCCACAATCTCCGGCAGAGATTCGATGGTGAGCCAGTGGAATTGGAGGTTCTGGCGCACGGTAATATCGACCAGATTGCGGCCATATTGTTTGGCCAGTTGCGCGAGGACACGCGCCTGGCTGGCGCGTAGAATGCCGTTGGGAATGCCTACGCGCATCATAAAATATTCGGTCGCTTTGCCTTCGCCGCCCACGCCGCCCGTTACCCCTGCGCCATTGCCCTGCGTGTAAATGCCCCACCACCGAAAATAGGATTGTGTCCACTCTGGCAGCACACTGGCGCGGCCAGCGCGAGCAAAGGCGCGTACCTCGTCAAAGGCGGCCCAGGGATTTTTTTCGCGTTTTAGGCGCTCGGCTTTCTGTGTTTTTGTTTCTTTTAGCGGAGCGGTTGTTTGCAATTCACTCATGGATGTCCTCGTATATTTTTGTTTGCAAAAAAGAAAACCCACATCGGCAAAATCTGCTGCGATGGGGGTTGGGGTGAACTATTTTGATACAGAAATCAGTGGCTCACACACAAGTCCGGCGCAGCATGGGATGGGTACACATGCAACACATCAGCGCCAGAGTGGAAGGAGACTTCATAGAAGGGATCGTACCGTCTGGCTGGAAGAAAGTCAATGGAGTGCGTGGAAATTGTCCATGTAACGAGTGCCCCGGATGCTCACGAAAGTGCCATCCTGAGGAGCAACGCAGCGCCTGCCCAGAGTTCCTCGCTGCGCGCAGGATAGACTCCGCAAAAAGGATTCAGAAGGACAAGCCGAACACTGAAAATCACCCATTTCTGATTTTTGATAGCATGGAGTGTTTGCGAAGGTGAGATGCGATGGATCAGCGCTCCAGTATGATGCACAATGGAAATTGCTTGACTTGCAAAAACAGGCACACAGATTGGTTCTGCAATCTTTCCCCTCAGGCGTTGACGGAATTTGAAACGCTCGGAATGCAAATGATGGTTCCAGCGGGAGGGACGCTTTTTTTTGAGGGGCAACCAGCGCGCAGCGTTTCCGTTCTGTGTACAGGACATGTAAAGCTGACGGTCTCCTCGAAAGATGGCAAGACGCTGTTGGTGCGAATTGCCAAGCCAGGGGATGTGCTGGGTTTAAGCGCCGCTCTTCTGGACGCGCCCTATGAAATTACAGCGCAGGCGCTCGACCCTGTACAGATAAAAGCCTTTCAACGTCAGGATTTTCTGCGTTTTTTGGAGCGCCACATCGAAGGCAGTATGCACGCAGCGAAGATGCTGAATCAGGAGTATAGGGAGGCGTTGAAGGATGCTACCCGGCTGGCTCTTTCTGTTTCCATCTCTGGCCGCGTCGCGCGACTTTTCTCTGAAATGATCCTCGGACAGAGTCAGCCATATCCTTGCTTCAAGATGTCGCTCACCCATGAAGAGCTTGCCACCATGCTGGGTACGACGCGCGAGTCTGTCACTCGCGCGCTAAATGAGATGAAGCGCAAAGAAATCATCGCGATCAAGGGGACTTCTATAACCGTCCTGCGTCGGGATGCCTTGGAATTATTGCTGTAGCCCGCGAATCCACCAGCCATTGTTAGAACGGAATATCGTCGTCGGTGATCTCTGTTGTCTGGGAGTAATCTTGCGCCGGGGCGCTCTGGTCGAACGATGCCGTGTTGGAGCGGGAATAATTGCCGCCGCCGCTACTGCCAGCGCCGCCTTCGCCCTCTCCGCGACCAGAGAGCAGCGAAAGATCGCTGACGATGATTTCCGTCTTGTACTTCTTCTGCCCGGTGGTCTTGTCATCCCATGAGGAGGTTTGCAGACGGCCCTCCACATAGAGCTTGCTGCCTTTTTTGACGTAATCGCGGATGATCTCTGCCGTGCGCTGGTAGGCGACCAGATTGTGCCATTCTGTGCGATCCTGCCAGTTTCCGGTCTTGTCTTTGAAGCGTTCACTGGTCGCAATCGAAAACGTGGCAACAGCAACGCCACTGGTGGTGGATTTGATCTCCGGGTCTTTGCCTACATTGCCCAGAAGAATGACTTTATTTACGCTCTTTGCCATAGAAGTCGGTCTCCGTCAAAAGGTACTCCGCCTGAGAATAGCAGAATTGGAGCGGGAAGCGCATCCCTACCGATTCTGGCGGCGATTGCGCAGCCACTTGGCCGCTCCCAGAAGAAAGAGCATCAGGCCAAAGGGACAGTTCATCATGCAAAGGATGAGCGCAATCCATCCGAGATTGGTATGCGGCCCGTAGATGCCGATACCGCCGAAAAGAGTCAACATGGCCAGCCCAGCCAGCGCGCCAGAGAAGAGAATCCAGAAGCCGGTGCGCAGCAATGCGCGCGTGCCATCATCGGCTACGGGAGTGTGGGTTGCTGCGCGGGCGAGCTGTTGGGAGGGCGCGTTCATGGTTGCCGATATTGTCTCAGTAAAATCTCAATGCCATCCGGCGAGCATGGCATACACCACAACTCCGGTGACGGAAACATACAGCCAGATGGGAAAGGTGAAGCGGGCGATGCGCCGATGCTGCGGAATGCGTCCGCTCAGAGAAAAATAAAAGGTAATTAAGATCATGGGCAGCGCGACGACCGAGAGCAGCACATGCGTCAGCAAAATCGAAAGATAAATTGTGCGCGCGATGCCGTGGCCGGGAAAGCGCACCTCGCCATGCAAGGCGTGATGGGTAATGTAGCTGGCCAGAAACAGGCTGGAGAAGACAAAGGCCGTCATCATGGAGGCGCGGTGAGCCGCGATGCGTTTGCGGCGAATCATTGTGAGACCTGTAATCAGGGCTGCGGCGCTACAGGCGTTAAAGATCGCGTTCAACCACGGCAGAAAGTTGAGGCGCGTGGCGAAGGCCGGGGACGCATGGTGCACATACAGCAGCCAGAGCAGAAAGGCCGTGGCCGCAGCGCTCAGCCCCAGAATGCTGAGGATGGGGCCGCGGGTGTTGGTTTGTTCTGTCTGCATACAATTCATTCCTTTTATGCGGCTGGTTTGTTGGTTCTGCGATTGACAATGGCCCACGAGGCCGCGAAGGCCACGGCGCAAAAGCCGAGCGTCACGATTAGGTTGGTAGCTGGAGAGAAATCCGTTGCTTGCGCGGGGAACAGTCCATTGCGCAGCGCATCGACGGTGTAGGTGAGCGGGTTGAGCCGCATCACCAACCGCAGCCAGCCGGAGGCGCCGCTGGCCGGAAACATGGAGCCGGAAAGCAGCCAGAGCGGAATCAAAATGAGATTGATGACGGCGTGAAAGGCTTGCGTGGAATCCATTGGCCACGCGATGGCAAAGCCCAGCGCGGTAAGCGCAAAGGATGCCAGCGCGATGATCCCCATGCTGTAAAGGATGCCATCCGCGCCGACATGCACGCCTGCCAGAGGCGCGAAGACCAGAAATATCCAGCCTTGAATGGCGGCCAGCGTCGCTCCGCCGAGCACCTTGCCCAGGACAATCGCCGAGCGGCGAATCGGCGCAGCCAGCACGGAGAGCAGGAAGCCTTCATTGCGATCCTGAATCAACGACATCATGCTGAAGATGGCCGTGAAGAGCACAATCATCACGATGGCTCCGGGAAAGAAATAGCCACCATAATGCGCGGAGATGCTCTGGGTGCTGGTACGGGCTGCGCCACTGGCCGCAGGATGGAAGGTATGCGCGAATCCAGAGCCAAGCACCAGCCAGAACAGCAGCGGTGAGGCAATTACGCCCACCACGCGGGCCTTCTGGCGATAGAAACGAACCAACTCCCGCCGCCATAAGGAGTAGGCCGGAATCCATACGTTGGAGGATGCGGCGCTGGCCGACGTCGGCGTGGGAAGCGTGAGGGTCGCCATTACGATTTCTCCTTTGTGGCGGAATGAGTGAGGCCAGCATCCGTCCAGAAACGGTGGCCGGTGCGCTGGATGAAGACATCTTCCAGACTAGGTTTGGCGACGGAGACACCTTCAATCTCTCCGGGGAAGGCTTCGACGACATCCGTGAGAAAGCGATGTCCCTGTTCGCGCTCTAGGCGGATGGTATGGCCGACCACGGAGGTTTTCACTTGAAAGCGCTGATCGACCTTGGCGGCGAGCTGAGTCGCGGCCCACGGACTGACGGCTTCCAACTGCACAACATCGCCGCCGATGCTGGCCTTCAGTTCCGTCGGAGTGCCAAAGGCCACCAGCTTGCCGCTGTTCAAAATGGCCAGCCGATCGCAGTGTTCCGCTTCTTCCATCAGATGCGTGGTTACAAGAACGCTGACGCCCTGCTGGTCGCGCAGAATGCGCAGGTACTGCCACAGGTCGCGCCGTGCTCCCGGATCGAGGCCCGTTGACGGTTCGTCGAGTAGCAATACTGCTGGGGAGTGAATCAATCCCTTGGCTAGCTCCACGCGGCGCTGCTGGCCGCCAGAGAGCGTCTCCACCATATCGTTGGCGCGATCGGTCAGGCCGACACGCGCCAGCACCTCGCTGGAGCGCTGGCGCAACAATGCGCCGCTCAATCCGTAGAGATGTCCCTGGTGCATCAGGTTTTCCGCCACGGTCAGTTTGATGTCCAGGCTGCGCGCCTGAAAGACAATGCCAGTGGATTGGCGCACGCGGTTTGGCTCAGCGGCAACATCGAAGCCAGCGATGCGCGCATGGCCTCCCGTGGGCACCATGAGCGTGGAGAGAATGCGAAAGAGCGTTGTTTTGCCGCTGCCATTTGGGCCAAGCAGTCCGAAGATTTCTCCCGGCTGCACGCGAAAGCTCAGATCGTTGAGCGCCACGCGGGTTCCGTAGTCATGCGTCAGATGCTCCAGTTCGATGGAAGCGGAGCCTGAGGTTGCAGGCCGCGATGGGGGAACGGGCTTGGTTGTCTGCGAAACATCTTCCAATGTGGTCATGGCAGGAACTCCTTCAACGTTGTGCATTCAGCATCATCACGGTCAGCAATAATGGCAGGTAGATGACGCTGGCCTTCAGCAGGGCGCGCGCATCGCTGCGCGACTGGCCTGCGTCTTGTGCGCGAGTGATCCGAAAAAATCGAATCGTATACAACAAATATCCCAGACTGAGAAGCGTCGCGATGACGAGATACCAGAGGCCTTCAATGTGCAGGAAATATGGCACCAGGCTTACCGGAACCATCAAAATGGCGTAGACCAGAGCTTCCATCGCGGTGGACCATCCGTCGGGTTCCACTACGGGTAGCATTTGAATGCTGGCGCGACCGTAGTCCTCGCGATAGAGCCATGCAATAGCCATGAAATGCGGAATTTGCCAGACAAATAGGATGGCAAACAGCGCCACGGCAGGCCACTCGATGGCTCCACGCGCAGCAGTCCAGCCAATCAATGGAGGCATCGCGCCGGGGAAGGCTCCGATGAAGGTGGCCAGCGTGGTGTAGCGTTTGAGTGGCGTGTAGATGCCGACATAGGTGACGGACGTAAGCAGTGTCAACATGCCTGTGACGGGGTTGGTGCGATCCGCCAGCCAGATCGATCCAATAACGATGGCCGCCATGCCCAGCAGCACTCCATAGGCGAGGCCCATGCGTCCCGCAGCTAGAGGACGCTGCGCGGTGCGGCGCATCTTGGCATCGGAGCGGCGCTCAAAAACCTGATTGAGAACGCTGGAGCCGCCGGAGACCAGCGCGACGCCGAGCAGCGTGTCCAGCAGCGTTGGATTGAAGGAGCGAATGCCCGATTGCACAGAGCCAAGATGAAATCCAGCCCAAGCGGTCAGCACGACCATCGCGGTTACGCGCAGCTTGAAGGTTTCTACGGTATCGTGCAGAAAAGACATGAATTTTTCCGACCGCGCAGCTTCTGTGATGGACACAGCTTGCAGCGAAAGGGGGAGTTCCGTGGTTGCCCTCATCCAATCACCCACGTTGCGGAGGGGGATAAAACATAGGAGAATGCGCGCGTCCGCAGACAGGAACAGAGGGCGACCCGGCGACGGATCAGCACAGAGGAGATAAATGTAAATGCAGGTACGGAGCAGCGCTTCACAGGTTTTAGGATAACAAATTATCGCTGGAGGGCGGTTCGCGCTCCGGCGCGTGGGCCACATACTCTTCCACCAACACGGACACCAGAACGGCGGTGGGGATTGCAACCATCGCGCCTGCGACTCCGGCAAAAGAAACGCCCAACAGCAGGGCGACAAGCACTGCGGTTCCGGTCAGGTTGACGCTGGTGCGCATGATGCGCGGCGTCAAATATGCGTTTTCAATTTGCGCGTAGATGATGCCGAAGACGAAGACAGAAAGAACCTTGGTCCAGGAGTCCATCGCTGCGGCCAATAGAGCTAGCGACCCCGTCACCAACGCGCCCACGACCGGAATAATGTTCGAGACCCCCAGCAGGATGGCCAGAGCCAGCGCGTAGCGGACATGCAGCAGAGCTAGAACAATGCCGCTGGTCACAGCCAAAATCAGCATCAGCATGGATTGCCCCAGCAGCCAGCGTTCCATGCGTACAGAAGCGCGTCGCAGGGTTGTGTCCAGACGTTGCCGTCGCGCTGGCGGCACTAAGGATATAAACCAGCCATAGATTTGCTCTCCCTCTATCAGGAAGTACACGGTGAGCACAATGCCAGTGAGAATGTCGAGCAACTTGTCGGCCCAGGTGCTGAGGGAATACAAAAAAGCGCCCGCGTCCTGGGTTGCGTACTGCTGCAACCGGGTTGCAACGGCAGCAAAATCAACCGCGCGTAGCAAGGGAACGCCGCGCACGCGGTCAGCCATCAGCGCGCTTCGATGGGGGATGTCCTGCAGAAAGCTCCTCGCGTCGCGAATCAGATGCGGCAGCGTCAGCAGTAGAAAGATTGTAGCCAGCAGCAGCAATCCCAGCATGAGCATCAGAATGGCCACGACGCGGCTGGGATGTCGGTGCCGAATGTGCAGACGCATCACGCTGGAGACCACGGGCGTTAGCACGACGGCGAGGAGGGCACAGACGTAGAGCAGCGTCAGAACCTCATGCACCTTCCAGGCCGCATACAGCGCGACTGCCAGAGAAAAGGCAAAGAGAATGTCGCCGCGCAGGCTGCTTTGGGTGACGGTATCCGAGTTGGAGATGGAGGGCTTCATGGTCAGGCATGCATTTCAGGTGGAGGATTTCAACCCCTGTCTATGGAGATTGCATGATTTTCAGGACAACATCGACGATCTCGGCTGGCTTCCGCTCTTTCGTGGAAACGGTGTGATGCGCCGCCTGGTAGTGCGGCAGGCGATCCATATATCGCCGCGAAAGATTTTCAATATCTGCCAGCACAGGTCGTACCGCAGCGTCCGGTTGCGCTTGTTGTTGCTGGCAGCGAGCCAGGAGTGTCGCCAGTGGAGCCTCTAGGAAAATGATCTGCGTTTTTGGCGTATTGCGCAACAGTTTCCGATTGGCCTCCGATTCGAGAGCGCCGCCACCAAGAGCCAGCACTAGGGAAGAGTAGTGCAGGATGCGTTTCAGCGCAGCGTGCTCGCGTTCGCGAAAGGCGGCCTCTCCGAGGGTGGAGAACAGCGTGGCAATCTCCTGCCCTTCTGCTTTGACGATGGCGTCGTCCAGATCGACAAATCTCCAGCCAAGGCGGTTGGCAAGCAGGCATCCGACGGTGGATTTCCCCGCTCCCATGAACCCGGTAAGGACGATGCGAGCGGGAAGCGGCGGTGCGGTCGAATCATGGGTGCGGGTGCGCATGTGGCTGGCTTGTTGCTCCAACTGCCGATGCGTGGATTGTAGCAGGGAGAGGCGAACGGGAGACAGACTCTGTAGCGGTCGCAGTCAAGGATCCCGTCTGTTTCCCTCAGCGGGTTTGCCGAGCGCGGATTGAAGATTTTTCCACACAGCAGGGCTGGGATCATGCAAGGGCAGCAGGAGCTTGGCCTGCGCTGCGATGTATTCCAGATCGCGCACCAGCGCCGCGCAAGCGGCACATTGTGAGAGATGCGGATGATCGCGTGGGTCGGCATCGGTATCGGCATCGGTATCGAACAATTCCGGCAAGCGCGCCTGAAAGCTGTGGCAGTCGGTGTCGTTGCTGTGTTGCGATGACATGGGGGAATTGTTCATGGGCGGGCCTCTGATGTGGCTGCATGGCGTAGTTGGTCGCGCAGTCGCATGCGAGCTTTGTGTAATTGCGATTTACTGTTGCCGATTGAGCAGCCCAGCATGACGGCAATCTCATTGTGCTCGTATCCCTCCACATCATGTAACACAAAGACTAGGCGATAGCCGGGAGGCAGGCCTTCCACGGCGCGCTCCAGCGTCACCCGATCCACGGTGCCGGAGAGCATTGGGTCGCGGGCACCAAAATCCTTGCGTACGCCATCTTCGTGGCTTGGCTCCAGAACTTCCTCCAGAGAGACCAGTTGCAAGCCTTTTTTGCGTAGGTGCATGAGCACGATATTGACGGCCATGCGATGCAGCCAGGTGGAAAAGGCGGAATCGCCGCGGAAGGTTCCGATCTTGCGATGCAATTGCAGGAAGGCCATCTGGGTCAGATCTTCGGCTTCGGCTATATTGCCCAACATGCGCAGGCAGAGGGAGTACACACGTCGCTTGTGCAGGTGGTAGAGCGTTTCAAAGGCATGGGCATCCCCTTGCTGTGCCCGCGCAATGGCTTCGAGTTCTCCGGCAATCGGAAGGTTACGTCGTTGCGGTATGTTTAGAGGACGCGCCTCTGCAGACAAGGGCTGTGAGGCCACGCGAGAGTCTGGGATATCAGCGGTATGGAGGCGGCTTTTCATTCGGGGTATTGGGTGGTCTCCGCTGGTGGGTGTTTGCATGCAACCCACTGCTGCCTTTGTCAGATGTTGATTTTGCAAATGGAGTTGCTCCGAACCTCTGCCATTTTCATGCAGCGTGGTTTGCCTAGCTTCCAATAAAACGAGCATACAGGCTCCGCGCCAGTCCGATATCTGTCGTGCCCTGAATCAGGGCGCGACCATCCTTGAAGATTGTCATGCAATACGTTCCGTGCTCGAAACGCAGCAACATGTCATTGTGGCGCACGGTGCCGTGTGCGCGCAGTTTTTCTTCGAGCAGAGAAAAATCCATTGGCCTGTGGTGTTCGTGAATCTGCACGGAATTTCTTCCGCAGAGCGTAATGTGAGGCCTCGCCTCGCCCGCCAGATGCACAAATTTTCGCTCGCCGCATACGGCGCAATCCGCGCGCGGTCGCGACGCATCCATCTCGGAGCGTTCATTGCTCCACAAATCACAGGCCAGCAATGTGCGCCGCATGTGGTTGCGCGCGCCCACCAGATATTTCATCGCCTCGGCGGCTTCCACGGAAGCGGCAAGGTTGACGGCTGGATTGAGAATGCCTGCCGTATCGCAGGTCTCGACCATGCCCGACGGGGGCTGGGGGAAGATGCAGGTCAGGCAGGCCGTCTCTCCGGGAAGGATATTCATGGTGACGGCGTAGGCTCCGACCGCGCCCGCGTAAATCCAGGCTTTCCCCTGCTCTACGGCATAGTCGTTCAGCAGGTAGCGGGTTTCATAGTTGTCGGTTGCGTCCAGGATTAAGTGCGCCGGTTGCAGCAGGGCGTGAATGTTGCCCGGAACCAGATCGTCCACATGGGCTGCTACGCGAATGTGGCGATTGCAGCGGGAGATTTTTCGTTGGGCGGCCACGGCTTTTGGCAGGGATGCTGCTGCATCTTCTTCGTCGAAAAGCACCTGCCGCTGCAGGTTGCTCCATTCCACATAATCGCGATCAATGAGCGTGAGCGTGCCCACGCCAGCGCGGGCCAGCAGCCCGGCGACAGCCGCTCCCGTTGCGCCACAGCCGACGATGGCGACATGTCCCGCAGCCAGTTTTCGCTGTCCCTCAACTCCAATGCCAGAAAATAATGTTTGCCGGGAGTAGCGCTCGTTGCCTGGCTCGGTCGCGGATGATTCTCTCTGCAACGCTGTATCCATCGATTTCAGTATAGGCGCGCAGTCGCGGCTCCATTCTGAATCCATCGACGATGGCGCAGGGTTTGCGTATCCTTAGGGAAAGAGGCGCGATCCGCGAGTGTGGGGCGGACGTTGAAGAAACTGTGCGCTTGCGGATGCCGCTCGACCCAATCGAAGCGGCGATCAAAAATCCTTCTTCGGTACTGAATGAGTGTGTTGTTGAGCCAATGCAAACCGAGAGCGAGAGGCGTGTTGTTACGGGGATGGTGGCAAAGTATTCTTGCCCTGTGCCTGCTGTTCCATGCGCCGTTGCCGCAGGTTAGGGCCGCGATGCGGCAGGCGGTCGTGCCGCACTCGTCTATTTCGTCTGTAACTCCGGCTCGGCGAACGAACCTCAACAGCATGGCAACGTTGCAAGCGTGGAATGGACGCAAAGTCGTCGCGCTTCGTTTTGAGGGCGTAACGGCACAGAATCTGGCTCCTCTACCCACGCAGCTTGCTCTGCGTCCCGGCGCGCCCTTTCAGGCATCCGCGCTGCGTACCAGCCTCCGTCAACTCTTTGCTTCTGGCCTCTACACGCAGATTACGGCGCTGGGCATTCCAGAGGGCGATGCGGTGGTCATTCTCTTTCGGGGAGAGCCGCAAAAATTTCTGCATCGCGTGTATGTGGAGGGAGTCAAGCAGGATTTGTTCGCGGCGCAGTTGCAGCGGGGCACGCGGCTGGAGATTGGAACAAAATTTACGTTCCAGTCCTTGCAGCAGGCAACAAAATCCCTGCGCGCCACGCTGCGGCAATCAGGCTACGATCAGCCACAAATTGATGTGACGACCCGGCCTGCCGCTGCCACAAATCAAATCGATGTGGTGTACCACATTCTGCTGGGAAAACAGGCCAGAGTTGGGGCCGTTGTTGTCTCCGGCAACGCTGGCATGACCATAGGAAAATTTCGCAAGGTTGCCAAGTTGAAGGATGGCTCCAAAGTGCAGGCGGATACGTTGTCGCGTGCGCTGGAGAGGCTGCAAAAGAAGTATCAGAAGAAGGGCCGACTGGAAGCCACGGTTAAGGGGAATGAGAAGCAGTTCGACGCTGCAAAAAATACGGTTGATTTCACGTTTTCCGTGAATCCTGGGCCGCTGGTTCGCATCCGCGCCACGGGGGCGCATGTTTCCTCCGGGGATTTGAAGCGTCTCATTCCCGTTTATGAGGAGGGGGCCGTCGATCCCGATTTGTTGAATGAAGGAGATCGCAATTTGCGCGATCACTTTCAGAAGCAAGGCTATTTTGATGTGCATGTGACTCATACGATGCGGCATCCGGCGGCAGGAGAGGATTTTCTTCTCTACAAGATTGAGCGCGGATTGCGACAAAAAGTCGTCGCGGTGCAGGTTCAAGGCAATCATTATTTCGATGCGGAGACGGTTCAGGAACGCTTGAGCGTGACGAAGGCCGATCTGTCAGATCGGTATGGCAGCTTTAGCCAATCGCTGCTGGAGCATGATGTCGATGCCATTGCCGCTTTGTATAAAAGCAATGGCTTCAGCAAGGTGAAAATTGTTCCGCATGTTGTGGATTCCAACCTGAAAAAAACTGTTGGGCGCAAGATATCTTCCGGGTTGAAGGTGGAGTATCAGATCGAGGAAGGCCCGCAGCAACGTGTTGGCACGGTGCAGCTTCTGGGGGTAGCGCAGGTCGCATCGGAAAAATTATTGCAGCAGATGAACACGCGATCCGGCCAGCCCTATTCGCTGTCCAATCTTGCCGGAGATCGCATGACCATCCTCGCTTACTATTATCGGCATGGTTTTTTGCAGATCGAGATGACGGTTACGCAGCATGTGGATGCAAAAGATCCGAATTTGATGGATATCGCATTCAATATCGAAGAGGGAAAGCAATTTTTTGTGAATCGCATTCTGACCAGTGGCATCCACTTCACGCGCCCGCAGGTTGTCAACAACCTTATTGAACTGCATCCCGGCGATCCGCTGGATCGCAGCAAGCTAATGGATACGCAACGTCGCCTGTACAATCTCGCGCTGTTCAGCTCGGTGGATACGGCGGTGGTCAATCCCCACGGGGAGCAGCAAAATAAAGATGTTCTGCTTAATATTTCCGAGGCGCACCGTTGGAATTATGACTATGGTTTAGGCTTTGAGGTGCAGACGGGAACGCCGCAAAAGAACTGTCCGTCGGCGGCATCGTTGATCCAGTTGGGGGTCAATCCCACGACCTTTCAATGCAGTCCGAATGGTACATTTGGAGCCAGCGAACGCATTTCCTTTGACATCAGCCGCATCAATTTACGGGGCAGAAACCAGTCCATCACCTTGCAAACGGCGTACGGAAATTTGGAGAAGCAGGCCATGATGGTCTTTGATAATCCAAAGTTTTATGGGCATCGCACGCTGGATTTTGCCATCTCCAGCGGCTATGTGCAAAGCCAGGATATTACGACGTACAGCTCCTCCAGCATTTCGGCCTCCGGCACGCTTACCAGCCGACCGAACAAGCCAAATACGCTGATGTATTCCTTCGAGTATCGCTACATTACCCTAAGCAACCTAGAGATTAGCGCCAATTTAATCCCGCTGCTCTCCCAGCCCGCGCGAGTTAGCGGGCCGGGCATCACTTGGGTGCGGGATACGCGGGATGATCCGTTGAATGCAACGCGCGGTTGGTACTTGTCCGCGCAGCAATTTTTTGCCTGGTCGGGCTTTGGCGCGCAGGCGAACTTCAATCGTCTGGATGTGACGCAGGCCAATTATTTCCGGCTGCCCAAAAAGAACTGGATTCTGGCCCGCAGCACGCGCATTGGCATGGAGAATATCTATGGCAATCCCAGCTATGGCACTATTCCGCTGCCGGAACGCTTGTATGCTGGCGGAGCCACTTCGCATCGTGGATTTTCCATTAACTCCGCTGGACCGCGAGATTTGCAGACAGGCTATCCGGTGGGTGGATCGGGAGCTTTCATCAATACTACGGAGTTGCGTATTCCTCCCATCGCGTTGCCGTGGATGGGCAAGGATTTTGGATTCGCAATTTTTAATGACATGGGCAACGTCTATGACACGGCAAGCGATATCTGGCGCGGCTTGTTTCGTTTTAGCCAGCCCAACCTCAGAACCTGTTACAACATCTCTGGCCAAAATGGGGTTTGCGATTTCAATTACAACTCCCAGGCCATTGGGGTTGGCCCGCGTTACAAAACCCCGATTGGCCCGATTCGACTGGACTTCAGCTATAACTTAAATCCAACCATTTATCCCGTGATTCTTAGCTATAGCGGACGGCCACCGTATGTGGGGAACTCCGGGCACTTTAATTTTTTCTTTAGCGTGGGGCAGGCATTCTGAGTATTCCGATGGAGAGACAATCTAATCCGAAGATTGGCTGGCACGGGTTTCTGGCGCGTAGAGTTGTTGTCGCGGGAATGCTGATGGCGATGGCGTGCGTGGCGGCGACCGTGCTGGGGGCGCAGTCCTTGCCGCCCAAACCAAAAATAGAGGACAGCCAGACGGCGCAGTCGGTGGAACTGGATCACGTGGTGGCCGTGGTAGGAGACCAGGCGATTCTGCAAAGCGATGTGGAGGATGAGATGCGCTTTACCACGCTGCAATCGGCAGATATTCCCATGTCGAAAGATGCGCCACAACGCGCGCTCAATCGACTCATCGACCGGGCGCTGATTGAGAAAGAACGCGCCTTGCAACCCTCATTTTCTGCCGTGAGCGACGCGCAGGTGGAGCAAAGCATCGTCGAACTCAAGAAAAATATTCTCGCTTGTGCCCATGCTGCATGTTCCACGGATAAGGGATGGACGGATTTTCTCCAGACGCAGGGGTTCACCGAGCAGGACATTTATGTCCGGATGCAGGAGCGATTGCAGGTTCTAAAATTTATTGACTGGCGCTTCGGTTCCACGGTTCGCATCTCAAAAAAGGAAGTGCAGGCTTATTACCAGCAGGTGCTGCTTCCGCAGTTTGCTCTCGCAAAAACTCCTGCGCCAGCGGTGACAAAAATTGAGACGCGCATTCGCCAGATACTACTGGAACAGCACATCGCGGGCCTGCTGGATGGTTGGCTGAAGAGCCTGCGAAGCGAAGGCGAAGTGCATATTGTCGATCCTGCCTATGCCAGCGTGGGAGGGGCATCGTGATGTCGTTCGCGCCACAGCACGACCCGCAGCACGGCTCGCAGCATGATCCGAGGCCGCAGTCGGGCAGACATCGGCGGCATGTCGCCTATGCTGTTGTAGCCACGATTCTGCTGGGGTGTGCGATCTTTGCGGCGTTGTATGGATACATCGCTTCGAAACATTTTTCAGCGCGCATACAAGCCGCCGTGATTGCTACGCTGGAACGGGCCACGGGCGGACGAGTGGAGATCAAAGACTTCCACTGGAGCGCCATCCATCTGCGCGTACAGGTGGATGGCCTGACAATTCATGGGCTGGAAGCGGCGGATCAGATTCCTTATTTTCACGTCGATTCGATTGAGATTGACGCCAAAATACTTTCTTTCTTCACGCCGCGTATAGGGCTTTCGCGTTTGCGGGTGGAGCGGCCTGTCTTTCATCTCATCGTGTATCCAGATGGTTCCACCAACCAGCCGCGTCCCAAGACGCAGAGCCAAAATTCTTCCTTGGCGCAGACCTTGTTTGATTTGGCCGTCGATCAGACGCAGGTGCAGGATGGCTTGATTCTTATCAATAATCGCAGGATTCCCTTTGATCTGGCCGCTGGGAAGCTGGGACTTTTGCTGCGATATGTCGCAACCACGGGGCACTATCAGGCATCTCTTGCTGTGCGGGATCTTACCTTTTGCCTACAAAATGCGAAAGAGTCGCGCTCCGTCCTTTTTGCGGATATCGACGTTGCGCCGAAGACAACCAACATCACGCGCCTAGAGTGGGACACGGCATCCTCCAAGTTGACGCTGACTGGGTTGCTGGAGCATTACGCGCATCCGGTCTGGAGCGGTACCGTGCAGGGGCAGGCCGATCTGCGGGAGGTGGGCGCAATCACCGGATATGCTCCCTTGCGGAGCGGAACTGCTGACCTTCATCTGCGCGGCGCGGGTCGAGCGGACGGAGAATTTTCTCTGGATGGAATTTTCTCCGTGCAGCACGGAGCCTTTGATGCGCCGTGGTTGCAGTTACAGCAGGTTGCGTTGCAGTCGCGCCTGCATATCGACAACACAACGTTGAGGCTGTCGCAGTTTACCTCGGATTTGCATGGACAGGGCCAGGTAAACGGAAGGATGGAACTGACGCATTGGCTGTCCAGCCCGCCGCCCGCGCCGATGCCAGAGAAGAAACATTGGTTCCGTACAAAAAAGAAATTTGTTGCGCCACCGCCGCAGCCGTTGCAGGCCGTGCTGGAGGCTACCGTCGTCGATCTCTCCACTCCACTAGTGATGGCCGCAGTGGCTCCGTCGCGGTTTGGCGATATCGGTTTCAGCTCGCAGGTGACAGGGCCGGTGCGCGCCACCTGGCACGGTCCTGGCAATGCGCTGGACGTGCATGGCGACCTTACGTTTCGACCGCAGCGCAACTCTCGCGCGGGAGCCATTCCCGTTAGCGGTTCGGTGAAAGCGGATTATCTGGGAGATACCACGCGCCTGGTTTTTCAGCAGGCGGACATCTTCACTCCGGGGACGGAGGTTCATGCAGCGGGCACGCTGACGTTGCTGCCGAATGATCTGCAAAGCGCGATACATGGCACAGCGACGGTGCAGAATCTGCGTGAATTTGATCGTTTGATTTATGTCATTTTCTACACCTTGCCGACGTCTTCTGCTGCCGAAGTGCGCGGGCCATCCTTTGCGGACTATTCCATGCTGCCCGTGTATTTGCAGGGGAAGGCATATTTCCACGGAAAATTTTCTGGCTCGCTGATGGAGCCGCAGGTGGATGGGCATCTGGACATGCAGCGCTTTCTGACGCAACTGCGTGGTTTTACTTCGGGGCCTGTGGTGACGTTTCCCGCGCATCCCAGCCATCCGCTGCAATGGGATTCGCTTCATGCCGATGTCCACTACACCCTCCCGGAGATTGATGTTCATCGCGCTGTCATGACCCGTGGCTCGACCCTGCTGCGCGCCGACATGCAGTTGCGCCCTGTGCCGATGGGCCAAGATGTTTACGACTTCAAGGCGCAAAGCGGCTTGGTGGCGAATGTTCGCGTGACCAACGCATCCATCGCAGACCTGCAATCTATTGTGGGGACAAGGTATTCCGTGACTGGAACGGCATCGGCGAATGCGCAGGTGCGTGGCACGATTGAGAATCTCTCCGGCTCTGGCAACCTGATCTTGACCGACCTCAACGCATACGGCCAGCCGATTGCGTATATTGCATCTCCGCTCAGTGTCTCTGGCCATCGGGTGCAGGCCGACCACATGCTTGTTCGCGTGGCGAACGGCACGGCGGAAGGGGAATTTTCCTACGACGATGCCTCTCATGCCATGCAAGGCTCTTTGGGCGGGAAACAATTCGACCTAGCGCAAATTTCATTTTTGCAGACGAAGCGCGCCTCCGTCGGGGGTATGGGCAGCTTTCATCTGCGAGCTGCGGGCACGACGATGAACCCCATCGCTACAGGCTCTGTGGCGATCGACAATGTGACGTGGAATGGACAGCCGATGGGGCAGGCGCAGGTGGAGGCAAATCTTCAGGGAAAAAGAGTATCGCTTACTTCGAGCGCGCAACTGTTGCAGGCGCATCTGGAGGCTGCGGGCCAGATGCAACTGACCCCCGGACTTCCGGCGCAACTTCAATTGAAATGTACGGACTTCAATCTCCATCCGGTGTTGCAGATGTTTTCCAGCGCGGGAATGATCGATGCCTCGTCCATCGGCGGCGAAGTTCAGATGGATGGCTTGCTGGAGCAGCCGCGCCAAATGCACGCGGAGGCCAATCTGGATCATTTTTCTGTCACCGCGAATGGCATTCCTTTGGTGGCGGATGGGCCGGTACGCGCCTCCATGCGCGCGGGCGTGCTGGAGTTGCAGCCCGTCCATATTCAGGGCACGGACACCGATCTCAAGATGCAGGGCACAGCCCAATTTTTAGGGAAGCAGCGTCTGCACATGCAGGCTGAGGGAAAGATTAATGCTGCGTTGGCCAAGACGTTCAGCGGCGATCTGAATGCTTCCGGCCAGATTAATTTCATCGCGGACATTGGGGGAACCGTGCCTAGGCCACAACTTTCTGGACGCGCCCAAGTACACAATCTGGATGTACATGCGCAGGACGTGACCAATGGCCTGAGCGGGATGAACGGCACGTTGACCTTCGATCAGGATCGTCTGGTCATCCAGCACCTGAACGGGTATACCGGCGGGGGCAAGGTGGAGATCACAGGCTTTGCCACCTTCAGCGATGGAGTTTTTTTCAATATCTCGGCACAGGCCAAGGATGCCCGCATCCGCTATCCCAAAGGTGTTACATCCACGGCCAATGTGGATGTAAATCTTAGTGGATCGTCGGACGCGCTTTTGTTGCGTGGCGACGTTACGTTGACCCGCTTTGAAATCAGTCAGAGTGTAGATATCGCCGCGCTGGCCGCTGCCAGCCAGTCGATAAGCGCGCCTCCAGACCCGACATCCTGGTTGAATCGCGTGCGTCTCGATATGCAGCTTACCTCGTCGCCACAGCTTGGCTTTCAAAATTCCTTTGCAACGCTAGCCGGGGACGTGCATCTCCACATACGCGGAACCTTGGCGAATCCCTCGGTTCTTGGACGCCTGGATATCACGCAGGGCAAGGCGGATTTTGCGGGCACGCAGTATGTGCTGCAACGCGGCGACATTATGTTTGCCAATCCGGTGGCGATTGATCCAGAAGTGAATCTGGAAGCAACGACGCGGGTGCAGGATTATGACATCATCATCGGATTGAACGGGCCAGCCAGCAAACTTCAGGTGAACTATCGCTCGGAGCCGCCGCTCTCGCAGCCTGACGTGCTGGCGCTGCTGACTCTGGGGAGAACCAACGAACAGGCTGCCATGTATGGGGAGCAGCAACAGGCGGGCAGCAATCCAACCGAGGAGGCGCTGCTGGGTGGGGCGCTCAACGCCGCCGTTAGTAACCGCGTGCAGCGGCTCTTTGGCGTGGCCAGCGTTCGCGTGGATCCCAACTTTGTCGGCGTTCTGGGCCAATCGACCGCACGCGTTACGGTCGAACAGCAAGTGGGCCGCAACATCACTCTAACGTTTGCCACCAACGTCAACACCACAGCGCAGCAGTTGTTGCAGGCGGAGTATGATTTCACACGGAATCTTTCCATTATTGCCGTGCGCGATGAAGCGGATGTTTTCAGTCTCTATTTCCAGATACGCGGCAAGCGATTCTAATTTGGGAAGATGGATGCAGAAAGAAGAATCCCTCCTGTATGATTCGGGCCGGGGCCATGCGGAGAAAAATACAGCGTGGTGCCGCGAAGGGAGCAGTATCCATAATGCGATCCATAATGCAAGCGAGAATGCGGGATCTGTATCTGCCGAAACGATGGATAACCCTCCGCGTTGTTGTAGGGATATTTCTTCTGGCCTGCGGGATAACGGCCAATGCGCGCGCCCTGTTGTCCGCAACAACGGCGGCGCAGGATGCGCAGATGCAGACAAAGATACAGAGCGCGTTGAAAGATAAAAAATATCGAAATGTGACAGCAAGCGTCAGTAAGGGCGTTGTTACACTCTCTGGCAAAGTGGATTTGTATGTGTACAAGCTGGACGCAGTGAAAATATCCAGGAGCGTGGATGGAGTCCATCTCGTGCTGGATAACCTTGCAGTGGGTGGCTCCAGCGTGTCCGATCAGAAATTGCGACAGGAATTGCTGGAGAAAATCCAGACCAACCGCGCTGGATTCGGCCAGGTCTTTGATGCCATTACCGTGCAGGTGCAGGATGGCGTGGTCACGTTGGGCGGTCATGCGGTGGATCCAGCTACCATCGAGTTGACGGTTTCGCTGGTGGAATCCATGCCGGGAGTCCGGGGCATTGCCAATAAAATTCAGGTCGATCCACTCTCCGCGATGGACGACCAGATTCGCATGGCGGAGTTCAATGCGATCTACAACTACAGCCCGCTGAGTGAATATAGTATGGTTCCTGCGCGCCCAATCCGTATCTCTGTGCAGAACGGGAATGTGACGTTATATGGCGTTGTGGGCACGCAAATGGATAAAGATTTGGTCGGTCTGCGCGCCAGTCAGGTCTCCGGTATCCTTCGTGTCACCAACGATTTGATGGTGGCCTCCACGCCAAGCAAAAAACAGTAAGTTGCCGTGGCTGGAACTATGCAAGCGAAGCGCGCCTCGGTTTTTCTTTTAGACTAAAAGCAGTCCAACCTTGTCGATGAAATTTTTTCATAACACGCGCACGACGCTGGAAATGATTAAGTGGGAGCATTCGGTGTTTGCCCTCCCCTTTGCGTTGATCGGAGCGATGCTCGCCGCTCGCGGAGTGCCATCCCTCCATGCGCTAGGCTGGATCGTGGTGTGCATGGTGGCGGCTCGCTCGGCGGCGATGGCCTTCAATCGTCTGGTGGATGCCGATATCGACGCGGCCAATGCGCGCACGGCTATGCGCGCGATTCCCGCTGGCCTGCTCAGCCGGGGCTATACTCGCGGCTTCATCGTTGTCTCCAGCGCGGTTTTTATCTTTGCTGCCAGCCAACTCAATCGCATGGCGCTGCTGCTGTCGCCTGTGGCATTGCTGATTCTTTTTTTCTACTCAATCACCAAACGATTTACGCGCTGGTCGCACATTTTTCTGGGGATTGCCCTCGGCATCGCTCCGGCAGCGGCCTGGATTGCCATTCGGGGAACGCTCAACCCGCGCATACTGGTGCTGACGGCTGCGGTCATTTTGTGGGCTACGGGCTTCGACTTGCTCTATGCCTGTCAGGATGTGGACTTTGACCGGAGCGCAGGGTTGCACAGCGTTCCGCAGCGCCATGGCGTGGCGGCTGCTTTCTGGATGGCGCGCATCTTGCATGGGGCGATGATTTTGCTGCTGCTCTGGCTTGCCAGCTTGTTCGCGCTGGGCAAGCTGGCGATTGCGGGCATTGCCGCCGTTGCCGCGTTGCTGCTCATGGAGCATCTGCTGATCTCTCCACGCGACCTGCGGCGCTTGAACGCAGCTTTCTTTACAATGAATGGAATTATTTCTATCGTATTTTTTGTTTTTATCGCCGCCGATCTTTTGTGGAAGTAGATTGGCGGAAATCGAAAGGTTGATGTGAGTACACCCGCTCCAATTCGTGTTGCCATTCAGGGGGAACTCGGTTCCTTTAGCCATGAGGCCGCTCTGGCTATGCTGCCGGGTGCCGAGATTGTTCCTTGTAAGACTGTTGTGGATGTCTTTAATGCTAGGTTTCGCGAAGTAAATGTTGCTGTGATCCCGATTGAAAACTCTCTTGCGGGGTCAGTCATCGAGTTTTACGATGCGTTCCACAACTACTCCAACTTGCTTCTTAATGGCTACAACCTAACCGCCAAAATTCTGCGTGAGCACATGCACCGCATCCGGCATAACCTAATCGCGCGGCCCGGAACGGGCATCTCCGAAATTACTCAAGTGCTTTCCCACCCTATTGCGCTGGCACAGTGCCGCATTTTTTTTTCCGAGCATCATCCCAATATTCAACCCGTTGAGCATTACGATACGGCAGGCAGTGTGAAGACAATTATGCAGGCGGGAGGCGATCCGTCGTGTGCGGCCATTGCCAGCAAACAGGCGGCAGAGATGTATGGCGGACAGATTTTGATGGAGGGGATCGAGGATGACCCTGAAAACTATACACGCTTTTTCCTGTTTCAATTTGACGCTTTTGCTGGTGGATCTGGGCAGTTTACGTCGAGGATTTCTCCGAACGAGACTCCCGACAAGATGTCGTTGTTTTTTTCTTTGAAGAATCGCCCTGGCGCTTTGGTAGAAGCGCTCAGCATCTTCTCCGTTCTCGAAATGAACCTGACCAAGATCGAGTCGCGCCCCATAAAAGGTCGTCCTTGGGAATATATGTTTTTCGTGGATGTGCTCTTTCCCAAGCTAGAAGTAGCCGATGAAGCCTTGGCGCGATTGCAACCAATCTGCGAAACCATGATCGACCTGGGCCGCTACAAAGCGGCGGTTCTTGGCTAGCAGCGGCGCGCAGGTAGATGGAGAGAGGGTATTTGCTGCCTCATTGGAATGAACCAGCTTCCCATCCTAGCCGCAAACAACGCGGCTAGGATGGGGCATCCGAATGCAATGTTTACATGCCGTATCAATGGCAAGCTGGGAACCGTTTGCCGCTTTGGGAAGATTCCCAGATTCATCCAGGCGGAAGATACCCCGTTATCCCAGTTCCTCGTCCCACCATGCAAATTGCCGATAAGCGCAACGGGGAGAAGGTTATGGACGCTGCATGGATGCTATCGTGTTGGATGCTTCGCAAGACCCAGGCAAGGCATCGGGGGATAACGTAATACACTCGGAAGTGTGGCTCCGCTTTTTTGCGGGAACCTCGCAGGGGAAAGATGATTTTTGCAACCCTGCGTGTCTTCAAGCGTCTAATCATCAGAACGGTGGATAGGAAAACCCTCAATGCCAAGCGACTTTCTTAGTATCATTCGTCCCGGAGAACACAAGGCCAGGAACCAACACGGCCAGGAGAAGGTGTATCCCGTTCTGCCCGTTCGGGATACCGTGCTGTTCCCCCACGCGGTTCTGCCGCTGACGGTGGG
>DAHXNK010000060.1 GCA_027365415.1 Acidobacteriaceae bacterium
AACGCTTCGAGAAAGAACCCGAAGCGTTCTTTTGCTTCCTCGTCGCTCATGCCGAGCGATTGAAAAATCTTTGCCTGCACGTCCTTGCGATAGATACGAATCGAGCCTGAACCTAGTTCCAGTCCGTTCATGGCCAGATCGTAATAACGCGCCCGCACGGACGCTGGGTCCGACACCAGCCGCTCCATGTCTTCCTCATGCGGGGAAGTGAAGGGATGGTGCGATGGCATCCACTGCCCTGTCTCCGCGTCGTGCTCGAACATGGGAAAATCTGTGACCCAGATGGGAAAGAATGCCTCGCAGCCTTCCAGCAGATTTCCGCGTTCTATACTGCCAGCATCCTGCACCGCGCTCTCAGTCACAGAAAATGCACCATGCCGCGTTGCATATTTTTTTGCAAGCTCCACACGCAAGCTGCCGCCTGCGGAACATATGGCGATTTCGCGCTCGGAGAGCCGTCCAGCAATCTTTGTGTCACTGGCATCGATGCGCGTCGATGCGTCTCCTGCAACGATAACCAGTAAATCTTCCGGCGCTGCACTTGCAAGCTCGCGAATCTTCGCGACGGCCTCTGGAAAACTCTTTTCCAGCCGCTTCAGGTCATCGATCAGCTTCGCGCCTTTGCGCATATCGAACAGCGGACGGTTCTCATCACGCTCTTTGCGGGACAGTTCACCGACCTTCGGCACGCGGACCGCAATCACAGGCAATGAAGGATCGACTAGCAACGTTTCCAGGTCACTGGCAGAAAATGCTGAGCGAACATCGACCAGTTCTGGCAAGCGCATGTCCGGCTTGTCGCTGCCAAAGCGGCGGACTGATTCGTCATAGGTAATTTGCGGAAATGGCGTGGGCAGTACGATCCCAGCCGCGCGAAAAGCCGCCGCGACAAAACTCTCGACCACTCGAAACACCGTCTCCTGCTGTGGAAACGTCATCTCCAGATCGATCTGTGTAAACTCCGGTTGACGATCGGCGCGCAGATCTTCATCGCGAAAACAGCGGGCAATCTGGAAATAGCGATCGAGGCCAGAGATCATCAATATCTGTTTGAAGAGTTGCGGCGACTGAGGCAGCGCATAAAATTCGCCAGTGTGGACGCGGCTGGGAACTAGATAATCTCGCGCACCTTCAGGCGTCGAGCGCGTCATGTAAGGAGTTTCGATCTCCAGAAATCCTTGTCCTGCCAGGTTCTCTCGAATGGCCAAAGCGATCTTGTGGCGCAGAATGATATTCCGCTGCATGGCTGGACGGCGCAGATCGATATAGCGATATTTGAGGCGCAACTCTTCATTCCCGATGGCATCTTCTGCTGGCGAAAAAGGAGGCGTCTTCGCGTCGTTCAAAATTTTCAACTCGTCGACATTCACTTCAATCTGGCCGGTCGCCATGTTCGGGTTGACGGACGCTGCCTCCCGACGACTCACCTTGCCTTGGATGGCGAGAACGAATTCGGGCCGCACGGACTCGGCCTTTGCGTGGGCCACCGGACACAATTCTTTGTCCAGCACAATCTGAATGATCCCAGAACGGTCGCGCAGATCGAGAAAAATCAGGTTGCCGTGATCGCGCCGTCGGTTCACCCATCCCATGACGACGACATCCTGGCCATCAGCGGAGATACTCAACTCACCGCAGGAGTGTGTTCGTTGCAGAGTTCCTAAAAGATCCAGTTTCATTGTTTCCTTATTGCTTCATTCAGAAGTGTTTTGAGAGTTGTGCCCATCGAGTACATTGTTAGATATGTTCACAGTAAATGAAGTGCTCTGACTAGGTGTAGCGTGCTTACCAGAGAATTTGTCATCCTGAGCGAAGCGAAGGATCTCGGCATTTCCGAAGAAAGCCCATGCAGAGGTTCTTCGCTCCGCTCAGAATGACGCCCTTCATTCTCTAGCAACTGGAAAACGGCTATGCTTTGTGCTGAGAAAATCTGCCAGTTCACCCCGTGGCACCTTTGTCTGTTCGCCAGTCTCAAAATCCTTGATTGTAACGATGCCAGAGGCTGCTTCCTCTTCGCCAAACAAAACAATCTTTCGGGCGAGCTTGTTGCCCATTTCAAAGGATTTTTTCAAGCGAAACGTTCCATCGCCCAACTCCACCCGCAAACCAGCGCGACGCAGTTCCCGCGCCAGCACCAGAGATTGTGCCTGTTGCGCCCCACCTAGCGGAGCAATGTACACATCGACAAGGATTGCAGCATTGTTTGCGCCACCCTCCGCTGCCTGCGCCTGCAGTGTCAGCACCAGGCGGTCCGCGCCCATGGCAAATCCAATCCCCGGTGCCTTCGGGCCGCCGATGGCCTCGCTCAGGCCGTCATAGCGCCCACCTCCGAGGAGTGCATTCTGCGCGCCAAGCCCTCCGTGTGTAAATTCAAACGTCGTCCTCGTGTAGTAATCGAGTCCACGCACCAGCCGTGGATTGATCGTGTACGGCACATCACACGCATCGAGTGCAGCGCAGACCATCGCGAAGTGTGCGCGAGAATCCTCATCGAGAAAATCAGCAATCTTCGGCAGTTCGTTGATTTTCCCCTGATCTTCCGGCACCTTGCAGTCCAGCACCCGCAACGGATTTGTCACAGCACGGCGCTGGCAGTCCGCGCAGAGCGTGGCGGCCACATCAACGAGAGCTTCCCGCAACGCCTGCACATAGCGAGGCCGATCGGCGGCGGAGCCAACCGAGTTCAACTCTAGCATCCAGCCAGTAATGCCAAGTTCGCCCAGCAGCGTGCCCAGCATTTCCAAGATTTCCGCATCGCGCAGTGGAGACTCGCTGCCCGCGCTGGTAGGGCCAATCACCTCCGCGCCTATCTGGAAAAACTGCCGATAGCGGCCTTTCTGCGGACGCTCCCTGCGGAACTGCGGGCCAATGTAATACAGCTTTTGCAGCAACCCTGTATCGCCAAGCTTGTGCTCGATGTAGGCGCGAACCACGCCAGCAGTGTTCTCGGGCCGCAGCGTCAGCATCTGCGCTTTTTCCGACTGTGCGCGAGCACGGTCTTCCCACGTATACATTTCTTTCGAGACGATGTCGGTCTCTTCTCCGACGCCGCGCGCGAACAACTGGGTATCTTCAAAAATCGGCGTACGGATTTCTCCAAAGGCATAGCGCGCGAAGACGCGGCGTGCTGTCGCCTCAATGTGGTTCCATAATTCGGTTTCCGGTGGCAATAAGTCGCGGGTGCCGCGCACGGCTTTGATCTGGCTCATGGTCGTTACTACTTACGATAAATGGTCTGTCCGCAGATGTGGGCGTTTCCCCCAGAATTACCAGAATGACTTGCGATGACGGGGTGTATGCGAGCATCCATCCACTGCTGCTACTGAAGTTGCAGTGTTCTCCGCGTTCGTCGGTGCATCGACAGGCATTGGCTGGCAATCCGGACACCAATAGGTGGTGCGTGCCTGCGTCCCCTGCTTGCGCATCTGGATCGCGGCCCCGCACCTTCGGCAAGGCTGCCCTTGTCGCCCATACACCCACAGACGCGCGGATTCATTGGCGCTTCCAGTCGTTCTTCGCAATCCCGTGTACGTCACGATCTGGCCTTCCGCATTATCGGCCACGTTCGCCTTGAGAAATTTTCGTGAAGTATACACAATCTCTTCCAACTCCGCTTGCGTCAGCGTTGCCACTTGTCGAAACGGATGGACGCGGCAAGCAAAGCAAATCTCCGACTTGAAGACATTCCCGATCCCGGCCATGACGCGCTGATTTAAAAGCACGACGGCAATTTCTTCGTCTGCGTGTTCGCGAATCTTCTCAAGCGCCCTTTCCGCGTCAAAGTCTTCCTTCAGCAGATCTGGCCCCAGTGCGGGTAAGGCCGTCTTGCGCAGCAGTGACGCAGCTGAATGAAATTCCGCCACCGGCACCGTGAAAGCCACGGCAATCCAGTCTGCCGTCTCGATCACGATGTGCATGTCCTGTCGCCGGCGCCGCCAACGCTCACCCACGCGATAGATATGCCAGCTTCCATTCATCAACATATGCGACAGCAGGATCAGGTCGCCGGACAAAAAGATGAGAAGCCATTTGCCGCGCGCCTCCACGCACTCAACGGTCCGCCCGGCTATAGTCTGGTTGTCATCGACCCGCGCCAGATGCGCGTAGCCCGTCTCAAAACGCGTAATCAGTTTACCGGCCAACGCGCGATGAAGCGCGCGGGCAGAGCGAAAGATTGTGTCGCCTTCGGGCATTCCTACTGCACTTCCCGCGATAGTCTGCCGCTGCTTGTTTCCCTGTGGCCCGGTGGTAACAACACGCGACGTAAATTGAAGCCGACAGGTGACGGTTGGAAGCCTGCGTCGAGCAGAAAGCGCGCCAGAAAATGCTCGCTGACTAGAACATCATTCACGGTGACGAGCAACATGCCTTGCGGACGTCCGCCGCCTTCCGTGCGCAACTCCTGCTGGCCAAGTTCGGCCAGAAAATTCGCCAGGTCGTGCGCAGCGTGGCTCCGCGCCGGCTCGTCTGCGGGCAAAAAAGCACTCAGGTTTGGATTGTTGCGGCGCATGTAGCCGACCAGCTCTCCATTCCGCAAAATCACACGCGCACCCACAGCACGCGCCAGCATCCTTGTAGCAGACTCCCTACTTTTTTCTTCGGGTTGACTTCCATTTTCACTCACCAGCGGTGCTAAGGTGGGCCAGCGCAATACAGACCCATACAAATTTGCGGGGTCAGTCGCGGCAACACAAAGCATCTCCGGTTTTTCCGGCTCTGGGCCAGACCGCAACGAACGCAGCAGATCAATCGCGGATGGCAGCGCAAACTGTGCTCCACCCAGACCGGCCACAAAATAGCCGCGGCGCAGACGGCCAGACTCTTCCAGAGCTTTCATCACATCGTAAACAGCACTGAAGCCGCCAATAATATTTTCGAGGCCCATCGATTCTCGCGTCACGATGCCGTGCCGCTTCAACAACTGTAAGGCCGTCGCATGGCTCCTCGCCGTGGACGAAGTCTGTGCAGATTCTGGAGCTTCCACCAGCGTCCAACGACCTTGCGCGCTCGGCGGCAACGTGCGTCTCGAACGGAAGTTTGCCTGCGCGTGTTGACGATGCGTGGAACGCGTGCTCGCTTTACGGGACATGTAGGCGCGCAGCGCGTGGAACGTGTCGTTGGTCACTAATCCCTGCCACACCACGCCCCACAGTGCGTCGAGCGTCTCGCCGGGAAAACCTCCGCCGAGCGCATCATGGAGCGCAGCGAAAAACATGGCACCACGCGTCGTCAGCAGTTCAAGAATCTGCCGCTGTTTTTCTTCCAGCGGATTCTGTAACTGACTCGGTTGCTTTTGTGGCATTACAGGAACGTGCAGCTCCGGCAGCTTGTCTGCGAGATAGAGCGCAATGCGCCCGTCCGCTTCGCCGATTGGCTCCACGCCGCACCAGATCACTTCTCCCGCACCGATGAGAGTATCGAGATCGCCAGGTTGATACCCCTGCACTCGCGCCGGCAGAATCTCTCGCTCAATCAACGAGGCTGGCAGTGGCGCGCCTTGAAGTTGATCCACTGCGTCGAGCACGGCATCCAGCCCCTTGCGGCGATGCAGGCACCCATGCCAGTGCGTCGCCATGCGCTCCAGCGTGTGTTGCTCTACCGGCTCCACTTGCTTGCGCAGGCGTGCCAGAGACTTGCGTCGGATGGTGCGAAGCACCTCGACATCGCACCATTCGCGATGGATTCCTCCAGGACGAAAATCGCCTTCCATCAATCGCCCAGCGTGAACCAGCGCGCGCAACCAGCCCTGCACCAGTTGTGGGTTCCAACCGAAACGAGTGGCCGCATCATCCACCGTAAAGGGTCCATGCGTCCGCGCATAACGCTTCAACAATTCAAGATGCGGCTCATTCCCAGCTTCGAGAAATGCCCTGGGTACGCCGGGTGGCAACGGGACACCGAGGGCATCGCGAAACTTCGCTGCATCCTCAATGGCAATCAAGCGTTTCGCGCCGAGCGTCTGAATCTCCAGCACGCGCCGCGCGCGAATCAACCTCTCAACCACAGCATCCACTTCGATGCCGATACTGCGGCGCGTAAGTTCCGCGCGGGTCAGGTCGCCGAGTCGCAGCAACAAGTCATGCACACCGTCCATATTTTTTGCACGATAATTTTCTTGCAGCGCCTGCAATTGTTCTTCGACTTCTTCAATCGCCGCAGCATCCAGCAACTCGCGCAGGTCGGCATCTCCCATCAAATCGCGCAGTTGATCCTGGTCGATGGTGAGCGCCTGCGCGCGCCGCTCCGCCAGAGGAGCATCGCCGTCGTAAATAAAATTTGCCGCATAACTGAATAAAAGAGACGAAGCAAACGGTGACGGCGTGCGTGTATCGGCAATGTGGACGCGAATATTGCGCGCTGCAATGCCATGCAGCACCTCAAGAAACGCAGGCATATCGAATACATCGCGCAAGGTCTCGCGATATGCCTCCAGCAATATGGGAAAGAATGCGTAGCGCGACGCCACGCTGAGCAGGTCATAGGCGCGCTTCCTTTGCTGCCACAGTGGAGTTCGCCCTTGCGCGCGACGACGCGGCAGCAGCAATGCCCGCGCTGCACTCTCGCGAAATTTAGCAGCGAACAATGCAGTAGACCCAAGCTGGCGCAATACCAGGTCCGTCGCTTCTGCTGCGTCCAGCAGCAACACTTCGGTATCCGGCGGCTCGACCGTCTCCGGAAAACGAAGCACAAAACCATCATCGGCCCAGAGAGTTTCTATGTCCGTCTGGCCCGTAGCCTGTAAGCGACCGCTGATGGCCATTGCCCACGGCGCATGAACGCGGCTGCCGAAAGGGGTAAGAACGCAGACTCGCCAGTCACCCAGCTCATCGCGGCAGCGCTCAATCACAATGGTCCGGTCGTCAGGGACCGCAGTGGTGGCAATTTCCTGATCGATTAAAAAACGCAGCAGATTGTCCGCTGCTCGCGGGTCTAAGTCATGCTCGCGCGTCAATCGGCTCAGGGCAGCATTGCGCTCCATGCCGCGCAGTTCACGCACCATCGCTCCGATGCGGCGGCCAAATTCGATTGGCCTGCCGGGGCCGTCGCCGTGCCAGAAAGGCATCTTTCCCGGCTCGCCTGGCGCGGGAAAAACAAGCACGCGGTCCTGCGTGATCTCATCGATACGCCATGTCGTCGCACCCAGAATGAACGTGTCTCCCGAGTGACTTTCAAAAACCATTTCCTCATCCAGCTCGCCGACACGCACCGGCTTTTCTTTTGCTCCAGAGAGAAACACGCCGTACAAACCGCGATCTGGAATCGTACCGCCGTTGAGGATCGCCAAACTCTTCGCGCCCTGCCGTGGAGTCAGTGTATTCCGCACTCGGTCCCACGTAATGCGCGGACGCAGCTCGGCAAATTCATCCGAGGGGTAGCGGCCTGACAGCATGTCCAGCACGCCATCAAAGGCAGCGCGACTGAGCGTCGCGAAGGACGCTGCGCTGGCAATCAGTCGATACAGCGCGTCGCAGTCGGTCGCGATGGCTTCTTCGCTTTTATCGTCAAGCTGATTTGCGCGAGGCTTCTTGCCGGGCTTGCTGGCGCGAGGCTTCTGAGGCGGCTCTGCAACAATCGCGACAATCTGCTGCGCCAGCACATCCAGCGGATTGCGCAGATAGCGTGTGGACTCGACAAGCCCTTCGTGCATGGCGCGCGTGACCGCAGCACACGCGATCAAGTCTGCGCGAAATTTTGGAAAGATGATGCCATCGCTCACCGCGCCCACATGATGCCCGGCGCGGCCAATGCGCTGCATCCCGCTGGCGACCGAAGGCGGCGCTTCAATCTGGATGACCAGATCGACTGCGCCCATGTCGATGCCCAGCTCCAGCGAGGACGTTGCCACCAGCGCGCGGATGCGACCGGCCTTCAACAGTTCTTCAATCTCCGAGCGTTGCGCAGCCGCCAGAGAACCATGATGGGCGCGTGCAATCGGCTCCTCGGCAAGTTCGTTCAACGCACCCGCCAGCCGCTCGGCCACGCGGCGGCTATTGACGAATATCAGCGTGGACTGCTTCTCGCGAATCAGTTCGAGCAGGCGCGGATGGATCGCCGTCCAGATCGATGTGCGCTTCGGCCCCTGCGAGGCAGGTCCGCTGGGTAGTTCCTCCGGCTGGCCAAGCCGCGCCATATCTTCGACCGGAACTTCAATCCGCAGATCGAGCCGCTTCAATTCACTGGCATTGATGATGGTGACGGGCCGAAAACGCAGCGGACCGCTCCCCTGTGCCGAGGGGTTTGCCAGCCATTCCGGCTCCAACTCTTCCATGACCAGCGCATTTTCTGTTGCCAGATCCAGCGGCTGATCTTTCGTATGTAGCGTCGCTGGTACATCCACGCCGCCGAGAAACTGCGCCACTTCTTCCAGCGGCCGCTGCGTCGCAGAAAGTCCAATGCGCTGGATCGGACGACCTACCATTGCCTCCAAACGCTCCAGCGATAACGCCAAATGCACGCCGCGTTTGGTCGGCACCAGCGCGTGGATCTCATCGAGAATGACCGTCTCCACGGAACGTAAAGAAGCCGCTGCATCGCTCGTCAGCAGCAGATACAAAGACTCCGGCGTGGTGATCAAAATTTCCGCCGGGCTGCGGCGAAAACGCGCCCGCTCGCGTTGCGGCGTATCTCCAGTGCGCACGCTAATCTCTGGCTCGCGGACCACGACGCCAAGCCGCTCCGCCAGTTGTTTGATCCCGGCCAGCGGGGAACGCAGGTTCCGCTCCACATCGACGGCCAGGGCCTTCAGCGGGCTGATGTAGATCACGCGGCAACCCTCGGCATCGGCTGGCGAAGGTTGCAGCATGAGCTTGTCGATACACCAGAGAAACGCTGCGAGTGTTTTGCCGGTACCGGTCGGCGCAAGGATCAACGTCGAGTCGCCGCGCGCAATCGCAGGCCATCCCAGACGCTGCGGGGTGGTTGGCTTTTCAAAGACAGCCCGCAGCCAGGCTGCCGTCACCGGATGAAACAGTGTAAGAGGATCGATAGCCTCATCCGGCGTCGGAACTGGCGAACTGGGCAGCTCTAGCTGGCTCTTTACGAGTGGCGGCGGCTTTATTCTGCGCTTTGGAGTGGGCGTTTTCAATGGCGGGCAACCGGACGGGATTTCTGTTCTTTTCAGGATATCCTGCTGGCCTTTACGCAGCGCGCTGTAACGAATACGCTAACGGCATGGCCAAGCCTGACCCTCTCGATGCTTCCATTTTGATGCAATTGCGGCAGGCCGCGACCGAAGCGGCCCAACATGCCTATGCACCCTATTCCAACTTTCGCGTAGGTGCTGCCCTGTTGTTGGACAATGGCACCATCGTCAGCGGCTGCAATGTCGAAAATGTCAGTTTCGGCCTGACCATCTGCGCAGAGCGCGCGGCCATGGTGCAGGCCATTGCGCGATTTGGTCCCTTGATTCGGGTGCGCGGCGTCCTGATTACGAACCTGAACCAGACGGCCAGCTCACCCTGCGGAGCGTGCCGCCAGTTTCTTGCGGAGTTTGCCTATCCGGATACACCAATATATTTCCCGGATGATGCGGTAGAAATCATGCAGCCTATGTCTGCATTACTGCCCTTTGGATTTTCTCGGGCATCTTTGTCACACGCCTAGAAAAGGAACCTTCGTGAACGAAAACGTTCTGCAACAAATGGAACAAGCCTCGGCATACCTGCGGAGACGCATTTCGGACGCAGGTCACGCAATGCCACGCGTCGCAGTGGTGCTTGGCTCCGGACTGGGCGATGTCGCCGACTCGTTCGAGAAGCCGTGCATCGTTCCTTACGCAGAAATTCCCCACTTCCCGCACTCGACCGTCCCCGGCCATGCGGGCCGCATGATTTTTGGCAGCGTGCAGGCAGTTCCTGTCGCGCTCCTGCAGGGCCGCGTGCACGGCTATGAGGGCTACAGTGCGGACGAAATCGTCTTGCCCATCCGCGTGCTGGGTGCGCTTGGCGTCACGCAGGCCATCCTCACTAACGCTGCAGGCAGTATGCGCCGCGACCTGACCCCAGGCAGCCTGGTCGCACTCAGCGACCACATCAACCTGACAGGCACCAACCCCTGCACTGGCCCCAACGACGCTCGACTGGGTCCACGCTTTTTTGATATGACGCACGCCTATTCAAAACGGCTGCGGCAGCTCGCAGTCCACACCGCAGCGGAGCAGGGCTGGCAGATGCGGGAGGGCGTGTATCTCAGCGTTCCGGGGCCAAGTTTTGAAACACCTGCGGAGATTCGCTTCTTCCAAACGGTGGGTGCCGATATGGTCGGAATGTCCACAGTTCTGGAAGTGATCGCCGCTCGCCACATGGGGATCGAGGTCCTCGCCCTCTCGTGCATCACCAATCTTGCTGCCGGAATCGGCGAAGCGGAATTGAGCCATACGGAGGTGATGGAGACTGGCGTCCGCGTCAGCGCGCAGCTCACGACGCTGCTCGCCGAGCTGCTTCCAAAAATGTCAGCATTGCAGCAATAGTTACCGTATTGCTTGTGATTTTGCGCCATCAACATCGAATGACTCATTCCTGCGTTTGTCCGCTTACGCATCGCGCCACACGGCTAGACTGAAATTTCACACACAAGATTTTTCAACCGGCGAGCGTAGGAGCAGATAAATGGCTGGAGAAGCAATCGTTCTATTGGGTGCGTACGGCGGCATTGGCAGTGAGCTGGCTCGGCGGCTTGCGAGCAAAGGATATCGACTGATGCTGGCGGGGCGCAATCCAGAAAAACTGGCCTTGCTGGCGAAAGAACTGGGCGCAGCTTCGGAGGTCGTCGATGCGACCGATTCGGCACAGATAGAAAACTGCGTAGCTCATGCTGCAGAGACCTTCGGCGGTCTTCACGGCATCGCCAACTGTTTCGGTTCGCTGATTTTGAAGCCTGCGCACTTGACCACCGATGCGGAGCTGGACGAGACCCTTGCCGTCAACCTGCGATCAGCCTTCGCCACGGTGCGCGCGGCTGCACGGAACATGAAACAAGGTGGCAGTGTGGTGCTCTGTTCCAGTGCCGCCGCCCGGCTCGGCATGGCCAACCATGAGGCCATTGCCGCTGCCAAAGCAGGGATTCTTGGCCTGACACTGGCGGCAGCCGCAAGTTATGCATCAAGAAATATCCGCATCAACGCGGTCGCACCTGGGCTGACCCGCACTCCGCTCACCGAACGCATCACGGGCAATGAAACGATGGCGAAGGGTTCGCTCAACATGCATGCTCTGGGCAGATTCGGCGAGCCTGCGGATGTCGCCAGCGCAATGGAATGGCTGCTCGACCCACAGCAGCAATGGATCACTGGCCAGGTGATGGGTGTGGATGGCGGACTGGCTACGATTCGCGCCCGAGCTGCGTCCTAGCAGCACTTCAGCAGCGAAATTCTATTGCACGGTGCCGCGCGGGCGGAGTCGGTTCAACTCTGCAGCACACGCAATGGCATTTTGTGCGGCAAATTTCAGATTGTCGGCAACCACCCAGAGCCAGAAGCGGCGGGTTGAAGCTGTGGCTGCAACACCGTACCCATAAACCGGCTGTAGCAGCACCTGGACGTCCTCCTCTTCCACGGCCTGCACATTGCCGGGAAATTCGCTGGCCGCAGTTATCAGGCGCACATGCAATCCAGCGAGCGCTCCAGCCAGCGTGTCGGGCCTAACTGACTGCGTAAACTCCAGCGCGATCGACAAGGCATATCCGTGAAACACCGGCACCTGGACCACTTGCAGGGCAAGCAATGCCTGTGCAACGGGAAGAACCAGCGAGTAATGGCGGCGCACAATGTCCGAAGCAGCCTCCAGACGCGCCGGGGCTTCAGAACCAAACGAGACAGCCAGATTGAACGCGACCTGGCTGCCAAAGACCTCTGTCGGCATCGGCTGAAACGACAGCAGGTTCGTCGTTTGCTGATGCAGTTCTTCGAGCGCTGCGTGTCCGTATTCAGAAGCAGGCTGCAGAAGTGTGGCCCATAAGCTGTGCAAGGGTGCAACTCGCTGGCTGCGGGACGACAGGAGAGCCAGTAGTACAGCTACAGGATGAGCGGAAACCACGGTGCGCGTCTGCAGATCGGGCACGGCGGCACTGGCTGCGGTCCGTGCCCCCACCCCCAAGGTTGGGGCCTCTTCCTGAAGCCAGGGAGCACGCACCATGACGCCCGGCTCCTGCTCCAGAGCACCGGAGACATCCACAATACGCGCTCCAGCCTGGAGTGCTTTGCGCCAGTGTTGCAACGTCTGCTCCCGTGGACCAGCAAAAAAAACGAAAGCGCTGCGATC
>DAHXNK010000061.1 GCA_027365415.1 Acidobacteriaceae bacterium
TCCACCTGCAAAAGAAGGGTTATCCGCTTCATACGAGCCATATACATTGAGGCGAGGCCCAAAGGCAGCCTTCGCTGCCCGAACACCACTCCGCTGCGCTCCAATCTGCGAGGCAATCGCCTGCAAATCGGAGCGTTGGCGTAAAGCGCGGGCCTCCGCCTCTTCCAGCGCCACCGAAGGATAGATATGCTCCTGGAGCATTTCGGCGGGCTGCTGTCCCGGCGCGAGTTCCGCTCCGAGAGCCGTTTCCAGTTGCGCGCGCGCAATCTCAACTCCGCTCTGCGCTTGGATCAAATCCTGCTGACGCATGGCAAGGTTAACCTTTGCAGAAAGCAAATCTGAGTCAACCGCAGTTCCTGCCGCCACGCGCGCAGCACTGGTTTTGGCCAGTTCTTCTGCGGTCTTCTCTGTCCGTTGCGCTAGGTCGACCTGTTTTTTCGCCAGTAACCACGCGTAGTAGGCATTCAAAACCTGGTAGACCAAATTCTGATCCGCGTGCTTCAATTCCTGTTGCGAAGCCGTCTCTGCCAACTTAGCCTGGCGCATCTGCGATGTGCTGGCGAAGGAGTCAAATACATTCCATTTTCCTTCCAGCCTGCTCATAAAATTTCCAATGGCGCTGGGGGAGTTCAATTGATTCAGCGCAAAATCCGATGCATTGAAACGCCCCTGACGCAAACGTGTGCCAAAGACATACACCGGATCGTTGCCGATAGTAGCATTTTCCGTAAAGCCTATATGTGGGAAAAATGCAGCGCTGGCCTGCGTGACCGACGCTTTTGCCCCTTGTGTATCCGCCACGCCCATCTCGTGTGTCGGACTTTTCCCCAGCGCAATGGACACTGCATCCGCCAAGGTCAACGTCTCCGGCGGTTGCGCCTCCAGAACTCCCGCTGGGAGCAGTAGCGCAAGCAAAAGGATCATTCTTGCGGAACGTTTAAGACATAATTTATTTTTCATAGGCATACGGTTGCAAGATTACGTTTTTACATCGTTCTTACATAGAAATGCAATCGGCAAAAAAGTGTTACAGAATGTTTTGGGGATGAAGGGTTTTAATGTAGATTTCCCCATTACTTCGCAACCAGTGAACTACGGCGCTGCTTCCCGCGTCGCTCCCGCAGGCAGACCTTTGTTATCGTGGGTACCCCAAGTCTAATTCCTTGCACCACAGGATGTTATGCACTTTACATTGGCCACAAGATGTGTTCCCCTTACAGCATGGGGAAGCATTTCCCCACATGCAATATAAAAATCTTAGCAACGTTTTTTTCTCCTACGTGTCCATATAGGGAGTACGGTTCTATTTTGGGCGCGGCAATGGAAAATACGAGTAGAAATTCACGCAAAATGCAATGGAACCGATGAAGATAATGGAACGGACGATGAGGAAGCTACGCAGTTCATCCTGCGAGACATCCCACGCCGTTAATAATGCCGCCAATAGCTAGACTTGCTGTCTTTTCCTCCATATTGCATGCTTGAGCGTTTTTGTCAGACCCCGTTGTGTACGACTGACTTTCGTTGTCCCTGGAGGCTGTATTTTGAGTGCCAATCCGGTAATCCATCCCCGTCAAGCTGAGCCGTATGTAGCGGTGGCAAGCGGACAGAATGTCCTTGCATGCATCAGCAAGCGCACATTAACCCAAGCCCACATGGAGCCAGTGGCGTTGCCTGCGGAACCCGCCGTCAGCCCGTGGTGCGTGTCTCCACTCAAGCGACTTTTTGATTTGGCTTGCGTGATTCCGGCGCTGCTTCTGCTATCGCCGATCATGCTCGTCGTCGCGATTCTCGTGTGGCTGACCTCCGATGGTCCCATTCTCTTTCGCCAAGAGCGTACCGGCCTCCATCGGCGCATGTTCACCATCTACAAGTTCCGCACGATGTACCACAACTTGTCTTGCTCCGGCCCCTGCGTCACCAAAACGGGCGACACGCGCCTGACCCCCGTGGGCGAGTTCCTGCGCAAGTACAAGCTGGATGAATTTCCTCAACTTTACAACGTGCTGCGCGGAGATATGAGCCTAGTTGGCCCGCGACCCAAGCTGCCGCACTTGGAACCGTCAGAGCTACGCTGTAGGCCAGGGGTCACGGGTGCCGCGACCTTGGAATTCTCCAGGGAAGAAAATATCCTGCTGCATGTTCCAAGCGAACAGGTTGAGGATTTTTATGTTCGCGTGATTGCTCCACTGAAGGTGGATCTCGATCAGAAGTATCAAGCGCAGGCAACATTTTTTACCGACTTCCGCTTGTTGGTGGATACAGTATTGGGTCGGCGCGCTGGCCTGGATATTCACGACCTTGTCTCTGGCATCCGCGACTTGGAACCCTCAGGACATATTGTGACCTTGTGGGCGGCAGAGCAAGCAGGCGACTGATCGTTCTGGGGAACTTTCGCAGAGCAAATTTCCTAGCTTTGACAGCGGGAACAATAATGCGTGCCTCGTCCAGCCAGCACAATTCGCTGGATTGGCGTCTGGCAGGCCCGACACGGCTCTCCCGTTCGCAGATAGACACAATGCTCCAACTGGAAAAATCCCTGCACTCCGTCCGCATCCACATAATCCGATACTGACGATCCGCCGCTGGCAATCGCCTTCCGCAGCACGGTCTGCAATGCCTTTCGCAGCCGCAATAGCTCCGCCCGCGTCAATCGCGATGCTTGGCGTTTCGGGCGAATCCCGGCGTGGAAGAGGCTCTCATCGGCATAGATATTGCCCACCCCATGCAATAGCGACTGGTTCAGTAGCAGGGATTTCATTGGCGCTTTTCGCCGATGAAAAAGCGCGATGAACTCCTCGGCGGAGATCGTCAGCGGCTCTCGTCCTGTCCCGACAAAGCCCTTGCTCATCCCATCCTCGCCCAGCCAAAGCACAGAGAGCCGCCCAAAGCGGCGCGCATCCACAAAGCGAATTTCGCGTTGGTCATCTAGGCGCAGAACGGCGTGGGTGTGCGCCGGAAGGGGCACCTCCGGCTGCGCCACCAGCAGTCGTCCGGTCATGCCAAGATGCACCAGCCATTGTGCAATGGGAGATGTTTCCGCCTCCCGCGCCAGATCGAAGACAATGTGTTTTCCGACGCGACGAACCTGCGCAATGGAATGATGTTTCAGCGCTCGCAGCATTTCGTTGCGGGGCGATTTGAGCAGCTCCGGCTTGGAGCCAAGAAACACCGAGACAATTCTCCGACCACGCACACGCGTGTTCACCCCCTGGGCAATGGTTTCCACCTCTGGCAACTCTGGCATGGCAGCTCCCGCATTTTCCACCGTACCATTCTGCGGCAGGGGCGTGTGCGTTTTCGCATCCAAACACGATAGAATAAGTCCAGCCTTGTGCGCGCTTCGAGTCAAATCGAAACGCCACGATCCCCGGCACATGCTGACCGCATCTGAAAGGCCGCCATTGCGTGGAGGCAGAGGCGTGCGCCGGATTGAAAGACGAGAGATGTATGCCAGCTAAAACAGCAGTAGTGCTCGGTGCCCAGTGGGGCGATGAAGGAAAAGGAAAGATTGTCGATGTCCTGGCGGATCGATTCTCCATCGTTGCCCGTTATGCCGGCGGCCATAATGCCGGCCATACCGTCATCATTGGCGGAAAGAAATTCGTATTGCAACTGGTTCCCTGCGGCGTGCTCCGCCCGGATTGCCGCGCCGTCATCGGCAACGGTATCGTGCTGGATCCAATGGCCTTTTTGCAGGAAGTCGGACGCTTGCGCGAGGTCGGCGTCGATGTCTCTGGAAAGCTCTTCGTCTCCAACCGCGCCCATGTCATTCTGCCCTACCACCGCATGATCGAGCTGGCGGCAGAGAACGCTCCCGGTCGCATGAAGATTGGCACCACCAGCCGTGGCATCGGCCCCGCGTATGAAGACAAAATGAAACGCAGCGGCCTGCGCGTGGTGGACATGCTCAACACGGCTCTGCTGCGCACGCACATCCAGAACGCCTGCCATGAGAAGAACACCATCGCCCGCGCGCTCTTTGGCACCGACCCGCTGGACGCGAACAAAATGTACGAGGAGTATGCCCGCGTTGCCGAGCGGCTGGCTCCTTACATTGCGGACACGGCCCTGCTGCTGAACCAGGCGCTCCGCGCAGGCGAAAGCATTATGTTTGAGGGCGCGCAGGGCACGCTACTCGATATCGACCACGGCACCTATCCCTACGTTACCTCTTCCTCCGCCACGGCGGGCGGAGCGACCATCGGCACCGGCGTTGGCCCCACAGCCATCGGCACGGTCATTGGCGTTACCAAGGCGTATGTCACCCGCGTGGGCGAAGGTCCATTTCCAACCGAGATTCACGATACCGCAGGAAATCTGCTTCGCGCGCGGGGGCAGGAGTACGGCGCTGTAACAGGTCGCCCACGTCGCTGCGGCTGGATTGATCTGCCCATGCTGCGCTACTCCAACCAGATCAACGGGACGGAGTGGCTGGTGGTCACCAAGCTCGACGTGCTGGATGGACTTGACTCCATCCCCGTCTGCACGGGCTACAAAGTGGATGGAAAACTGACCGACACAGTTCCTGCGGATGTGCGCGGGCTGGAATCCATCGAGCCAGTTTACAAGAGCTTGCAAGGCTGGCAACAGCCGACTGAGGGCATTACCGAATATGCCAAGCTACCCGCAGCCGCCAAAGAATACCTGAAGTATCTGGAATCGGAATCCGGCGCGCGCATCGGCATGATCTCCACTGGCCCGGATCGCAATCAGACCATTCTACTGCCGGAGTTCGCCACGGCTCTTGCCGCCATATCGACCACGACTTGAACGGATTTATTTGAAATTCCGCTGAACGGATTTAACCCTTGTCCCATTGAACGGATTTAACCCATTTTTCTTGATTCGATTTCGATCTGCTGAGGAGTCTGCCCATGATTTCGTTTCTTGTGCGAATGCGCTTTGCCCCCGAAGACCGGGAGCAGGTGGCCGAAGCTTTGCGTCGGCTGACGGAGGCTTCGCGCAAAGAGCCGGGGTGCGTCAGCTATATTCCACATGAACTGGCCGATGATCCCAACACGATCCTCATTTATGAACAGTATCGCGACGCAGAAGCGTTGGACGCGCACCGCGCTTCCGCTCATTTTCGCGACTACGCCATCAGCGGACTCTACCAGTGCATGCGCGAACGCAACACCGAGGATTGGAACGCGCTCGCCTGATTTCAGAAAAGCCTACAGAAGAAAAGTCGAGAAATTGCCCCTGAAAATGGAGAACCCTGCGTCTGTCATTTATTTTTTCCGTTGTATCCAAAGATCATGGGTATTTCAAGGATAAATTTCTTTTGACTCCGGCGCAGGCGCGGATTACTATCCGCTTACGGCCATGCGAACCGATACTAAACACTTGCGCTGGAAGCGTTACACCGACGGGATGACCTGCGTCGTATTGCTATTCGTAGTGGCGGCCTCCGCCGTACCAGCGCGCGCCGTACTTCCCCGCCATCACCAATCCAAGTCTGCCTTGCAGACCATTGCCCGCCTGGAGCGCGCATGGCTGGCCGCCCAACTCAGCGCCAACGTGAGCGTGATGGCCAGCATGATGGCCGATGACTACCTCGGCATCTCCCCGAACGGAACGCTGGAGTCGAAGACAGAAACGCTGGCCGCATTCAAAAGTGGAGCGATCCATTTCACGGCCATGACCACCTCCGAACGCAAAATTCGCATCTACGGAAGCACGGCTGTGGTCATCTCCAGAGCGGAGGTCGCTGGTACGCACAACGGACATCTGGTCAGTGGACGATATCGCTACACTCGCGTCTATCACTACGACGGCACCGCGTGGAAGATCGTCAGCTTTGAGGCCAGCAAAATGCGCAAAGGTGCCAATAAATTCTCCAACAAGTTCACCAGCAAACTTTAGGACATCTCTGAACAAGTCAACGTTTTGAAGGGGCTGGACTTTAGTCCCGCCGTAAGTACCTGAAATGAGAGCGGGCGTTAGCCCTGAGGGACAGCAGCGGTACGGGATCAGAGCTTTCTTGGGGTCTGTTAGCACGAGCACCACATGATCGAGTTCGGCTCTCCTTCCTGTGCGAAATCTCCTATGGATATCCCCCGATGAATGCACCTGTGTATGCGACACCGCGCTACTGCCACGCCCCGCTGTGGCTGCGAAGTTTTTTTCTGCTGCTGGCGGCAGCCTATGCTGCGCTGCTGATTCGCTTTCCCAATCCATTTTTTGCCGACGATAGCTTTTTCTACCTGCAAGTTGGGCGCAATGTCGCGCTGGGCTATGGCAGCACCTTCAATCGACTGATGCCAACCAACGGCTATCACCCAATCTGGATGTTGCTCTGCGCGATGGTATACCAAATCTTTCCTGGTCGCGATGCCGGACTGCACGCCATCGCCGTGCTGATTGTGCTGTTGAATCTGGCCGTGCTGCTGCTGGCGCAGCGCCTGCTCTGCCGTTTGGGAGCGCAGGCGTGGATTGCGTGGACACTGCTGATTCCGTTTTTGTTTGGCTTGCAGTTGGGGACGGAATCGTCGTTGAGCGCAGCGGTGCTGGCGGCTATGCTTCTTCTGCTGGCGCGCTATCTGGAGCGGCCCACCTGGGTAGATGGAGCTGCGTTTCATGTCGCGGCGATTTTGGCGGTGTTGAGTCGTCTGGATTCGATCTTTGTCATTGCGTGTCTGTGGATCGCGGTGTTGGCGTGGACGGCGCAGCAGAAAGATCGTCGCCTGCTGCGGCGCTATCTGGCTTTCGTGCCGCTCTATGCTGGCGTGTGGGGTGGCTATCTGCTCAGCAATATAGTGTGGTTTCACGCCTTCATGCCCATCAGCGGATTGCTGAAGTCGAGCAACGCCGGGGATCATCGGCTGGGGCACAATCTGCCACACACGGCGCTGGTGGCGCTGGCGATTTCGGCTATCTCGCTGCTGGTGTTGTGGCGCAAACAGCGGGATCGCTGGATGCTGGTGGTGGAGTTGCCATTTTTTGCCGGGGTGCTGATGCACGCGACTTACATTGTGCTGTGCATGACCAGCGAAACGCGCTGGACATGGTACTACGCCAGTTGGGCGCTGCTGGCAGCTCTGACCTCCGCGCGCGCCGGGGAGTGTTTGCTGCGGGATATGCGTCGGGGCGCGACGCTGCGCGTGGCGGGAATCGTCTGCGCTATTTTGCTTTCGCTGCTGCTGTGGGATCGCATGGGATGGAAGCACTCGAAGATGGAGACGCGCCCACTGCCCGTGATGGCGCTGGAGCAGGTCGTCGAAGGCCACGATCATATTCATCGGCTGCTGACCTTTGACCAGCCCGGAGCGATGGCGTATTACTCCGACATCTCCGTGATTCCTGCGGATGGGCTGATGGGCAACCTGAACTACCAAGAAGAGCTGGCGCAGCACGGACTTGGGGAGTTTCTTCGCCGCGAGCACATTGAGGCATTTGTTGGCCCCTCGATTCCCTTCGACGATTGGGGTAAGCGAACGTATTGCGATGCGATTTTCTTGGAGAGTACGCGCTTTACCTGCCAGTCGCTGGGCAAGGGGCAGTGGACTGTCACGGGTGTCGAGGTCTACTCCCGACTCCCCTTTCAACCTGCCGGATATCTTTCGCTGCCTGCATCGCAGATACTTTGGGCTGCGCCGAGGTATGTGACCGTCTGGCGCATTGCGGAGCCATAGTGCCCGCCAGCTTTGAGGCCAGCAAAATTCGCAAGAGTGCCAATAAATTCCCCAACAAGCTTTACTCCTGCGCCAGAGCCGCCCGCAGGCGCTCGCCCGCCTCGTCTAAACTCTCCGGCAATACCCGCGTCTCGCCCGTCACCGTCATAAAATTCGTGTCGCCCATCCAGCGCGGCAGCATGTGCAGGTGCAGATGTCCTGCTACGCCTGCTCCGGCGGCCTTGCCTAGATTTAAGCCCATATTGATACCCTCCGGGCGATAGATGCGCCGCAGCGCGCGCTCCAATTTTTGCGCCAGCAGCATCATCTCCGTGGCGACTGCCGCGTCCAGCGTGCCGAACTCCGCCGTATGCGCGTAAGGAAGAATCATGGCGTGGCCAGAGTTGTATGGGTAGGCATTCATGCAGAGAAAACAATGCTGTGCGCGATAAATAATATTGGCGGCGCGATCCGCATCCAACTGCGCCATGCCCTTGCCGACCGCATAGTCAGCCGACTCCAGCAGGTTGCAGAAAACGCAATGCGTATCCCCCGGCCAGGCTGCCAGCACCGCAGGCACGCCTTGACGCTGCGCTATGTCTGCTGTGCTGACGTAGCGATAGCGCCACGGTGTCCACAAAATATCCATACGCGGAGTATAGCGAGGAGCGCTGCCCTATGCGTCACGCATTCCGAAATTTTTATGGGATCGCGCCAGCACGCCAAAATCTATCTGTTTCTCTTTTCTGTCCACATCTCCGAAAAAGATTGACCTGTTTTCCACGGATTGATATAGTTCTTATGAGAGCACTGCGCGTTGGACTCTTGCGTGGCAAGCTCTATCACGGGTTTTCTCTACATCTCAACTCGGCGCTTCTTCAGGCAGGCCCATTGCACCGCGAAGCATTTTCGCGATCTGCTGGTGCCGTCGCCGCAGAAGGGGTCGAACTTCGGATACAGGAGAATCCACGATCTCCGGTTCTCGATCTTCTGTCAGGCACTGCCAAACACAGCGTCCTTCCAGAAACCCGACCCGGATCGCAGCTCTGGAACCAGCCCTAACGGAACCACACTGCACGCGAAACGCGACACCGTTTCGCACTGAGTCCAGAGCCGACTGTCCTATGGTAGACGTCCTCCATCCCGATATCACCGAGAGCAACCCACTGAGCACCGAACTGGAAACCCACGCCACCGACCTGGTCGCGGCAGAAGCCGACGCCCCCGAATCCACCTTTCACTCTGCTGCCAACCAGCAGACCCCCCCCATCGAAGACAGCATGCACGCCGACGATGCCGCAGCCTTTGAAGATTTCGCCGCAGCGCTGGAATCCTTTGACCGCGAGCAGGCGGCGGAAGCCGCAGCGCTGGCCGCCGACGATAATATCGTCTCTGGCACCGTCGTCAAGCTGACCGACAAGCACGTCGTCGTTGATATCGGCCTGAAGTCCGAGGGGCTGATTCCCTTGGCGCAGGTTCTCGACCACACCGGCCAATCCAAGTTGCAGCCCGGCCAGGTGATCGACGTGGTCGTCGAGCGCGACGAGTACGAAGGCGGCTACCTGCTGAGCTATGAAAAAGCGCAGCGGCACCGCATCTGGGACACGCTGGAAAAAGCTGCCAACGATAAAACGCCCGTGAGCGGCGTGGTGGTCAGCCGCGTAAAGGGTGGCCTTACGGTCGATATTGGCCTCAAAGCATTTTTGCCCGGCTCCCAGGTGGAGGTTCGCCCGGTTCGCAATCTGGAAACCTACATCGGCCAAACCCTCGAAGTCCGCGTCATCAAGCTGAACAAAAAGCGCGGCAACGTGGTCATCAGCCGCAAGGAAATTTTGGAAGAGGAAGTCAATGCCAAGCGCTCCAAGACACTGGAGCATCTGGAAGAGGAAGCCGTGCTGACCGGAACGGTGAAGAACCTGACCGAGTACGGAGCCTTCGTCGATCTGGGCGGCATCGACGGCCTGCTGCACGTCACCGACATGTCCTGGGGACGCCTGACGCACCCCCGCGATCTGGTCAACGTTGGCGATGAGATTCAGGTAAAAATCCTCAAGTACGACAAAGACAAGCAGCGCATCTCGCTGGGCTTCAAGCAACTGACGCCCGACCCGTGGCTCGACGTAGCCGAGCGCTATCCAATTGGCGCGCATGTGCGTGGCCGCATTCTCAGCGTCACCGACTATGGTGCGTTTGTCGAGCTGGAACAGGGCATCGAAGGCCTGGTTCACGTCTCGGAGATGACTTGGTCCAAGCGCATGAAGCATCCCTCCAAGATGGTCAAGCCCGGCGACGAGATTGACACCGTAATCCTAGCCGTCAATCCTTCGGATCGACGCATCTCGCTCGGCATGAAGCAATTGCTCGAAAATCCTTGGGAGCATCTGGCGGAGAAGTATGCCGCTGGCACCACGGTCGAAGGCCGCGTGCGCAACCTGACCGAGTTTGGCGCCTTTATTGAAATTGAAGACGGCATCGACGGACTGGTTCACGTCAGCAATATGAGCTGGACCAAGCGCATCAAGCATCCCTCGGAAGTGGTCAAGAAGGGCGATAAGGTCAAGGCTGTGGTGCTGGGCATTGAGCCGGAGCATCGCCGCCTCTCTCTGGGCATGAAGCAGTTGCAGCCCGACGTCTGGGAGACATTCTTCGAGCAGCACCGCATCGGCGACGTGATCCACGGCAAGGTTCTGCGCGTGGCTCAGTTCGGCGCGTTTGTGGAGTTGGCCGAGGGCGTTGAAGGCCTCTGCCATATCTCAGAAGCGACGGATGTTCACGGCGTTCCAGTCAAACTGGATGCTGGACAGGAACACGACTTCAAGATCATCAAGAACAATCCTGAAGAAAAGAAGATTGGTCTGAGCCTGCGCGCCGTTGGCGATGAGGCCAGCCGCGCCGACGTGGAAGCCTACAAAGCGCCTTCGTCGTCCGGTTCTGGTTCCTCGAACTCGTCGTCTTCTTCGTCGTCGTCCTCTTCCTCCACCACACTGGGCGACCTCATCAACTGGAAGCGCAGCGAACGCGAGTAAGCAGCATTCCTCCTGTAATGCAAGAACGCCGTCCACGCGGACGGCGTTCTTGTTTCTGAGATGATTCTCCTGTGCCTCATTTCCCCATCCATACCTTCGACGCTCTCGTACTCGGAGCGGGTGCCGCAGGCATGATGTGCGCCATTGAAGCGGGCAAGCATGGCCAGCGCGTCGCCGTACTCGACCACGCGGATCGCATTGGGAAAAAGATTCTCATCTCCGGCGGCGGACGATGCAACTTTACCAACCTACACTGCAAGTCGGAGAATTTTATCTCCGCCAATCCTCATTTTCCAAAATCCGCGCTGGCCCGCTACACCCCTGCGGATTTTGTTGCTCTGGTGCAGAAACACAAGATCGCCTATCACGAAAAAACTCTGGGGCAACTTTTCTGCGACCACTCCGCGCAGCAGATCGTCACGTTGCTGGAGCAGGAGGCTCATGCTGCCAACGTACAGATATTTCTCCATGCGCAAATTCAGCAGGTCGAGTACAACCTTGGCTTTCATGTGACCACGCAGAATGCCACCTTCTCCGCACCGGCGCTGGTCGTCGCCACTGGCGGCCTATCCATCCCCAGGCTGGGCGCGACCTCTCTTGGCTACAACATCGCCACGCAGTTCGGGCTGGCTGTTCAGCCTTGCCGCCCCGCGCTGGTGCCGCTGACCTTCCATACGGAAGACCGCGAGCGCTACTGCGATCTTGCCGGTCTCTCGACCGAGGTAATTGCAACGTGCGGCAAGCAGCGCTTCCGGGAAAAAATGCTGCTGACGCATCGCGGACTGAGCGGCCCGGCAATCCTGCAAATTTCTTCCTACTGGAAGCCGTCCATGTCACTTGTCTTCGACTTGGCTCCTGATCGAACGTGGACTGCGCCTCTGTTGGATCCACGCGTGCGCCGCGATCTTGCCGCAGCCCGCAACGCGCTGCGCGGCATCCTGCCGCAGCGCATGGCCGACCGTTGGCTTGCGCTGTATCCTCCCACTGCGTGGACGAATGCTGGGCTGGCAAAGATGGAGCAGCAGACGCACAACTGGAGCGTGATGCCCGCAGGCACGGAGGGTTACGAAAAGGCCGAGGTAACAGCAGGCGGCGTGGACACCGATATGCTCTCCGCAAGAACGATGGAAAGTAAAAATGTTCGTGGGCTATTTTTTATCGGCGAAGTAGTCGATGTCACTGGACATCTGGGAGGGTTCAATTTTCAGTGGGCCTGGGCCTCAGGCTTTAGCGCCGGACAAGCACTGGCAGCGCCGCTGATTGTCGCGGGATGATGCGCGCCCCTGCATTCGGCGTTTATTTTTCTGTGTGAATGTGCAGATTGATGAGAAGATTCTTCTTATCATCGAAAGAGCTGATTGTTTTCACGCCGCTCTTCTTTCCACTCAACTCTGCCCACAGTTTGTAGTCGTCGTTGCTGGAGATTTGGCCAAAACGATAGATGCCGTCGGCCTGCGTAATGTAGCTCTTCACGTCCAGAGTACGAGTGTCCTTCAGATAGACAATCGCGTCAGACAAAGGACGACCACTGTTATCCTCCACCTTTCCCTGAGCCATCTTGCTGGCAGACTGGGCAAAAATCGGAGCGGAAAAAAACAGGC
>DAHXNK010000062.1 GCA_027365415.1 Acidobacteriaceae bacterium
GGCAGGCTGTGCGCGCCTTCCCGTGTGCGCATCAACTCCCCGTGGTCACGATCAAAGGCTGTACCCCACGCCAGCAACTCCTGCACGCGCAGCGGGCCTTCCCGCACTAGAGTGGCCGCCGCAAATTCCTCCACCAGCCCATCGCCCGCAGCAAGGGTGTCCTGCAAATGCAGCGCGACATCCTCCTCGCCGCCCATCGCAACCGCGATGCCGCCCTGCGCATAGTGGGTGTTGGATTCGGCGGCGCGCTCCTTGGTAACTACCAGAACCTGACCCGCGCCAGCCAGAGTAATAGCGGCGCGCAGACCGGCAATACCCGCTCCGACAACAACAAAATCGACCGTAGAAAGATCCCCCACCGATTGAGACTAGCACGCGACAAGATGAGTACGCGATAGCTTCAGAATCAAAGTCCCCACGCAGCTTCGCAAGAAAACTCTCCTCGCCTGCGATACGATACAACTATTGTGTCCAACATTTCTGTTCATGCCGCTGGCAGAAAATATACTGTTCGCGTGGAGCTGGGCCTGCTCCCGACGCTCTACCGCCAACTGCGCCCGCTGGGCCTAGCCAAAAGAAAATTATTCGTGGTCACAACGCCGGAGATATGGGCACTGTGGCACAAGCCATTCTTAGCTTCCTTTCCCAAGGGAAAGGAAGCGCCATGCATTCTGTTTCTTCCATCCGGGGAACGCTATAAGCGCCTCTCCGCGCTGGAAAAGCTGGCGGATGAACTCGTCCAGGCGCAGGCGCGCCGCGATTCCCTGCTGCTTGCCTTTGGCGGCGGCGTGGTCGGCGATCTGGCCGGATTTCTTGCCGCCATCTACATGCGCGGCATTCCCTACGTGCAGGTACCAACAACATATCTAGCCCAAATAGACTCCTCTGTCGGCGGCAAAACCGGCGTAAATTTACGCACTGGAAAAAATCTGATTGGAAGTTTTCACCATCCCGCCACGGTTCTTACTGATCCAAAACTGCTCGCCACTTTGCCACTGCGGGAGCTTCGTTCTGGAATTATGGAGAGCATCAAAGCTGCGGTGTTGGGCGATGCGCGCTTCTTTGCATGGCTGGAAAAAAATGCAGACGCGATGCTGCACGGTGATGTCGATGCGCTTGCCGATGCCATCCGTGTCTCCGTTGGCATCAAGGCCAGGGTCGTCAGCGCGGATGAACGCGAATCTGGCCAAAGAATGCTGCTAAATCTTGGACACACGGTTGGGCATGCCATTGAAGCGGCAACACAATATCGCGTGCTGCGGCACGGGGAGGCCGTCGCCTGGGGCATGATCGCCGCTGTGCGCCTGGCTGCGGCCCGCACTGCACTGCCAGCAAACGATGCTGCGCGCATCGAGCACCTGATCCATCACTTTGGCCCGCTGCCGCGCTTCTCCGCCACAGCGCAGCGTTTGCTGGATTTAACTTCCGCAGATAAAAAGAATCGCTCTGACACGCGCAACTTTGTTCTTCCTATCAAAATTGGCAAGGCCGTGGTGACATCCGATGTAACCACGCAAGAGTTGCATCGCGCCATCCAAAGCATGATGCAGACGGTGCGAGGGATCGGAGCTTAAAGATGCCAGCCAGTGGAGCAGAGCCGCAAGGCACAACAACGGAGCAGAGCGCCAGCCATGCCGTGCAATCCATGTTCAACGAGATTGCGCCGCGTTATGACCTGCTGAATCATGTACTCTCAGCCAACATCGACCGTCTTTGGTGGTGGCGAACGGCCCGCGTTTTTCGCCACATTCTGCGACAGCCGGAGGCAACCATCGTCGATCTCTGCTGCGGCACTGGAGATATGACGCTGGCGCTGCTGCATCATCGGCCCAAGCCGGGCGCACCTATTTTAGCTATTGATTTCGCGCGCGAAATGTTGCTGCGCGGCCAGAGAAAATTTTCTGCGCTGGGAGCCATCGCCATCGAAGCGGATGCCCTTGCGTTGCCGCTGGCCGAAGGCTCCGCCGATCTACTCACGACGGCCTTTGGATTTCGCAATCTAGCCAACTATGCTGCGGGGCTGCAAGAAATGTATCGCGTGCTGCGTCCCGGCGGCGAAGTTGGCATTCTCGATTTCAACGAGCCGAGCGGGATAACAGGCCGACTCTATCAATTTTATTTTCGGCGCGTGCTGCCGCGCATCGGAACGTGGATTTCCGGCACAGCCGGGCCATACACGTATCTCCCACAATCCGTGCATCGCTTTCCCGCGCCCAACGAGATGCAGGCCATGATGTCGGCGACTGGATTTCGCCACATCTCCTGGACCCCCTACACCTTTGGCATTGCTGGACTCTACCGCGCCGTGAAACCATAGGCGCACTCCAACGCATCGGTTGCGAAGGATATGCAAAATGACACGGACAACCCCTAGGACGATCCCACTCTCTTCGCCAGAAAAAAAGACGCGCACTGCGCTGGTCTCCGTGCTGGCCGCTTGTGGCATTACGGTTCTGAAACTGATTGCCGCCACCTATAGCGGCAGCATTGGCATGTTTTCAGAAGCGGCACACTCTGGCCTCGATCTGGTTGCCTCTGCCATTACCCTCACGTCGGTGACGGTTTCCGACCTCCCTGCGGACGAAAATCATCCTTACGGCCACGCCAAAATTGAAAATCTTGCAGCCTTCACCGAAACGCTGCTGATGCTGGGATCGGTCATCTGGATTGTGACCGAAGCGGTTCGACGCATTTTTCTCGAAACATATACCGTTCGGGTTTCGCTTTGGGCCTTTGCCGTTCTGCTGCTTTCAATGGCCGTTGATTTCTTTCGCTCGCGCGCGCTGGCGCGCACTGCGTCGGACACTGGCAGTCCGGCGCTGGAAGCCGACGCGATGCACTTCGGCATGGACATGTGGTCGAGTCTCGCCGTCATTCTCGGCCTGCTGGCAAATGATCTGGGAACGCATCTGCATCTGAAGTGGCTACGCCTGGGCGATCCACTCTCAGCCATCGTTGTCTCCATCATTATTTTGAAGGTCTGCTGGCGGTTGACGCGGCAGGCAATCGACGTGCTAATTGATACCGCTCCGACAGAAACACACCGCAAAATTCTCGATGAAATCGGACACCCCGAAGGAGTCTTGGAGGTGGAACGGGTGCGGTTGCGACGCTCCGGCAACCGTTATTTTGTCGATCTGAAATTGGCGATGCCACGCAATCTTAGTTTTCAACGCTCGGAAAGCATCAAAGAAAATGTGGCGGCAGCGGTGCATCGCGTGCTTCCCGACGCTGACGTAATTACCTATGCCGTGCCTCGTCCCAATCGTTCGGAGAGCATCTTCGACCGCGTCCGCGCCGTAGCGGCGAACAACAATCTTTCCGTACACGATGTCACCGTGCAGAACTGGAATGGACAGCTTCATTTGGAGCAGCATTTGGAGGTGCCAGAATCGCTCACACTGCGCTCCGCGCATGAGCTGGCGACGCGAGTTGAAGCAGAGATGCGCGCCGAGATTCCAGAAATTCAATCCATTCTGACCCACATCGAAAGCGAGCACGCCACCATTGAACGCGATGCGCGGCGCTCCGCCAATCAAGCAATGGAAGCGCGTCTGCGCCATATTGCAAGCGGATTTCCAGAGATTCTGGACGTGCATGACGTTACCATTGGGTTGATTGGCGCGCGCTTGCAGATTGCCTGCCATTGCACGCTGCCAGACAATACTTCCATGGAGAAAGTACATTCCCTAATCACCCAGCTTGAGGACTCCGTGAAAGCGGAGATGCCAGAGGTAAGACGTGTCTTTATTCATCCAGAACCAGCCACTGACAACCGGCGCTGAATCACGCTGCGCCGCACATTGAAAGGAAGCCAACAACCATGCAGGCCAATGCTACATGGAAGAGCGAGATGCTCTTCGACGCAACCTCCCACAGCGCGCACACGATTCTTTTCGACGGCGATCCAGCGCACACGCACGGCCCCAGTCCGATGGAAGTTGTTTTGATGGGACTCTGCGGCTGTACCGCGATTGATGTGATCTCCATCCTGAAAAAGAAGCGGGAGCCATTTACCGGGCTTTCTGTTTCCGCCGTCGCGGAGCAGTCCGGAGAGCCGCCCAAGGTATTCACGCAGGTTCGCCTGATCTATCGCGTCAGCGGTGGCGTTGCCGCAAAGTCAATGGAGGATGCCGTGCGCCTGTCGGAAACAAAATACTGCGCGGTCGGAGGCATGATCTCCCAAACCGCGAAGATCGAATATGTCATCGAGTATGTAGACTGAAAGTTATCGTGCGTCAGCTCTTTCACATGCTTCTCGTCGGTTTGGCCTTGATGGTCATCGCCTTGTTATCGGCGCTGGCCACCATGCGTCTTGCGATCCACGGCGCAGAGGTGCGCGTGCCAAACGTATCGGGAATGACTCTGGCGCAAGCGCTGGAGCGAACCCACGCGCTAGGCCTGCCGTTGCGCGTCGAGGATCGCTTTTACAGCGCAACCACGCCATCCGGTCACATTCTGGTGCAGCGCCCGAAGGCGGGAACCCTGGTCCGCAGATCGTGGCGCGTTCGCGTAACCGAGAGCCTAGGGCCGCAGGATGTAACCATTCCAAATGTCATCGGCATGGATGCGCGACTGGCAACGATCACCATTCGTCGCGACGGACTGCAACTGGGCGATGTCACTTCCCTTCCCTACGCCGATGCTCCAGATGGCACGGTCATCGCGCAAAGTCCAATGGAACATGCCACCGCAGTCGAACGCCCGCGTGTGGATATTTTGCTGGCTTCTCCACCGCCAACAACGCCACTCGCCTATGCCATGCCCAACTTGATCGGAGAGACCTATTCTGCGGCAGCATCTGCCGTGGTAAACGCTGGCTTCAATCTGGCGCCAGTAGAAGAGGCCAATGTAGCCATTCCGCATGTGGCTCAAATCGGCACGTCGAGTACGCCGCCAACCCCGCCCGTTCCTTCGGGAACGGTCATCGCGCAAATCCCGGAACCCAATAGCCGCGTGGAAGCCGGAGCCACCATTCGCCTGATTGTGCAGCACTGATTTTGTGCAGTGATGTACGAAACGGAGATCAATTTTTCCGCTCAATAAGCGCAGCGAAGAATCCATCGCCGGGATGCACGCCCGGAAGCGTGCGCAGATAGCCTGAACGAAATCCCGTCGCCAGTAAATGCGCCACTGCGGCTCCGCGAATTGCACACTGCTGAATTCTATGTTCCAACTCCGCCTGTAAATCCAGCAATGCGTAGACTGACTGCGCGCGCCCGTTCTCCGGTAGGACACTTTGAATCACCGCTTCATTTTCCTCCGGCTCCAGCGAACAGGTCGCGTAGAGCAGGCGTCCTCCGGGAGCAAGCCTGCGTAGCGCCGCAGCCAGAATGCTGCGCTGCCGGATTGCCTGTCGTGAGATGTCGCCCGGCTGAAGACGATGGCGAATCTCTGGATTGCGCGCCAGGGTTCCAGTGCCGCTGCATGGAACATCGCAGAGAATTCTGTCAAAGAGGCCCATCTCCGGCAGTCGCTCCGCATCGGCAACATGGAATGCGATGCGTCCCTGCCACTCCGGGCGAGCCAGCCGTTGCCGCATCACCTTCAAGCGCGCTGAACTGATATCGCACGCAACAAGTTGCGCCTGCGGATTATTATTGAGCAAAATTGCCGTCTTGCCGCCCGGCGCGGCGCAGCAATCTAAAATTCTCTGGCCAGTGCCGAGCAGCTCCGCGACGAGCTGCGATCCTTCATCTTGAAACTGCGCCCGCCCCTCGCGCAGCGCACACGTGGAAGATACATCCCCGGAAGAAACCGTTCGCGCCTGCGCCAGCAACACTCCTGGAGCCAGTTGCGCACCTTCAGATTGCAACTCTTCTTCGGCGCATGGATCGAAGATACGCAGCGATGTCGTCGGTTCCTGTTGTCCGGCAGCGCAGATATTCTTTGTTGCGGCAGCGCCGTAATTTTTCCTCCATCGCTGGATTACCCATTCGGGATACGCCTGTTCTGGCTGGATTATCGCGGGCTTTGGCAGCGTGGCAAGTTTTCGCAGGATTGCATTCACCATCCCCGATGCACGCGGATGTTCCGAATGCTTGACCCACTCGACCGATTCAAAGATCGCCGCATGGACGGGAATTCTATCCATGAACAGCAGTTGAAAAGCTCCCATCCGCAATGCGAGAGCAACAGGTTCGGGCAACTGCATCGACGGCTGCGACAGATGTTCGCGGATTTTCGCATCCAGCGCGCACTGCCAGCGCAGCGTCCCCAACACCAGCGCCGTGCATAGATTGAGATCCAGTTGCGACAGCCCTTGTAGCATCGCGCCATGCAGCAGCGTATCGCTGTTTCCCATATCCGCAGCAATCTTTTGCAAAACCTGAAAAGCTACGCGGCGCGCTGGAGCAAGATGGGCGGGCATGGAATTGGCGGACATGGATTGGGCTATTGGCAACTACGCCAGCCGCTCCCCCGGAGCCAGCGCGTAGCCATGCAGAAAATCTTCCGCCGCAATGCGCTTTTTGCCCTCCATCTGCACCTCCAGCAACTCCAACAGGGTCGCATCTCCACAAGCAAGAAAAAGACGATGGCCCTGAACATGCAAGGTTCCCGAAGGCGACGGAGGGGGTAGCGCTTCCGATTCGATTCTCATGCGCTCGATTTCCATGTGATGGATTTTCATGCGATGGATGGTTATTTTTTTTTCACGAAAGATGCTGTATGCTCCCGGCCAGGGCTGGAAGCCGCGCCAGCGATTATAAATTTCCGTGGCCGTCTTCACGGCATCGACATGACCATCTTCGCGTTGCAGTATGGGAGCAAGCGTAGCCAGTTCATCTTGCTGCGGCGTTGCCGTCAGGGTTCCGCGCTCCAGCGCAGCGAGCGTCTCCACCATCAGCGCCGCGCCTGCCTCCGCCAGTACAGGAGCAAGCTCTGCGGCAGTTTGCTCCGACCCGATCGGTACACGCTGTTGCAGCAACATGTCTCCAGTGTCGAGTCCTTCGTCAATGCGCATCGTGGTCACGCCCGTCTCCGATTCCCCACGCGCAATGGCCCATTGGATCGGCGCGGCTCCGCGATACTTAGGCAGCAGCGAGGCGTGCAGGTTCAGATTGCCGTAACGCGGCAGCGCCAGCATCCACGGCGGGATCAAGCGACCATACGCGACGACAACAATAGCGTCGGCGGCAATGTCTGTGAGTTGTTGCTGCAAGGCTGCGTTGTTGCGGATTTTTTCCGGCTGCGCGATGGAAAGATTACGTTCCAACGCGGCCTGCTTGACAGCGGAGAACTGCTGCGCCAACCCGCGTCCACTGGCGCGATCCGGCTGCGTCAGAACCAGCTCGACAGTATGACCGACAGCCAGCAGAGCATGGAGCGTGGGCACGGCAAAGGCGGGAGTTCCGCAAAAAACCAGACGCATCGGTCTACCACTCGCCAGCTTTGATCATTTTGCGAATTTTTCGCAGTTGCAAATCGCGCTTCAAGCGGCTGATGCGATCAATGAATAAAATTCCATCCAAGTGATCGATCTCGTGCTGAAAGGCACGCGCCAACAGCGCATCGCCTTCCATCTCGAAGGTCACGCCCTGTACATCCTGCGCCTGAATCCTGACGTAGGCCGCGCGATGCACTTTGTCGCGAATCTCTGGAAGACTCAGACAGCCTTCTTCTTCATACTGCTTGCCCTCGGCTGCAACAACCTGTGGATTGATGAGGACAATTTTGTCTTCCGGTTTTTTCTGAAAGCTCAGATCAATCACCGTGATTCGTTTGGAAATTCCAATCTGCGGCGCAGCCAACCCAATGCCCTCGGCCTCATACATGGAGGCGAACATGTCCTCCACCAAGCGACGGAGCTTGCTGTCAAACGCCGTCACCGGCTCCGCAGGGCGATGCAACACAGGATCGGGATATTTTACAATCGAGTAGATCATTGCTGTTTGGTCTTTGAAACTGCTTTCTTCTTGACGTTAAATGCCCACGTCCGCGCACAGTACATTTAGATATCCATTTACGGATAAGTTCTTAATACTTGCGAATTTGCTCGCAGTATCCCTGATAGTTTCGCGCCATTTCCCGCAGCGAGTCTCCACCAAATTTTTCGATGGCCAGCTTTGCCAGCGTGAGCGCCACCATCGCCTCCGCCGCAACGCCCGCAGCCGGAACCACGCAGACATCGGAGCGCTCATAAGCCGCCTTCACCTCTTCGCGCGTTTCAAAACTAACCGAACCCAGCGGACGACGCAGCGTGGAGATGGGCTTTAAATATCCGCGCACCACCAGGTCTTCGCCATTGGAGATGCCACCCTCGATGCCGCCCGCATTGTTCTGCTCCCGCGAAAAGCGCGTGAAGGAAGCAGCGTCTTTCGATTCCGCCGCATAGTGGATCGGGTCATGCACCTGCGAACCCAAAGAGGCGGCTGCGGTCACGCCACGGCCAATCTCCACCGCTTTGACAGCCTGCAAGGACATGACCGACGCGGCCAGCAGACCGTCGAGACGTTCGTCCCAGTTGGCATAGGTTCCCAGACCGGGCGGCACGCCATGCGCGACCACCTCAAATACGCCGCCAATGGAATCACCCGTGCGCAACACTGCGTCCACAGCTTCCTTCATCCGCAGTTCAGCGGCCTCGTCCACGCAATTGAGAAAAATCTCGTCAAGATTTTGCAGCGCGGCAATCTCTTCCCAGCTTGCATCGCGATCCAGCTCAGCCTGTCCCACGCGAATGACGTGGCTGGCAATCTGAATGCCCAGGGTCTGCAACATCTGCTTGGCCAGCGCGCCAGCGGCCACGCGCGCCGTGGATTCCCGCGCAGAGGCGCGCTCCAGCACATAGCGCGCATCGGGAAAATCATACTTCAAAGCGCCCGCAAGATCGGCGTGCCCAGGACGCGGCGAAGCTACAGCCTTATGCTTGGCTGGGTCGCCCGCATCGACAGGCAGAATCTCTACCCAGTTTTTCCAATCGCGATTCTCAATCCGCAATGCGATGGGCGAGCCGATGGTCTTGCCGTGGCGCACGCCAGAGAGCAATTCCGCTGTGTCCTGCTCGATACGCATACGTCCGCCGCGCCCATAGCCCTGCTGCCTGCGCCATAGCTCGCGATTCATCTGCGCTGCATCGATGGGTACACCCGCAGGCATCCCGGAGATCATGGCAATCAAACACTCGCCGTGCGATTCCCCGGCTGTCGAAAATCGAAACATAACTCGTTATCCCCAAGTAGCCATTTGTGAAGTCGTTGCGCGGCCTGATACTGATTCTAAAGTAGAGTCGCCACGCGGAACAGATATTGTCATGCGCCGGAAACATTCGCCAGATATTGCCGCGTATTCACCAAACTGCGATCCAGCGCGCGCACGCGATCCACAAACTCCGGCGCGACGGCTCCAATGGACTGCGGCGTACATGCCTCCCGCATAGCCAGCATTTTGGCCTCAGCATCATCCAGATAGTGCAACAGCACCGCTTCGGGGATCATCGGCAGCTTGGGCGAACCGAACTCATAGCTGCCGTGATGGCTCAATATGATGTGCTCCACCAGAATGCGAAGACGATCGGGAAACCCTGGCAGCGTTTGCAGTTTTTCGTGTAGCAGGCGCGTACCAATGGAAATATGGCCAATCAACTGGCCTTCCAGCGTGTACTCAAAGCTGGTCTTCCAACCCAGTTCATAAATTTTTCCGATGTCGTGCAGAATCGCTCCGGTCAACAATAGATCGCGATGGATCAGCGGGAAATGACCTGCGGCCAACTCGCAAAATTTACAGAGATCCACAACGTGTTCCAACAATCCACCAATCCAGGCATGATGCATCATCTTGGCTGCGGGCGCGGCCTGGTAACGCTGCGCGATGTCGGGATCGTCGAGAAAAGCAGAGACCAGGCGCTTCAGGTCAGGATCGGTGAAGCTGGAAACTGTGGCACGCAACTCGGCCCACATGTCAGGAATATGCCGGTTGGTAGCTCGCAGCAGGTCTCCCAAATCGAAAGCATCCGGCCTAGCCTTTGCGATTTCCAAAACGCGCAACTGCTGTTTTCCGTTGAAGGTCTCGATGGTTCCGCGCAGAAGAACGACATCGTCCTTTTCAAACTTGCGCGCATGGGCATCACAATTCTCCCAGATGCGCGCGTCGATGTGGCCACTGCGGTCGCCCAGTATCAAGGCAAGATAGGTGCCGCCATCTTTCTTGTCGCGTACCTGCTTGGAGAGAACCGCAAAGCAGGATTGAATCTCCTGCCCCTGGCGTTGCGCTGCGTCTGCGGCAAAGAAGTCTTTCATGGGCCTTCACCTTTGCCGTTATCGGCACTTGCTTTCCAATATGCCCCGCGCTGCCTATGGCTGCGTGGACTGTGAATCTGCGCTGCTGGAACTGGAAGACGATGCTGGCACATCCGCAGATGGTGCCGACTCCGGTTGCGTAGCCGACTTCTTCTTAGGGGACTTTTTCTTCTTCTCGTCGCTCATGCGCGTCTTCACGCCGGGCCGAACTACAACACTGCTGGGCTTTTTCTTTTTCTTAGCCGTATCGCCTGCCAAGCCGAGCGGCGCAGATTGCACCTTCTGCGTTGCCACCTCTTCGGGATTGGCCACAGGCGACTGCGTTGTCTTTGGCTTGGTTTTCTTCGGCTTGGGCTGCTTTGGCTTACGCTTCTTTGCCGCGTGTTGATGTTTTGCCATGTCGCTCAGACGAACCTTGCCTTTTTTTACCGGAGCGCCTGGGGTATGCGTCAAATCTGGCCCCAGCGGCTGCGCTTCCGATCCCATCATGTCATCCTCTGACTCAGGCTCCGCAGGCGCAGCCTTTGCGGACGCAGCTTGCGATGCAGGAGTAGTTTCGGTTGGCACCTGCTCTTCAGAGAGGCGATACAACGGTGCCTTTCCATAGCGAATTTTTTCTCGCTTCACTTTCTTTTTCTTGACAGGCTTCCCACCCGCCTGCGCTGAGGCTGGCAGCAACGCCACGCTGCTGGTGCTGGAATTGCTCGCCGCAGCCTTTGCAGATGCGGCTGAGGCCGTAGTCGCAGCGCCTGCAATCGGCGCACCTGCGACCGTCTTCTTTCCGCGGCGCCATTTGTCCTGCGCCGCCATCGCAGCCAGCTTCAATCTGCGCTTCTCCATCTGCTGCTTCTGCTTCTCTTTCTTCGACAGAGGCGGAGTGTAGGCGCTGTAAATGGGCTTTGTCTCGTTGGAACTCGCGCCCGTATCGACATATCCCGGACGGATGTCAATGTAGGCTTCCTCGCGCAGGCGCGTCAGATATTTGCGTAGCGCAGGCTCTATCTGCTCCATGTAGACGGCCTGCTCCACCTGCGGCTCCACCTGTTGCAGCGGGGGAATGCCGCCGGGAACATGCTGCGTCACTTTCAAAATGACGTACCCCTGCCGGGTGCGGATGGGCTGCGTATGCCCACCAGCGGGCAGGTTGAAGGTTTGATCTTCCAGCACCTTGGCCAGAGCGCCTCGATGAAATTCTCCTAGATCGCCGCCCTGCTGCGCCGTTGGACCGCTGGAATCCTGCTTTGCAAGTTGCGCAAAATCAGCGCCTGCCTTCAACTGTGCTTCGATTTTTTTTGCCTGCGCGTCGGCAGCAGCCAGTTGAGCATCGCTGGCATCGGCAGCGGTTGGAATCAGAATTTCACTGAGATGGACGGATTCCTGCTGGGCAAAGTTGTCTTTGTGCGCCTCGTAATACTGTTCCATCTGCGCGTGCGTAGCCTGTAACTTGCTACCCACCTCATCGCGTACAACATCCTGCGCGATGATATTGTCGCGAATATTGGCCTTGAAATCCTCATACGAAGTTCCCTGTTGCTGTACCGCCTTTTCCAGGTCTTCCATCGAATCCAAGTGGTTTTGCTTGCGTATCTCGTCTAGGGCTTTAATCAGCTCGGTATCACCGGTGATCCCCAGCGCCTTGCCCTTGGAGAGCAGCAGTTGTCGGTCAATCAAGTCCCGCAGCAGGTTCTTCTGTTGTTGCTCGACCTCCTCCGGCGACAAGTTCTGCTGGCTGTCTTGCTGCGTCAACTGTTGCTGGGCGCGCTCCAAATCGGAGTTGGAGATCACCTGATCGTTGACGCGGGCAATAATCTGCTCCACCGGCGTGCCATACAAGCCGGTCGAGCTTGCAGGCGAACCAGAAGAAGCAGCCCCATCGGCTTGTGCGACAGCGGGAAGGCAAAACACCGTGGCTATAGCCAGCGGCAGGACGGCGCGCAGG
>DAHXNK010000063.1 GCA_027365415.1 Acidobacteriaceae bacterium
GGCTGGCTCCAGCAGCACGGCACCCGCGCCATCGCCAAAGAGCACGCAAGTAGTGCGATCAGTGTAGTTGAGAATCGACGACATAACATCGGCCCCGATGACCATGACTTTCTTGTGCGCGCCAGTCTCAATCAACTTGGTTCCCACTTGCAGCGCGTAGAGAAAACCGCTGCATGCGGCGGAAAGATCGAAGCCCCATGCTCCCGTTGCTCCCAGCTTGTGCTGCACCAGGCACGCCGTCGAAGGAAAGAGCATGTCCGGCGTCACCGTGGCGACAATAATCACCTCAACTTCTTCCGGGCGAATGCCGCGCTCGGCCAGGCAGACACGCGCCGCCTCCGTAGCAAGATCGCTGGTGGCAACACCCTTTTCGACAATGTGGCGCTCGCGAATGCCGACGCGCGTGACAATCCATTCGTCGTTGGTATCGACCATTTTTTCCAGGTCGGCGTTGGTAAGAATGCGGGGCGGAACATATGTGCCCAAGGCGCTGATCCGCGCGCGAACCAGCGAGCGCGGACGGGGATCAAGATTCAATGGATTCCTCCCAATGATAGAAACCAAACCGTATTGTTACGCAGGGAGTGCGCGATGTCTATGCGGACGCGATGCGATCCAGACAGAAGATGCCCAAACGATGCACAAAGAGGCGGGAAATATGTACCGGGGATCCTACTGCGCACGCACTGGCCCGTTACCGTTGCTTCCTTCCGGACCTGGCGGGGTTGGCGGGATTGCGTCGCGTAGGACCCGGCACACGTTCGATGATATCACTGGAATCACCGCTCGGTCATCCGTCCAGACAGACCTTCAGCCCGCTTAAATTGCTAGAATGAAGAGGTGACACTCCAATCCACAACCCTGCCCGACATAGAGGCGCCAAGCGCGCCCACACCGGGCGTTACAACGACAAAGATTCCTATCTCCGGCACCAAAATTGGCTTCGTCAGCCTGGGCTGCCCCAAGAACCTGGTGGACAGTGAAGTAATGATGGGCCTGCTGCAACACGCGGGCGCGACGATTACATCCGACGCGGCCAGCGCCGACGTGCTGGTGGTCAACACCTGCTCCTTTATCGACAAAGCGAAGCAGGAATCGGTGGACACGATTCTGGAGATGGCGCGCCTGAAGACCGATGGCCGCGCGCAACGTTTAGTTGTTGCTGGTTGCATGGTGGAGCGCTACCGCGATGAAATCCAGAAAAATATCCAGGAGGTCGATGCCGTAATCGGCACCGGCGAGTTGGAAGGCATTCTCGCCGCAGCGGGATTGACGCAGCCACTTCCCAGCGATTCTCCCTTTCGCATTTTGACGGCGGCAGAGGCAACTGCTGCAACGCGAAGCTCCCGCGCCGAGGGTGATGCGCGCGAGGCGCAGGGACGCTTTTCGCGTGAAGGCTGGGATGGCGCTCTCGCCGACCTGCCCAATTATCTGTACGACGAAACCACGCCGCGCCTGCGCACCACGCTGCGCGCCTCGGCCTACATCAAAATCGCCGAGGGCTGCGACCATCCCTGCGGCTTCTGCATCATTCCACAACTGCGCGGCAAGTTCCGCTCGCGACGTTTTGAATCCGTCGTCGCCGAGGCGCAACGGCTGGTGGCTGAGGGCGTGCAGGAGATTACGCTGATTGGCCAAGACACCACCTGCTACGGCGAAGACCTGGGCATGACCGACGGGCTGGCGCAGTTGCTCGATGCGCTGGCGAAGATTGATGGCCTGCGCTGGCTGCGTTTTCTCTACGCTTATCCGAACAAGGTGACGCCGCGATTGCTGGAAACAATGGCGCGGCATGACAACATCTGCAAGTATCTGGATGTGCCGCTGCAACATGCCTCGCCTGCGGTGTTGAAGCGCATGAAGCGCGGCGGCGGCGCAGAGATTTTCCTCAAGATGCTGGAACGCGCGCGTGCGGCCATGCCGCAGATCGCGCTGCGAACCTCTTTCATCGCGGGTTTTCCCGGAGAGACCGCAGCGGATTTTGAAATCATGCTGGACTTCATAAAAGAGGCGCGCTTTGACTGGCTGGGCGTCTTTCAATACTCCGACGAAGAAGGTGCAGCGGCCTATGCGCTGGATGGAAAGGTTCCCAAACGATCCATTACGGCGCGGCAAAACCGACTGATGCGCGAGCAACAAAAGATCAGCCGCAAGGCCAAGGCGACGCTGGTGGGCCAGACGATGGATGTGCTGATCGAAGGCGAGTCGGAAGAAACGCCGCTGTTGTGGCAGGGACGCAGCGAACGGCACGCTCCCCAAATTGACGGTCTGGTATATGTGAATGATTTTGGCCCGCACGCGACATTGGAAACTGGACGCTTTTATCGCTGCGAAGTGACCGAAGCCCACGATTACGACGTGGTGGCGCGCGTGATGGCCTAGAAAAAATAATGAGTAGAAATAGCAGCCTGTATCACGGAGGTTATTCTGAGGAGCGAAGCAGAGCCTGCCCTGAGCGAAGTCGCAGGGAAGAATCCAGAGAATGGTGATTCGGCAAGGGCAGCATTTCCTGCACGAAGACTTTCTGGATTCTTCACTCACTTCGTTCGCTCAGAATGACGACTTCTTAGGGTAATGGAAAGCGACGATGACCAAAAAATCTTCCAAACTTGCTGGGTTGCGCTGCCCAAGCTGCCGCGCCATTGTTCTTCCCGACGACCCCAGCCTGCCCTTTTGCAGCGAACGATGCCGCCTGATTGATCTGGGAAAATGGGCCAGCGGAGCCTACCGCATCTCCTCGCCAATTTTCGACCCAGATGTTCTCGAAGGCCTGGATGCAGCGCAATTGCAACGAGAACAAGGCAAGCAAGATGACGACGAATCCTAAACGAACGCCGGAAAATCCAAAGCGAACAGGCTGGGCCTGGACGCTGGCAACATTTTTTGGCGTAGGATTTCTGCGTCCTGGGCCGGGAACCTGGGGATCGGCGGCGGCGCTGCTGTTGTGGCTGGCTGCGGCGCGCTGGAGTCCTCTCTCGCACGGCGAGCTGAGCCTGGCAACGCTGGCGGCGGGCATCCTTGCAACCCTGATTGGCATTCCTGCGGCGAGCATTGTTGCGCGCGAGGCAGGCACGGACGATCCCAGCTTTGTGGTTCTGGATGAAGTTGCGGGCCAATGGATTGCGCTGGCTGCGGCCACGCTGCGCTGGCAGGAGTGGCTGCTGGCCTTCCTGCTCTTTCGCGGCCTCGATATCTGGAAGCCCGCTCCGGCACGCCAGTTTGACCGGATGCACTCCGGCTTTGGCATCATGATGGATGATGTGGCCGCGGGGGTGTACGCAGCTCTGATTGTGCTGGCGCTGCGACACTGGTTGTAGGACTAGCCGGGACTGGCCGTCCAAGCAATTCCCACGTCTCAAAAACGACGTGGAGCACACGGCAAGAGCAGAGTTTAGATATTGGCTTGGGCCTCTAGTCAAATGGTTGGGGCTTACACCTCCCGCTAGTAGACTGAGAACAAATGTACCGCCAAAAGTGATATTTGAAGGTGCGTTGGGATGAACTTAAGGATGGACACCGCATGAGCAAGATACCTGATCTCAGTCCGCCAGCTAAGGCAGAAATTGCCATCCGCGCACTGGCGCTCAAATACAGTGCCGAATTGAAGTCGAAAATGGATGATCGCGTGGTCGAGATGGAGGAGGATGACGACTCCCACTACCTCATTTATAGGGTTCTGGGTGTGTCGGATAAAGAGGGCAAGCTGATAGACGTTTACCAGAATAAGGGTCGATTCCTTTATAAATATGCAGGGTCATTTTTGGAAAATGCGGCCAAAATATGCTTCCTCGAAAAATTTCCTGAGTCCGGCTCTGTTCGTATCCCAAATACAGTCGGCGTGCGCCCGAAGACCTTCGAGATCGATTGTCTTGTTGAAAACAGCCGTGCCGTGGAGATCAAATGGCGAGATGCTACGACGGACGGCGATCACATAACGAAGGAGCATACTCGCTTGCAGGCTATAGCGAATGCTGGTTATCACCCTGTCCGGGTAATGTTCTACTATCCCAATCGTTCTCAGGCGATGCGCATCCAGAAGACGTTGGAAACCCTTTACCATGGACTCAATGGCGAGTATTTTTTTGGTGATGCCGCATGGGAGTATGTGCGCACACAGACAGACGCAGATTTGAAGGGAATTTTGGAACGAATTGCCGAGGGGAACCGAGGGAAAACATGAAACAAAAGTCCCAAATGCTTCATTTCGGAGATTGTCTTACAGTTCTCAAAACGCTTGAGACTGGTTCGGTTGACCTCTTTTACATCGATCCGCCGTTTTTCACGCAGAAGTCTCATGCGCTAACTACGAGGGATGGCAGTACACGTTATTCGTTCAAAGACCTATGGTCCTCTCGTGAAGGCTATGGTGATTTTCTAATCGAACGGCTACATGAATGTCGCCGATGCTTAAAGAGCACAGGCTCTTTATTTTTCCACTGTGACGAAAACGCCGGGCATATAGCGCGGCTAGTGCTGGATCAGATTTTTAGGCCAGACAACTTCCAATCGGAAATCGTTTGGAGCTTTCGGAGGTGGTCCAATTCGAAAAAAGGGCTGATACCATCCCATCAGACAATTCTTTTCTACTCGCAGTCTGAAGCGTTCAAATTTAACACCATAACAACCTCCTATTCCGAGTCAACCAACATCGATCAGATACTACAGAAACGCGTCCGAGACGAGCGCGGCAAGGCTATCTATGCGCGGGACCATGCCGGTGATCCGGTGACGAATGGTGGCAAACGAGGTGTTCCTTTAGGAGATGTGTGGGAGATACCTTATTTGAACCCCAAAGCACGAGAACGAGTTGGATACCCCACTCAAAAGCCTGTTCTGTTGATAGAGAGAATCATCGAGCTATGCACAGACCCAGGCGATCTCGTTGTTGACCCGTTTTGCGGGAGCGGAACGACCCTAGTTGCCGCTCATTTGCTCGGTCGTCGTGCCATCGGAATCGACAGCTCACAGGAAGCATTAGATTTGGCTAAACAAAGGCTCGCTAACCCCTTCAAGACGGAGTCGCGCTTACTTGAGCGTGGACGAGAAAGTTACGTGCGAACAGATCTAGAACTCCTAGAGTGTCTAAAAGGACTTGGTTATCATCCGGTTCACAGAAATAAAGGCATCGATGCGATTTTAGAGGAAGAGTGGTGCGGAAAGCCTGTCTGCATACGGATTCAACGTTCAGACGAAACCATAGAGGATGCGGCAACAGCACTGTGCAACGCTGCCGAGCGAAAAGGGGGAGCTAAGCTTATCCTTGTAGTTGTAGAGCCTCGGTGGGGGTTGCTCGGAAAGCAGAACCTACCTGCCACCGTCACATTGGTTCAGTCTACAACTGCTGCAATTCGCAAGTCCCTCAGTGAACCGCACGCAATTAAGTTGTCGTCAAAATACAGCGTCGCCGTCGGCTAGTCCCCTGTTTTCCTATCGACAAAATGAGTCATTTTGTCAATACTTGCTCCCCTGCTATGTTTATGCTGGTTGCGGGGCATAATGGGTAAGTTTTGACCCACGACAGCCGCTACGCTTCGTTCAGAATGACTCTTTCTTTTTATTGAAAATCTACGAAACAATCTGAACCCTTCGGGGACGGGCCGTTCAGTCGAAGATGCGGACTCGCTGCTAAGCTGGATACGAAGAGGAATCTCCGATGGCTCTTATCTCTCGCAGTACCGCGCCTGCGCCGCGTTCTTTGCGGCGCATAGGGAACACCAAGCCCAAATATAGAAAGTTTTGCTCGCCGCGATGCTGCCTACGGTGGTTCGCGCCCTACACTCGTCCTTACGCCCGCGCCAGAAAGCGGAAGGCCAGATGGATTAGCGTCAGCACCAGCGCTCCCAGAAACGCCGCGAAAAATCCGCGGATGCGGAAGCCCGGGACAATGGCGCTGGCCAGCAACAAAATGACGGCATTGATGACCAGAAAAAATAATCCCAACGTCATAATGCTGAGCGGCAGCGTCAGCAACTTGAGCAGAAATCCCAGCGTGGCATTTAGAAAGCCCACGACCAGAGCGGCGATCAGGGCGCTGCCAAAGCCAGCAATTTCAAAGCCGGGGACGATGTGGGCCACAATCAACAGCGCCAGCGCGCCAAGAAGCCAGAGAAAGAGTAAATACATCATACGCCGTGAGAGTACCGGGAAAATGCGCCTCTGTCCAGAGAATTGAGACGCAAAAGCAAGAGGCACGCGTGAATTGCTTCGGCGTGCCTCTTGATTTTTTGCTGTGTCGCTCGCTACCCCGTAATCGTGACACCCAAGCTAAGGGTCGTACCAGATCCCGTGCTCGGCGTTGCCGTGACAATTACATTCGAAATGCCTGCCGGAGTGACGCTTGCCGCCGCTGGTGTACTCGCCGCCGAACCGCCGCAGCCAGAAATTCCCACTGCCAGCGCGCCGGTCAGCAACACCAGCAGGCCCGGTTGCAGGAATCCACGTCGCGCCGAACGGGACTCTTGGTGTAGCCTTGCAATCGAGACTAAAACCATTCTCTAAGGGAAGTCTGCATGAATCGCGCTCGTACAATTTTCCTAACTGCCGCCATATTGAGTGGCTCCTTTGCATGGATCACGCGCGCGCCCATGCTCTCCGCGCAAAGCGCTTCACCGAAGCCATACAAGCTTTCCCTCCCGGTTAAGGTCGCGCTGGATGAACAGCAAAGCTCTCAACTTTCGTCAAAGGTTTCCCCACGGGTGCAGGTCGTTTTGGATCGACTGGAAGATCTTCAACCTTCGCCAAAGAGGACATGGCAGTACCATCTTGGCGATGTACCCCACGGCGAGCGAGTCGATCTGGACACGACGGGTTGGCAGACCATTCACATGCCCTACACGGCTCCGCGTGGAGCGGTCTGGGTTCGCCGTTGGATTGAGGTGCCCAAAACGCTCCACGGCTACGACCTGACTGGCGCTCAAATCTGGTTCCACATGCGAGCGTGGGCCGATGGGCCGATTCCGATGATCCTGTATTACAACGGCAGGCGCGTCGCGATGGGGGAAGACCTGGAAAAGCAGATACTTTTCAACGACGCAAAGCCCGGCGACAAAATCCTCGTCGCGGTCAAGATGCTGGTTACGCAGGACGAAAAATATCTCCACAAAGGAGACTTGGCTGTCGTCTTCCGCGGGGATCGTCCGAATCCAGAAGATGTGCGCGATGAGATGGCCTCCGCAGCCAGCCTGCTGCCTGCGATTACGAAGAATTCCTCGACGCTCGCCGCGCAGGAAAAAACTCTGGAGGATGCGGCCACCTCTGTAAATCTTTCTGCGTTGGATGCTGGCAATCAGGCTGCTTTCGACGCCTCCCTGCGACAGGCGCAAGCCAAACTGGAAACGCTGCGTCCCGCGCTGCAAGCGTACACCGTACACCTGACCGGCAATGCCCATATTGATGCCGCATGGCTCTGGCCGTGGACTGAGACCGTCGATGTGGTGAAGCGAACCTTCTCGACCGCGTTGCAATTGATGGATGAATATCCCGGCTATACATACACGCAATCTGCCGCGCAGTATTACGAGTGGATGCAGCAAAAATATCCCAGCATTTTCCAGCAGATGCAGCAGCGCGTAAAAGAGGGTCGTTGGGAAATCGTCGGCGGCATGTGGGTGGAGCCGGATCTGAACCTGCCCGATGGCGAATCGCAGGTACGCCAGATTTTAGTGGGCAAGCGCTACTTCCAGAAGAATTTTGGCATCGACGCGCGCGTGGGCTGGAACCCGGACTCCTTCGGCTACAACTGGCAGTTGCCGCAAATCTATAAAAAGTCCGGCATCGATTATTTCGTCACGCAGAAGATGTCTTGGAATGACACAACCCAGCTTCCGCTGAAGCTCTTCTGGTGGCAGGCTCCCGATGGCAGCCGCGTACTCACCTACTTTCCGCACGACTATGGCAACTCCATTGCGCCGATGCGGATATCCAACGATCTGGCCAAGGCGGTTGACCTGAATCCCGGACAAAAAGAAATGATGCATCTGTACGGCGTGAGCGATCATGGCGGCGGCCCTACGCGCGACATGCTGGATAGCGGCATGCGCTGGATGGAACCGAACAAGGTCTTTCCACGCATGGAATTTGGCACGGCAAAAACATTCTTTGACACCATGTCAAAGCGCGTCGATACTGCCGATGCCCCGGTATGGAATTACGAAACCTTGGCTGCGGGAAAGGCCCAATTACCCGCTGCCGCCGCAGGAAAAATCAGCGTTCCTGTCTGGAATGACGAGATGTATCTGGAGATGCATCGCGGTACATACACCACGCAGGCCAGGCAAAAGTGGAACTTGCGACACAGCAGCGAATGGCTGTTGAATGCAGAAAAATACTCATCTCTGGCATGGCTGGGCGGCTTGCAGTATCCCGGAACACAATTGACGAAAGCCTGGAAGCTGGTTTCCTTCAATGGCTTTCACGATCTCGCGGCTGGCTCCGCAGTTAGCGGGGATTACAAAGATGCGCAGGAGCAGTTTGATGTTGTCCATTGGACAGCCAACGCTGCTACGCACAACGCGCTTTTTGACATCGACAGTCACATCGACACCCAGGGAAAAGGTTCTTCCAAGGCTGGCGTGCCCATTATTCTTTGGAACACGTTGAGCTGGAACCGCGCCGACATTGTCGAAGTGAATGTGCAGATGCCGCAGGCAGAGCTACGCGGTATCGCGGTATTAGACGCGGACAACAAGCCCGTGCCCATGCAGATTCTCTCGCAGGACAGCAGCACGCATAGCTTTCACCTGCTGTTGGAGCCTACGCATGTTCCCTCAATGGGCTACACCGTGCTGCACGCGGTCGCTGGCGCGCGAAAGGTGGAGAGCGATTTGAAAACGAATGGCACCGTCATGGAAAATAGCGTGCTGCGCGTCGTGGTCAACCCCAAAACCGGCTGCATTGACAGCTTGTATGACAAGCAATCGCACTTTGAAAGCATCGCTGCGGGACAGTGCGGCAATCTTTTGCAGGCTTTCGTCGATCCAGGCAATGCGTGGAACATCCATGCAGGCTTTGCCCAGCATGGCACGGATCTGACGATGGCCGACAGCGTGCAGTTGGTGGAGCGGGGGCCGATACGCAGCGTGATCCGCGTCACGCGACACTGGAGCAAATCCACCTTTGTGCAGAACATTATGCTCTACGCGGGAATGCGTCGCGTCGATGTTGTGAATGATGTTGACTGGCAGGAAACGCATATTTTGCTGAAGGCTGCATTCCCACTGGCTGCCAGCAGTCCCAAGGCGACCTTTGAAATTCCTTACGGCACCATTGAACGCCCAACAACGCGCAACAACCCGGTCGAGGATGCCAAGTTTGAAGTTCCCGCGCAGCGCTGGGCAGACCTGGGTGACAGCGCGCATGGCTTCAGCCTGATTAACGACGCGAAGTATGGCTATGACGTGAAGGGAAATGTACTGCGACTTTCCTTGCTGCGCTCTCCTACATTCCCCGATCCAAATGTGGATCGCGGTCATCAGCATTTTCGCTACTCGCTCTATCCCCATGCGGGTACATGGCGGCGGGCAGACACCGTGTTACGCGGCTATGCCTTCAACTACACGCTACGCGCCATACAAGTGGAAGCGCACACTGGCGAGTTGCCGCCGACGCACTCCTTTGTCACCGTGCAGCCGGAAAATCTTGTGTTGACCGCAATGAAGAAAAGTGAAGACGGCGATGGGCTGATCCTGCGCTTTTACGAATGGGCGGGCAGAAAAACCAATGCAACCCTCACGCTGCCGACGGGAGTAAGCGCTGCCATCGCAACGAACCTGATGGAACACGCTAACGGCAGTCCACTGGCAATCTCCGGCGACCATGTAACGGTTCCCGTCGGGCCGTATTCCATCAACACCGTGCGCATGGATTACTCGAATCGCGGAGCAGATTTTTGGCAAGCGCAGAAATAAAAACTGTGGGATACGCGCTAGCGTGTGTTCCGCCTCAGGGTATGCTCCAAGGCCGCCACGAGCGCGGCGCAGACAAGAAAAAGCAGTACCAGGCTGATCCAGACACTGCGAAACCATGCCGTGGTCGGTTGCGCGGCAGATCTTGCGGCGCTCTGCTCCAGACTGCCAGAGTCGTTGGACAGGGCCGTTTCTACGCGATGCAGCGCCAGCAGCAGATGCGCTGAGTCGTTGCGATGCGTGGAATCATTGGCGGAGACAGGCGCTGTCGAGGTCGCCATCTGATCCAATGCGAGAAGGAAATCCGCAAGGCTGGAGCGAATTTCCAACAGCAGCCCCTGGCGTTGCGGATCGCGCTCTGCCAGATGTTCCATCCCCATCCAATCGGATCGGAGTTGCATTCGCTGCGAGCGATAATCGGCTTGAAGCTGAAGATTCGATGGCGCGACGGCTAGCGCCAGAGCATCCAGCGCCGCCTGCGCGGCAGCCACCTGCATCCGCTCGCTATGGAGAAATTGCGGACTGCGTTCCAGTCGAGCAGCCTGCCAAACGCGCTCCTGCTCCACAGTTTTTTGCAGCGATATCGCTACGGATATCGCCAGCAAAATCAGTATGGAAGCGAGGAGAGCAGCGCGTGTATGAGGCCGCATTTAGGCTGTCACTGGCTCCAGCAGACGCGCCCAGCGGCGTTCTTTGCGCTCCGCGTGCGCCCGCTGGTGATAGGCATAGCCGGTAATCAACGGCAGCGCCAGCGTGGCTTCGCTGTAGACCATCTGCTCAAAGGTGGTGTCCACCTTGCCCCAGGAACTGGCTTCCTTCAGCGTGCTGGATGACAACGCGCCGTCGCGCACATCGGCCACGGTGATCTGGATGGCGTATTTGTGCATCGGCGCTTCGTTC
>DAHXNK010000064.1 GCA_027365415.1 Acidobacteriaceae bacterium
GAATGCAGGAAGCAAGGCCGCCGAGCACATCGCCTATACCGGGGATAAGGCCGACGATGGCGTCGAGACCGAAGCGCACCGAGGTGCCAGGGATGCGCAGCCAGTCGTCTAGAACGTGCGCCAATAGATCGAGATTTTCGTTGCTGAAGACGCGGCTGCCCGGACCGCTGCGCGGTGGAAGAATTTCGGGCTGGCTATGCAACTGCAACGGAAGACCTTATGAAATAGGTGTTCGTGCGCTTGTGTTTTCCAGGCCATGCAAGCTAATTCAATCGGCCCGGATGCTACAATTCTATTGATTCATGGCGGCTATAGTTCAGAGGCAGAACGCCGGTCTGTGGCACCGGATGTCGTGGGTTCGACCCCCACTAGCCGCCCCAAATCCTGTTGCAATTGCCGGGAATTTCCCGCGCAAGATTTCGCTATGTGTCCAGACCCTCGCGCGCCACAAGCCGCTCCCGGCGATCCGCTTCCGTCTACTACGTCCATACAGAACGCTGCATTGGCGGCACATCCTTGGTTCACCCCGTTTGTTCCTCGCCGCTATCTGGGGCAGACGATAAGTCAACCCGATGCCCAAACGCTCCTGGCAAATTTCCTTCCACGCAATCTTCAACTACCGGAACCGGAAAGCATCCTAGTCGAGGTCGAGGCATCCACGCAAAGTCGTGTTCTCTGCCACTGCCATTGGCAGCCGGAGTCGGTACGCAAGGAGCGCATGACCCTGCTGCTCCTGCATGGGTTGGAGGGATCTTCGCAATCGCAGTACATGATTGGCAACGCGGACAAAGCATTACGCGCGGGCTGGAATGTGATCCGCATGAACATGCGCAACTGCGGCGGCACGGAAGCTGCATCGCCGACGCTCTATCACTCTGGACTCTCCGGGGATGTCGCCGCCGTAGCCGAGTATTTTGTTGCGCGGGAGCAGCTTCGCGCCCTCTCTCTGGTGGGCTACTCGATGGGCGGCAACATGGTGCTGAAGTGCGCGGGCGAGTGGGGGGTGGAAGCTCCGCAGTGGTTACGCGCCGTGGTCGGCGTCTCGCCGGTCGTCGATCTTGCCGCCAGCGCGGACGCGCTGCATTCTTTGCGCAATCGAGTATACGAGTGGAATTTTCTGCTCAACATGCTGCGGTGCTATCGAAAAAAATCCAAGCTCTTCCCGGATCATTTTCCCATCGAACCCAGCAGGCAGGTAAGCAGCATCCGCGCCTTTGACGAATACATTGTCTCGCCCAACTGCGATTTTCTGAACGTGGATGACTACCATTACCGCGCCGCCGCCGCGCGCATCGTAGATCGCATCGCCGTGCCCACGCTGATTCTGCATTCGCTCGACGACCCCTTCATCCGCCTGTTGCCGGAGACGCGGGAGAAAATCCTCGCCAACCCGGCCATCACATTCATCGAGACCGCGCATGGCGGACATTGCGCCTTTCTCGCTCAGCCGGAGAGTGAGAACGACGGCTACTGGGCCGAGCAGACTCTCATCCGCTTCATCACATTTCAAATGTCTGCGAAAAATATAAAAAATAACGGGGCTGTTGCGCCGTGATGGATGCCGACTGGTCTGTCGAGTGCGCCGCCGATGACCCCCTCGTCGTCGTTCCGTGGAAAAATGTAACCGAAACGATTACATTTATCGACCTGCGCGCCTTTCCCGATGCGCTCACAGAGATTCCAGAAACACAGCAGTCTCCCGCGCTGGCTGCGGCGCTTCGTCAATGGAACCAGCCTGACTCCCCAATTTTCACCGCCAAATGCGACCTCTGGGCCTATCCTGCCGACCTCTTCGATGCAGACGACCTGCCCGGATTCGCCTTCGCCCACGGCGGCTACATTGACCTGATCCAGCACGCTCCCGATCTTTTTGCCAGCTTCTCCGCTGCGGAGGCGCAACTGCGCCAATGGACAGAGGCCGCGCGCTGCCTTCCAACGCCCAATGCCCGCTGCGAGTGGACGCTGCGGCGCGCATGGATTGCCGTTCCAGAACATGCGCCGGGTTTGTCTTCATTGGAGACTACATACGACAAAGGCTTTGCGACAACACTTTATGTCTGGGGATATGGCGCATCTCCACAAGCCGCCGCAACGACCTGGGCCAGCGCGCTGGATTGCCTTGTCGATCCGGTGCTGACGCTGGGCAAAGGCTACAATAAACTGGCAGGAAGAATCGCAGAAATGCCCCGCGTGGGCGAGTAGCTCAATCGGATAGAGCACCGGCCTTCTAAGCCGGGGGTTGTGGGTTCGATTCCCGCCTCGCCCACCATGATTTTTTTGTTCTGCAGCAATGCTGTGTAACCCAAAAGCGCGCAAACGCAGAACGTATTAGGACATTGGTACCCATAGAATGAAACTACTTCTGGTTCGGCATCTCTGGGGTCTTGATCTTTCCCAAGGCTATCAAAGGTATATAAAGCAATGGCGCGAGGTGGGCTATGCAGCGCTTGAAGCCTCGCTGCGTCTGGTTCCCGATGCAACCGCGCTGCGCAAGACGCTCCGCGATGAAGGCTTTCTCTGGATTCCCCAGATATACAGCAACATGCAGCAGGGCGGCGGCAGCGTACAGCAGCACGTCGAAAGTTTGCGCGAGCAAATTGAGGAATGTGTCGATGCCAAGCCGCTGTTCTTTAACGCCCATACAGGCTCAGACCATTGGACACTGGATGAGGCCGAAGACTGCTTCAGCGCGGCGATGGAGATGGAGCGCGAGTTCGGCATTTCCATCTGCCATGAGACCCATCGGTCACGCTATCTTGGCAATCCGTGGAATACCGCGCGGCTCTTGGAGCGACTCCCAACATTGAAGCTGACGGGAGACTTCAGTCATTGGGTCTGCGTGGCCGAACGGCTGCTTGAAGATGCTGCTCCTGTACTCGCAGCAGCGGCGGCGCAGTGTCATCATGTACATGCGCGCGTTGGCTATGAACAAGGCCCACAGGTGCCCGATCCTCGCGATCCCGCGTGGGCATCTCACCTCCAGGCACATGAGCGTTGGTGGGAGATGGCTTGGGCCGCAGCGCAGGCGCGGGGGGAGACAACGGTCACGCTCACGCCGGAGTTTGGGCCTCCGCCTTACCTGCACACGTTGCCGTTTTCTGATACCCCGGTAAGTGATCTACAGGAGATTTGTAACTGGATGGCGCAACGCCAAGTGGATCATTTCCATTCCTGGTCGCAGAAGAATTCCCCAGCGCCGCACTCCTAAAAAGCGCTACACGGGGAAATGTCGAGAACGGAAAATGTTGATTTTCTTGTACGCTTCAGTTCTAATCGCATCTGTTGATCACTACAAACTAGCTAGGAGTAGTCATGCAAATACGCGTTCCAGCACGCATGCGAGGCTGCTGCCGTGTTCTGCCGCTTCTTGGAGTGTTCTGGGTCGTTGGGATTCTCGCCTTGTCTGCGCAGGCACAAAGCTCCACGCCTATGATGGATCGCCGCGCATATGTAGGCGCATTTATCGGCGGCAACACGGGGGGAGTTCAAGTGGGAAATACCGGAACCGTTTCAGCCTTTGGATATAACAATTCACAATCAGGCACCTCTTTAACGGAAAATGGGGGGGCGGCTGGCGGCTTTGAGATAGGGTACTACGCCCACTACTTTGGGGCGGAAATTAACGACGTTGTGGCGGGATGGACTACCCAGAGTGAACCCCCCACAACCGGAACCAGAAATGTGTTTCTGCTCAACGGCCTGGGGCGTATTCCCATTTCAGCCTCGTGGGGAATGTGGTACCCGTACATGGGGATAGGGATGGGATTTGATGGCGGTAGCGCACAGAATCCAAACTTTGTCACACTCACCGAGAATCCTAGGTTGGCGGGAGACCTCAAGCTAGGAGTTGCCTGGGTCTGGCCTAACGGATTTGGATTGTTTCTTGAAGATCAGAGTATTTTGGCTGGGATGAATCTGTCCAGCACGGTTCCAACCCAGTACGGCCCGGAAACGGTAACGCTGACAGGAACGTCTATCAATGGCGTGTTGGATGTTGGGGCAAGTTATACCTTCAAGCTTTAGGGAATCTCTGCACAAGTCTGCGTTTTGAAGGTGTGGGACTTCAGCCCCTGAGGGAATGCCGCATCGAAATAAGAACCTGTGCAGAGCTTCTTTAGAAAATTATTGAAAAACAGTTCGGAGTGCAGTTTACGTTTGACTTAAAAAGAATGGACGTTATGGAAGCTTTGCGCCACTCTCTAAAATTGGCCTCCCTGTCCCTTCTGCTCATGCTTGCCCTATCGTTTGCAAGCGCTCAATCCAGTACGCTGGTACAACCGGAAGTCGCGAAAGATCAGTCTCCCCTGCAACAATTTATCCTCGGCGAAAGCGTGGGGGTGTCGCTTGTGACCGGGAACACCTCGCAAACCACAACCACAGGCATGAACCTCATCGTTGGCGCTGGCCCCCGCGTCAGTCATCGCTGGGCGTACCCCGTGGATTTCATCCTTTCCTTTAATGGAATTCCACAGCCCATTCTCCAGCAAGACGGGCAACCCAATGGAGGAATCGACCTGCTTGTATTTGCCATCGACCCGGAATTTTTCCTAGCCGATGGCTCCCGTTGGGGAGCGTACACAACCGGGGGTGGTGGCATCTCCTTTAAGCGCGTGGTCTTCATGCATCCCTGCTCCATGTGTAGCAATTCCTATGGCAGCTATGCGACCGTGGCCTCGGAATCAAGCTGGCAACCAGCGGTGGATGCCGGAATTGGCGGCACCTACCGCATCCATCCCGATGGCATCTTTCAACTCTTCCAAGAAACCCGATACCTATACATGTTTACCCCAAAGGGCCAATTCCCCGGCTTCAACGCCGCCGGAACCGGCCTCGTACTGCTGACATTCGGATTTCGATTGTAGTTTTGGCAATACATTCCGTATCTCAAAATCAAGATGCGGAATGTATCACATCTCCCCCGATTCATATCTCCCGCTGACGATGCGAATAACTATGGAGTGCTCCGCGCTTGACATTCGAGGATGAGGGAGTCCATTCTGGACTCTCCCGGAAGCGAGGGGGCTTTATGCCAGTGTTTCGACTTTCAGCAAAATGGTTTTACGTTACGCTGCTGATTCTGTGTGTGGCTGTCGCAGTGGCTATCCGATATCGCAAAGCCGCCGTGCATGAATTTGCCAAAGCGCAAAACAACATTGGTTGGATGTACGCCTCGGGCCAGGGCATGTCACAAAACCCCGCGAAGGCAGCAGTCTGGTATCGCCGGGCCGCCGAACACGGGCTTGCCGAAGCGCAAAACAGCCTAGGTCGGCTGTACGCCAAGGGCCAGGGTGTGCCGCAGGACTACGCACAAGCGGCGGTCTGGTACAGCAAAGCCGCTGCACAAGGAAACGCCGAAGCGCAAAACAACTTGGGCAGATTGTACGACCTTGGCCGGGGGATGCCGCAGGATTACGCGCAGGCAGAGGCTTGGTACAACAAGGCTGCCGCGCAGGGACTTGCTGAAGCACAAGACAACCTAGGCGTGTTATACGCCTTTGGTCGGGGGGTACCGCAGGATGAGCGGCAAGCGGCGGTCTTGTATAACAAGGCTGCCGAGCAGGGTTTTGCCAAGGCGCAAGCCGACCTTGGCTGGCTATACGTCCTTGGCCAGGGCGTGCAGCAAAGCTACGAGCAAGCGGCGGTCTTGTTCCGCGCGGCTGCTGCGCAGGGAGATGCCAAAGCGGAAACCAACCTTGGCGTGATGTATGCCTTTGGTCAAGGCGTGCCGCAGAACTTTGCACAGGCAGCGGACTGGACTCGCAAGGCTGCCGGACAGGGGTTTACCGAGGCGCAAACTAACTTGGCACTGATGTACTACCAGGGCCAAGGAGTGGCACAGAGCTATGCGGAATCCTACTTCTGGTATGTCCTTGCGTTATCTGGAAAACAGGAAGCCAATGTTAGGCCAGAAGAGGTCGCTAACGGACGAGATGAAGCAGCCTCCCACCTGACGCCAGCAGAGCGCCTCCAGGTACAGGAGCGCGTACAAAAATGGGCTGCGACACACCCCGCCAAAGCAGACATGTGATGAACGGCCAATCTTACATCTTGTTATGAACCTTGCATCACCTGCGGTGCACAGGATGGCCGCAAGTTGACATATTTCTTTGCAAGCTTCTCCTGTGGGATTAGCCTGCGAGGTGTTTTCCCGCAGAGCCATGTTTCATCCGCATTCCGCATGTGTGCCCACAAAGTCCAAAATGTATCGCGCAAGATTCATAACAAGCTCTGGTCGTGCGCGCGGACGTACTCCCTCAATGTTTGGTTCAACTGGATGGTTTGCTGGATTCCCTGGTGCAGCATACCCCGCCATGTTTTGGCATCTTCAGGTGTCTCTGCGCCAATAGAGAGCAAGTATTCCGATTGCACGACGATCTCCAGCGCGTTGCCCATATCATGCAGCAGCGTGCGGAGACGCGCCGCAATCTGCGGTGGAATCTTTGCAGGATGCAGATTTTCGGTGTTGTCAGTTGCGTTTTCCATGTATCGGCTCACCCTGATCTTGCAATGGTACATGCGAAATGTGTGGCCTGGGAAATGATTCTATCCCGCGCTGCCAGCGAATAAGCGCCTTTCTACACTCCACGCCATCTGGAAATATGCGCTGCGCCCCCTAGCCCTAAACAACTAGGCACGCTTCGTCATACAATTGTGCCATGACGCTGCTTGACGCAAAACCGTATGATGCCCGCAAAGCCAGAATGCGCCGCAATATCCTCATCGGAGTTTTGATCGCCATTCCCATCATCGCAGCCTTCAGTTGGTACTTCTGGAATTGGCCGGAGGAGCACCGCATCAATCGCTTCTTCCATGCCGTCGAATCTAAAAATTATGTCGAGGCCTTCGCGCTCTGGAATAACGATCCAAATTGGCAGCAGCACTTGGATCTCTACAAAACCTACAATTATGGCCAGTTTGAAACGGATTGGGGGCCGTCAAGCGATTATGGCGTCATCACCAGCCATAAAATCGTTCTCTCCCGGCAATATGGTTCGGGCGTGGTGATTGGCGTCAGCGTCAATGGCCGCAAGGCACCGTTGTTCCTGTGGGTCGAGCGAAAAACCAAGACTATCGGCTTCTCGCCCGTTGAACTGCGTTTCTGAAGAGATGCGGTATACTCGCGTGCTGCGATCGTCGCATCCCTACAAACGCTCTGACTCCACTCCCCTTGCGTACAGGCATGTATTCCGCCGCTTGGCTACATCATGAGCGTTTGAATCTTCGCTGCCATCGCAGCATCGCGTTCTGTAATACCTCCGGCATCGTGCGACACCAGCGCCACGCGCACCTTGTTATATCGAATGTCGATGTCTGGATGGTGGCCCTCCTTCTCCGCCATTAACGCTAGGCGCGTGACAAAGGCGAAGGCGGACACAAAATCGGCAAAAGCATGGTCGCGAACCAACGCGCCATTTTCGTGTTTCCATCCAGGAAGCGCATAAAGAACATCCCGTATCTGAGCGTGACCGAGAATATCCATAGGTTTGTTGTACTCCAATGGATACACCCCGTGGGGAAGCCTATGCGTTTTTTTGACTCTCTCTGTCAGGGGCGGCATCGGGAATCGGAAAAAATTTCGCCTTCATGTAACCGCTGGTCGCCAGAAGCCGAGGCATCACCGGAGACGGCATAGGCCACGGCGGCTCCAATAAGAGCCGGAATGATAAAAGCATGACCGCCTGTCGCCTCTGCCACAAAAACGACGGCGGCCAGCGGAGTCTTGTACCCAGCAGCAATAAAGGAAGCCATACCAACTGCGGCATAGAGTTCCAAGGCGGGACTATGAATAATCGACTGTGCGAAGACCACGCCGAAGGTTCCGCCGCTCAGAAACAGTGGCACGAACATCGCGCTGACGCCTCCCGTCGCGAGCGTGAAAATCGTGGCAGCCAGCTTGAGTACGCCGAAGCTCATCAATTCCAGCGAGCTGTGGTGCGTGCCGAGAATCATCCCCACTGCCTCGTAATTTGGGCCGATGGGAATCAACATGCCGGGAAAGAAATACAGAAATATCAGCCCGCAGAGGCCCGTTAGAAAACCGCCGATAGCCAACTTCCTCCAATGCGGTACAGACCATTGGACAAAGAATCCGCGCGCGCGCCGAAAGGTGAGAACAAAAACCATCGCGACCAGTCCAATCAGCAGGCCCAGCAGGGCGCACCAGAAGAGGTCGCGGCGAGTGAACGATGTGGCGCTGGAAAAATTGAACAAGGGCGCTCTGCCCATAAAGGCGCTGAGCGTAACGTAAGAAATAACAGAGGCAATCAATGAAGGCGCCAGCGCCTCGTGCGCCAGGTCATCTTTGTAGGGCATCTCCAGCGCAAAAACAATACCGGTCAGCGGCGCGCGAAAAACTGCGGACATCCCAGCGGCAGCGCCACAGATCAGCATAATACGACGATCTCGCGCATCCAGATGCAGGCCGCGCAGTTTGCGCCACAGCCAAGAGCCAATAGCCGCTCCCCCATAAATACTGGGGCCTTCCAGCGCAGCGCTCCCGCCAAATCCTACTGTAGCGATGGCGGCGAGAATCTTTGGCGCAAACGGACGCAGGTTAATATCGCCCTGATGCTCATGGTAGGAACGGATGATTTCTTCTGTGGAATGTTCGTTTGGGTCGGACGTAAAAAACTGCATCAGGAGGCCAGCGACGGTGGATCCCAACAACAATCCCGGAACGATGGCCCAAGGATGGCGCACATAGTAGCCCAGCACCGCAGGCCACATTTTTCCGAGAATTATGTATGCAATGACGGTAATGGCAAGCCCCGTGGTAACACCAATCATCGGCGCGATAAGCAGCCACTTGTGCAGGTCGCGCGAGTAGGTTGTGGACAAATCCTCCTGCACCAGAGAAACATACTTGTGCAAGAGAGGATGCCGCCGAAGCCATCCAAACTTTTTGGTCGCGCGTGTTTGCATTTCTTTCATGCAACTCCTGATTTTTTTCGCGAACGCAACTGCGACTTCGCAGACTGCGGCAGCCATGCTTGCGCGCGCTGCACCTCTTCCCGGTGGAGCAGGGTCAGCTTCGAGAGAATCTTCTCCCCGCTTCGGGTCAGGAAGACGGTGACAAAGCGACGATCCTCAATGTCTTGTGCCTTGCAAATCAGACCACGTTGCGCGGCGCGCTCCACTAGGCCGACCACAGAGTTGTGCCGCTCCTGCAGGAACTCCGCCAACTCGGACAGCGTGGCCCAGCCGCGTCCGGTATATCCGGCGACACCCAGCATCAACTGGTGCTGCTGCGGAGTTACACCGCATTGTCGAGCTGCCTTTTCGCTAAAGCGCAAAAATTTCCGCAGGTTATAGCGAAACCACGCCAGATCGCGCAAGGTGTCCTCATTTATAAGCGAAGTCTTGTTTGTGAAACGTATTTTTTTCGTGGGCAACGCTGCCATGTGTATATTATATCGCAATACGATGCAATATAGATCGCATTGCGATATGTTTTTTATCCTAGAAATCAAAGATACAAGAGTAGGTGATTCCGAAAGGTGGATAGCGGCAGAAGGCATGTTTGGCGATGCCGTTGAACTGGAGCAAGTTTGCGGAAAAATGAACGTCACGCTTTCGGAGGCTCAGCGACAAGTAAGTGAGACTAGTGAATCTACCGTAAACAGTGACTTGAGATAGGAGTGAGAAAGCATGACGAAACACACCCCGGAAAACGAACGCATCAAGCGCATATATTTCGCCTATCTGAAGGAAGCCAAGCGATACAGCGAACCAACCGTGGATGCCGCTGCGAAGGCCCTGAGTCGCCCTTGGACATCTCCGAATGGTACTGTACATTACAGCATGTCCGCAGGATAAGCGCAGCATTCAAGGAAGACAATGACCCTCTCGCTGACAGAGATCACCGCGCAGGCACTCCGTGCATATTTACGTGAGATCAAAACCACGCACGCTGAAATCGGCAAGCGGGAACGATTCAGTTCGCTGCTGGGGACGCTTTTCCCAAACACCCGTGAAGTTGGGATTTATGCCAGGGGTGCAGAGACCTCCCTCCGCATTCAAACTCCAGAAAAAGAAAAGCGCGGCAGGGCGGATACGATGTATGGATCAGCCATTATTGAGTTTGAAAAAAACTTAAAACAAACACTTTCTGAAGCAGAACGCCAGCTCCGCGAGTATGTTGCAGGCATCTGGCAGAGCGAGCCAACATCGCGGCGCAGTCTGGATGCAGTTGCTACGGATGGGATTCATTGGAGGATTTACCGTCCAGTCCTGCCGGAAAACGTGAACGTGGTTCCAGAAAACATTGTCCTCGACCTTCGCCGGGAAATTCAGCTCAAGGACGATACACTCAATGATTTTTATCGGTGGCTCAATCTCTTCCTCTTTCGTCCATCCCAGCTTGAACCAACCTCGGAGGCGATCCGCGAAGACTTTGGCTCCTATAGCCATCTTTTCCACGAAGGTCTTGCAACGTTACGCCGTGCATGGGTTGCATCTCGCAGTGGAAGTGAAGCTAGGCTGGCATTTGACACCTGGCAAAGCTATCTCACCGTCACCTATGGCAAGTTGAGCGAGTCGGACAGATTGAAGCGTGACCAAGAGACAGGCG
>DAHXNK010000065.1 GCA_027365415.1 Acidobacteriaceae bacterium
TTCGTTCAACAGCAACTGCTGGGTCTGGGGGAAATTCTACGTAGGCTTGATGTAGCACAAATTACTTACTAGTTTCCTCCACAACTACACGGCTTGTTGCAAACAGTTAGCAACGAACAGCCGGGTGCCCCATTCAAGCCTGTTTTTGGCTTGAGTGGGGTCGAAGAATCCAGAGAATCTTCGCGCTGCATTTTCGCCGCCCGGACGGCCAGTCCCGCTGCCTAGACGGCGAGTCCCGCGTTATTCTAAAGGCACGAATGCATCCCCAACGAAACATTTGCGTGTATTGCGGATCGAATGATGGCAAGCGTCCAGAGTATCGCGCCGCCGCTGTGGAACTGGGCGTTGCGATGGCGCAGGCCGACGTGGGATTAGTCTACGGCGGCGCTTGTGTCGGGCTGATGGGCGCTGTTGCTGATGCGGCGTTGGACGCAGGCGGACGCGCCATTGGCTTTATCCCGCGCCAGTTGATGGAAAGGGAAGTGGCGCATCGGGGACTCACGGAGTTGCATGTCGTCGAAACCATGCACGAGCGCAAGCATGGGATGGCCGCGCTTGCCGATGCGTTTCTGGCGCTGCCCGGCGGCTATGGCACGCTGGATGAACTCTGCGAAATTCTTGGATGGGCGCAGCTTGGAATCCACTCCAAGCCTGTTGTGTTGCTGAATGTCGGCGGATATTACGATCCGCTGCTGGCCATGCTGGATCGCGCCGTGGACGAGGGATTTCTTAAAGATGTGCATCGGCAGTCTGCGCTGCAAGCGCCAACCGTAGATGCCGCGATGCAAAAAATTCAGGCTGCGTGGATGGAAAACGCGCAGCGCAAATAAAAGTCAGATTATTTTTTACATTCCTCGCACGGACACATGCGGCGCAGATACTCCCAGGAAAAAATGCCGCTATGGTGGCCGTCATTCCAGTCAAAGCTGATGGCATAGCGCCCTACGGGAGTGACCTTCACTGGCTGCACCGGAGCTTTATACATCGGCAGTAGATTTGCAGGCTGCGGCTTGGGAACTCCGGGCTGGCGATTCTGCTGCTCGCGTTCTTCATGGCAGGTGGCGCAGGGGCAGGCATCGCGCAGCCAGGCAAAACTCCAATGGCTGGTATGCCCGTCCTTCCAGTCAATATCCATGCCCGTGCCTTCGCTCTTACGCACGCGCACATGTTGAGGGTCGGTGGCCTCGCGGGAAAATTCTTTTTCTTCTGCTGCTGCTTTGCGCGCGGTCTCTTCGCTAACAAAACGGATGCCTTCGTGGCTCATATCTTATTTTTACGCTTTTGTCGGTCGTAGCGCAGCTTCAAGAGCAGAATGGCCAACGAGAGAACCAGCGTGACTGCGTTGGCTTCAATCACGGGTCGAGAGTCGATGCGTATCCCGTAGATCAGCCACAGTAACACGCCTAGAGAATAAAAGAGATACATGCCCAGAGAGATATCTGCCGCGCTTTTGCGCCGCCACACATGCACCAATTGCGGAACAGAGGCAATCGTTGTGCAAATGGCCGCCACGGTGCCGATGGTCTCCGTTGTGTGTTGCGCGAGGGTCATCTGTAGACCCTCCAGAAAAAGTATGTTGTTACGATGCAACCCATCAGGATCACCAAGGCGCGCAACCAACGAGGCTGACGCTTACGCACGGTTCGCGCGCATATATATCCGCCCACGCTGGCCGCCAGCATCATCAGCAAGGCGTAATGCCACACGACCGCGCCATAGATCACAAACGTAATCGAGGCAACGCCGTTGGACACGCTGGTGATGACCGTCTTCAGCGCATTGATCTCATGCACGCTTTCCACGCCAGCGACGCTCAGCACGCCCATAATCAACAGGCCTGCTCCCGCGCCAAAAAATCCAATATACAAACAGACAACAAAGATGCCGACAGGCAGCAGGATACGCGCCATTGGGCGCAATCCCGTGGGATGAGATTGAGGACGTGCTGCTCGCAGCAGTCTCTGTTGCAGCGATGGCCCGATTGCAAACAAGACGGTTGCGAGCAGCAGCAGCCACGGCACTAGATGCAGAAATTGTTTTTGCCGCGTTGTCATTAAAATCCGCGCGCCGATGATCCCCCCCGCGAAGGCGGCTAGTAGCAAGGGGACGAGCATGGAATGATGGCGTCGCAACTCTTCGCGATAGGCTGTGGCAGAGGTGAATTGTCCTGGCAGCAGCGCGACCGTATTCGTTGCATTCGCTTGTTTGGGCAACACGCCCGCCTGTAGCAGGGCTGGAAAGGAGAGCAGCGAACCGCCGCCAGCAACGGCGTTGATGGCTCCAGCCACAAGCGCGGCAGCGGCCAGCCCAAGAGAGCGCATAAAGAAAAAAGGCATCCACCTTCATTGTAGTGTGTGCATGAGGGCGTGCCCGCATCAAGCACGATCCAATTGCCGACGCATAGCCGAATTTCACGAGAAATTTATGTCAAGGGTAAGGATGTGCCTGCGCCATCGAGAATTGGCATCTCCGGCGTAGCGGCCAGCAGGGCTTGCGTATAGGCGGATTGTGGCTGCTCGCAGATTTGCTGCCAGCCACCCTGCTCCACCACGCGCCCTTGTCGCAGCACCACAATCTGATCGGAGAGGTAGCGCGCCAACGGCATGGAGTGCGTGATAAAGAGATAGGTGAGATGAAACTCTCGCTGCAAGCGTTGCAGCAGCGTGATAATCTGCGCCGCTACGCTGACATCGAGCGCGGAGACTGGCTCATCCAGCACGACAAACTCCGGTTGCAGAATCAGCGCGCGCGCAATGTTGATGCGCTGCCGCTGTCCGCCGGAAAATTCATGTGGGTAGCGCGCCAGGGCGGAGCCATCCATGCCGACCGCGCGCAGCATGGCGGAGACGCGCTCCCGGCGCGAAGATCGAGTACGCAAGCATGCCGCATTTGCAGCCAAGCCTGCCTTGCCCGCAGCATGGATGTCTAGCGGCTCTCCCACAATTTGCTCTACTCGCATCCGGGGATTGAGCGCGGCGTAGGGGTCTTGAAAGACGATCTGCATGTGCCGACGCAGTTCCTGCATCTGCCGATGTGAAGCTGCCCGCAGATCTGTGTCATTAAAGCGAATCGTTCCTGAATCCGGTTCGATCAACCGCAGCAGCATTCGCGCCACGGTGCTTTTTCCAGAGCCAGATTCGCCAATCAATCCCAGCGTCTGCCCGCGTTCGATTTGAAAAGAAACATGATCGACAACGGTGCTGCGCTGCCGCGTGCCAGCTCCAGCGTAACTCTTCGTTAGACCTTCAATTTCGACCAACGGCATGTTCGCATCCTAGCACTGCGGCGTGCATCACTGCGGAGCGTGCGCAGTGGCTTGGCAGTCCTCGCGCTCCAGAAGCTGCTCAACGCGGCCTTGAATTTCATCTCGAATCTTGCGTACCTCTTCGAGTGGCAAATGCTTTGGATCGCGTAGCGGCCAATCTTCGCGCCGCATTCCGGGCACGATCGGGCAGGCATCGCCGCAGCCCATTGTGATGAGAAGTTGCGCGTCCTGTGCCAGCGCATCGGTCAGCTTTTGCGGCTTGCATTCGCTCAGTTCGATGCCCACTTCCCGCATCGCCGTCACAACGATGGGATGAACAAATTCTCCCGGAGCTGTGCCGGCAGAGATTGCGTGGGCGCGTTGCGGATCGGCAAGCTGGTTAAAAAATGCCGCCGCCATTTGCGAGCGGCCTGCATTGTGTACGCAGGCAAAAATTATCTTCTTCATATCGTTTGTACCGACTTTCGCTGTAGAAAATAGCGTTTTTGCAGCCATACGGAGACGCTCACCAGCCCGATTAGCGCGGGAACCTCCACCAATGGGCCGATCACGCCGACAAATGCCTCGCCGGAGTTCAAGCCAAAAACGGCGACTGCAACGGCGATGGCCAACTCAAAATTATTGCTGGAGGCGGTGAATGCAAGCGTGGCGGTTTTGGAGTAATCCGCGCCTAGGCTGTGGCCCATCCAGAAGCTCACCAGAAACATCATCGCAAAATAAATGACCAGCGGTATCGCGATGTGCAGCACGTCGAGCGGGAGACGCACGATCATGTCCCCTTTCAGGCTGAACATGACAACGATAGTAAATAGCAGGGCGATCAGCGTCAGAGGACTGATGCGCGGAAGGAAATGCGTTTGATACCACGCCTCGTTTTTGCAGCGCAGAAAAATGAAGCGCGTCAGCATTCCAGCCAGAAAGGGAATGCCAAGATAGAAAAATACGCTCTTGGCGATTTGCTCCATGCCTACATGCACGACCGATGCCTGCAAGCCGAACCATCTCGGCATCACAGTGAGAAAGACCCAGGCATACACGCTGTAGAAGAGCACTTGGAAGATGCTGTTGAAGGCTACCAGTCCCGCAGCGTAGTCCGTATCGCCTGCGGCCAACTCATTCCAAACGAGTACCATTGCGATGCAGCGGGCCAGGCCGATCAGGATCAGACCGCGCATGTAGGCTGGCTCACCACGCAGAAAGATCAACGCCAGCGCGAACATCAGCAGTGGCCCGATGACCCAGTTTTGCACGAGCGATAGCGCCAGTATCTTGCGATTGCGAAAGACCTCATGCAGTTTTTCGTAGCGCACTTTGGCCAGCGGCGGGTACATCATGACGATCAAGCCAATGGCGATGGGCAGGTTGGTCGTCCCGTGCTGAAAGCGCTGGATAAATGTGGCCGTGCCGGGAACAAAATGTCCCAGGGCGACACCTGCGGCCATCGCAAGAAAAATCCAAAGCGTTAGATAGCGATCCAGAAACGAAAGATGAGCGCGTGGGAGTGGCGCGCAGATTTTCCCTCGAAATGCTGTGGGGCTTGACATGATTATCGCGCCTCCATACGCGAGGATGATGTGCGCGTGGATATCGCGAGCGCCGTTGGCGGCGGCGCGCCCTGAATGGAAACAAATTTCTCCGGCTTGCAGCAGGCGCGGGCCAAGCGCGCTCGATCCGCCTGCATCGCCTTGTCCTCGCGCAGCCAGGACAGAACCTCTCGCAGCACGCGGCGGCCAGCGGCATCCTGCGGTTCGGTGATTCGGTAGTGCATCCATTTCCCCTCGCGCCGCGCCGCTACAATTCCAGCGCGTCGCAGATAGGCCAGATGGCGTGAGATTTTCGGCTGGCTTTCCTCTGTTACTTCGATGAAATAACAAACGCAGATTTCCTGCCCTGCCATCAGATTCAGAAGGCGAAGTCGCGTTCGATCCGCAAGAGCGCGAAAGAGGCTGTCCATCGCAAATATTTTTTGACGACCTGTCATGTCCGTAGAATACATTTGCATGTGCGTATGTGTCTACTGTAATATGTGTTTGAGCGAATATGTTTATGTCCATATATATGAGGTGAAAAAATGCAGGAAAATATCCTTGAAGCCATCCGCTCCAATTATGCAGATGTTGCCAAGAGCACGCTGTCCAGTGAACACGCCGGAGTTAAAGCGGTTGCCGAGGCGTTTGGCTACGATGCCGCAGAACTGGATGCAATCCCCGCCCGCGCCAATATGGGACTTTCCTGCGGCAATCCCACGGCGATGGCCTCCTTGCGTCCCGGAGAAGTCGTGCTGGATTTAGGTTCCGGCGGCGGCCTGGATGTGTTTCTTGCGGCCAACAAGGTCGGCCCGCAGGGCAGGGCCATCGGCATTGACATGACGGAGGAGATGATTGCGCGGGCGCGGAAAAACGCGGTGGAGGGCGGCTATACCAATGTTGCGTTTTACCTGTCTACCATTGACAACATCCCGCTGCCAGACGCATCGGTCGATTGCGTTCTCAGCAACTGTGTCCTCAATCTTGCCCCGGACAAACCTGCGGTCTTTCGGGAGATTGCGCGCGTTCTCAAGCCCGGAGGCAGGCTGGCCGCCAGTGATATTGCGCTGAAAGAAGGACATTCCTTGCCCGCTGAAGTTGCTTCGAGCATGGCGGCCTATGTTGGATGTATCGCCGGGGCCATTTCCATCGACAGGTATCGTGACAGTCTGGTGGCCGCAGGCTTTCAGCATGTTGCAATTGTGGATAGTGGCGCCGATCTGAATATCTGGGCCAAGCAGGAAAACCAGTCAGGCTGCGGTTCATCGCAGGGAACGACAGGATCATCGGGTTGTTGTCCCTCGGTTGCAACAGGGAGTGCGCCGGGAGAACAGCGGCAGTTGGGAGAACTGCTGATGCAATATGACATCAATAAAATTGCGGCCAGCGTCAAAGTTTTTGCGGTGAAGCCATAAATTTCACGCATGGTAGACTCGACGGTGGGAGAGGCGTGGAGGAGGGTGCTTTGAATTTCGAGCGCACGAGGGGCTTGGGACAAATGAAACACCACCATGTAGGAGGGTTTATGCAGCGGCGGTTTGTACACTCCCGGATATCTGCGCTTGTTTTGCCCTTTGTGTTTGCAACTACATGTTTCGCGGCGCAGCGGGGAATCGACTGGATACTGCCTCCCGGCACGGCCATCCCAGTTGAATTTACACGCACCATCAAAGCAGGCAAAGCGAGAGCCGAAGATCAGGTTAAGGCTAAGACGATGCAGGTTGTCCATCTCGGACAGGGACACGATCTGCCCAAAGGATCGATTGTTCTGGGGCAGGTCATTGCGGCGCGTCCACTGCGCGGGGATGCCAGTCCCTCGATACTCGCATTCAAGTTTGATCGGATCGTTACCCGCGCAGGTGTTCTCCATGTCCATCTCTATGTGCGTGCTCTCGCGAATGTGGATGACTCAAATGCAGCCAGCGTGCCCACGCCTTCATCCGACATGAATCTTTCCGGGTCTCGCACTCTGATTGACGGAGACCAGGTGATACCTTCCGAACGCAAAATCCACTCGTCGGAAGACAATGAGGGGCCTGTGTTTGGCGAGAATCTGAAAGACGGTGTATTTGAGCGCCTGCGACCCGCATTGGCTGTAAACCAGGATAAACAACTGCTCTGCGATGGGACAGCGACGGAACAATCCGTAGCCATCTATTCAGGCAGCGCGTGTGGACTGTACGGTTTCGGTACTGCCTATCTCGCGCACAGGGGAAAACGGAATCAGGGAATTATCGAAATGGATGCCAAGTATTTCACGGTCGAGATTCATTCTTTGAGCACGGCTTTGCTTCAGGTTGCGCCGGATTTAGACGACTCCAAGCCTTAAATTTAACCGCTGCTTTTGGGGTTAGTCGTGTTCGCTGGCATGGGATTGGCCTCTTACTGGCGAGTGCTTGAGGTTTTTGTATATCAACGCGATTCCCTAGAGGTTGAGATATTTTGAAGTTCATACGACGATTGTTTCCAACGGTGGCTGGCGTATGCCTGTTGGCTGGGTTTCTCGTCGAATCTACACATCCTGCCCTTGCATCTCCAGCCACGTTTATTACAGCGCTTCCGGTGGCAGAGAACCAGATATTATCTCGTTTTGATTGGGATCCTACCTTCAGCAGTCAAGACCTTACCAGTTTTCAGTTTCCTTTTGACCTTGCCTATGGCTTAAATGCGCGCTGGACGATCTTTACCACGTTCAATCCTGTGTATAACTCCATGCAGACGCAAACACCCTCTGGCCAGAGCAACATCAGTTCTGGCGGTCTGGGAGACACGCTTGTGTTTGCGCGATACACATTATTTAGCCGCGATACGCCAAAATCTACCTTGCGCCTTGCTCCCGTGGCAGGGTTATATTTTCCCAGCGGAAGCAATACGCTCAGCAATTCCAATGGACTCCTGCCAGCGCCAATGCAAACTGGCTCCGGTAGTGTCGCTCCGTATGGAGGTGTGGCATTTGGCTGGAATGGCCCAGCGTATGGGCTTGCCGCAGACAGTACCTTTCTCCACAATCCAATCACAAACACGGGCATCAACCCCGGCGACCAATTTCGCGCTGACGCGCAGGGGGAGATGCGGTTGTATCCCCGAACCTTGCCAGAAATTGGCCTGCCAAAGGAGCTATGGGTGTCCATCGAAGAAAATTATTATCATAATGCTCTTTCGCACATCAGTGGTCAGGTCTTGCCTGGGTCTGGCGGTCAGAGCTTTTATCAGGATACCGTCCTTGAATTTGCAACTTTGCACTATGAGATCGGCGCGGGCATACAGCTTCCGGTCGTGGAAGACTTAAACAGTTCGAGCTATGCGCGGGAAAAGCGCCAACTGTTATTTTTTACCGAATACTATTTCTCCGGTTTCAAAAGGCGCAAATAATGACGATCCACATGTGGAATCGACATCGCATCCTCGCGCTCTTGCTTGTCCTCAGCGTGCCCTGTGCTGCCGTCCCCCAAACATCGCAGCCTTCGCAGGATGCGTCCTGGCAGCGTGTTACCGCGCATCTGAATGGGGTGTTTTCTCCTCGCGGATTCTTCAATATCCTAGTCAGGCTCTACTCATTGCCGAGCTTGAAGAGCGCACAGTTCAACCTGCGGCAATCATCGGTTATTTTGGATTTTCCACCGGGTACGTCTCCCATAACAAGCGACCAGATTCAACGGATTGAGAAGGATGCGGGGTATCGTCCCGGTTCAGTAGAAATCCAAAAAATTCCTGTGCACAGTTTTGCGGAGAACGGGCCGGGATGGACGAAGATCAAGCATCCACAATCTAAATACACAGTCATCCGATGGTTGAAACAAAACTTCTAGCGGGCAGCTTGTCTGAAAGAATACGTGCGCGTGCAAGCTGCTGTGTGCGGATCGTATGTACAGCAGAATCGGAACAGGGCACAATAACGTAGAGGGGAACATCGTGCGCACCGTTATTACAGCCGCCCAGATACTTACGCCAGAGACCTGCATAGAGCGCCCCATCGTTATCGTGGAAGATGGGAAGATTTCCAGTATTCAATCGGCGGAGGCCGCATCCATGCCTGCGGCAGAGCAGCATCTGGACTACGCAGGCGCTATTCTCGCGCCTGCATTTTTCGATATTCATACGCATGGCGCACGCGGGCGCGATGTTATGGAAGCCTCTGCCGATGCGCTCGATCCCATCGGCCTCTTTCTGGCCTCGCGCGGCGTGGGGGCATATTTCCCTTCCACAGTGACTGCCTCCAAAGAAGAAATTTTGCGCTCGCTCGATGGCTTGGCGCAGCAGGTGGAGCGCGTCGATCACCCCGGAGCTAGGCCGGTGGGCATTCATCTGGAGGGGCCATTTCTTTCCTGCGAACAGCGCGGCGTGCATCCAACCGAGTATTTACAATCTCCCACCGTTGAACTCTTCGAGAGATTTTTTCAGGCGGCGCGTGGTCACATCGCGCTGGTGACGGTTGCGCCGGAGCTTCCCGGCGCACTGGAGATGATCGAATATGCGACACGCAAGGGCGTGCGCATCAGCATGGGGCACAGTAACGCGCGCGCGCAGGCTGCGCTGGCCGGGATTGCTGCTGGAGCGTGTAGCGCGACGCATACCTTTAACGCGATGCGGCCAATCAGTCATCGTGACCCAGGCGTGCTGGACGTGGTGCTGGATCGCGAGGATTTGTTCGCCGAGATTATCTGCGACAAGATCCATGTGAACCCCAGCGCGGTACGTCTTTTCTGGAAAGCTAAAGGCCCGCAGCGCAGCATCCTGGTTACTGATGCTACCAGCGCAACGGGAATGCCCAATGGCACCTATCGTCTGGGATCATTTGAGATCACGCTTGTCGATGGAACCTGTTTGCTCAATGGCGGTCTGGCCGGAAGTGCGCTGACGCTGGATCGGGCGCTGCAAAATTTTATGGAATGTACCCAGTGCGGGTTGCAGGCCGCGCTCCGCTGCATGACGGCGAACCCGGCAGCCATGACTGGTCTGGAGAAAAAGATTGGCCATCTGCAAGTGGGAATGCCAGCGGACATTACGGTGCTTGCCGCCAGTGGTGCCGTGCAGTCTACTCTGCTGCGTGGTGTCCCCGTAAAGGTGTAAGCACCTTCATACATCAAAAATATCTGCGCCGACTGCATTTGTAAGAATGCAGGAACCTCTCGGATCAAACTAGGCGTTTCGTACTACACCAAGTGGCACGGTCATATCTTAGGAGCAGTCCAGCGTACTTTTTGGCCAAGTTCTTCTGTTGCAAATATAAAAATAAGCGCGGCACGCTTGCAATCTCCGAGTGCCCGATGAGAATCGTCGCTTGGCAAGTTTCCAAGTTTTGCTAGGTCTTGCAGTCGATAGCTTTCTAATCCTGGCCATGCACGCCGTGCCCTCTTCAATGCACAGGTATAACGGTTGTTTATTATGTGGTCGTATTTCTTCGCTG
>DAHXNK010000066.1 GCA_027365415.1 Acidobacteriaceae bacterium
CTGTGCTGCGCTTTAACTTTCGCGGTACCGGGCGCAGCGAAGGCGCGCACGACAACGGCCACGGCGAACAAGAGGATGTTTGCAGCGCGCTCGACTGGCTGGATAACGAATTCCATCGGCCCATTTTGTTTGCAGGATTTTCCTTTGGCGCGAATGTGGGCTTGCGCGCCTGCTGCGGCGATGCGCGTGTGCGTGGCCTGATGGCGCTGGGCCTGCCCGTACAGGCCGAAGGTCACGTCTACACATATCTCGATCTGCCAACCTGCGCGCAACCCAAGCTCTTTGTCAGCGGCGATCAGGATGCGTTCGGGCCTGTCGATGCCGTTACGGCGATCGTGGCCACGGCCCCAGAGCCGAAGCAACTGGTTTGGATCGCGGGCGCTGATCATTTCTTCGCAGGGAAGCTGGATATGCTGCAAGCCGTCCTGTGCGAATGGATCGCGCGCAATTTTTTCAGCAATCAATAAAAAATGGAGCAAATGTTCATGCCCCCACTCCCCGATCAGCAGAAATTTCCTGGGCAAGAATTTTCCGAACAGGAATTTCTGAATCGCGCCGCCCGCGACATTTTTTCCGCCACGCTGGCGGAGTGCAGCGTCGAACGAGCCTTTGCCCGCAACATCGTGGTCGAGGGTTCTGAGATTCGCTTCGACAATGAAGTCTTCGATCTGGAGTTGTACGATCGTATTCGCATCCTTGCCGTCGGCAAGGCCGCGATGCCCATGCTGGACGCGATGCTGGCGCGCCTTCCTGCGCGCGCAGATTGCGATATTGCAGGCATTTTGGCAACGCCACAGCCGCCAGACAATCTGCCGCCGGGCTTTGTACACTTCGCCAGCGATCATCCTTTGCCCAATCAGGCTTCTCTTGATGCCGCGCGCGCGGCCCGCGCCATGCTTGCCGCGCTGCCACGCGACAGGGAAAACGCAGAACGCAGCTTGTGCATTTTTCTGATCAGCGGCGGAGCCTCCGCCATGATGGAAGAGCCGCTGGATTCAGCGATTCCGCTGGAAGACATGCAGGCATTTCATCGCGCGCTGGTTCACTCCGGCGCTTCCATTGCGGAGATCAACTGCGCGCGCAAACACTTCTCTGCCGTAAAAGGTGGACGGCTGGCGCTCGCCGCGCCGCGTGAAAGCGCGCTGCTGGCTTTTTTTGTTTCCGATGTGCCGGGTCTTCATCTTGCCGATCTTGGCTCCGGGCCTGTCCTGCCCGACCCAACCACGGTGGAGCAGTGCCGCGCCGTGCTGGAGCACTACGCGCTGGTGGAGCAATTTCCTGCTTCCGTGCAGCATTTCTTCCAGCAGTCTTCTCTGCCGGAAACTCCCAAGCCCGGAGCCTTCCCGCTAAGCGCCTGCACGCTGCTGGATGCGAACAATCTTATCCAGGCCGCGTGCGCACGCGCCGCAGAACTCGGCTTCCGCGTGGGCGTGGACAATACCTGTGACGATTGGGAGTACATGGCGGCGGCGCGTTATTTGCTGGAGCGACTGTACGCGCTGCGCCAGTCGGGAATCGTCGATTCCGCAGCGCCGGACTTGCCCCAGCCAAAGTATGTTTGCCTGCTCTCTGCAGGAGAGGTGACGGTGCGCGTGCAGTCGCCATCTGGAGTCGGCGGGCGCAACCAGCAATTGGCGCTCTACGCCGCTACGCAAATGAAGGCTGTGGACAAGCCGCTGGTTTTGCTTTCCGCCGGTTCCGATGGCGTGGATGGCAACAGTCCCGCAGCCGGTGCCCTGGTGGATACGGAAACTCTGGCCCGCGTTGCACAGCTTGGTTTGGATGCGGAGCTTGCGCTCGCCTGCTTTGATACCTATCCGCTCTTCGATGCCTTGGGCGACGCCGTAATGACCGGGCCAACAGGGAATAATCTGCGCGATCTGCGTATTCTGCTTACCAAGGCCAGTGAGGTTGTGCCCGCGCCTGTAAAGCCTGCGCCAGTAAAACCACTACGCAAGCCGCGTCAGTCGAAAACCATGCGGTAGAGTCTGCGCGCCGTGCCCCATCCGTCGCGTTTTTGCGAAGTATGGGAGAAGTATGGGACGTTCCCGATAAGAATATCGTTACGGGTACATGGCTTTCGATCCCCCCTTGGCTACGCCAAGGGTAGGGCACCCGGCACCCGCGCCCACTGGACGCTTGGCTATTTCTGATCGGCGGGAATGCTCGAAGCGCAGGCCTTTTCTGCATCGGAGGCAATCGACAACAGTTCATGCAGAATCGTGATCGCCTGATCGACGTGTTCCCGCTCCAGGATGTACGGAGGCAGGAAGCGAAAGATGTTGCCCTGGGTCACGTTGAGCAACAGACCCCGCTGCAATGCAGCTTCCGCCAAGGGTCGTCCGGGGATGGACATCTCCAGCCCTTGTAGCAGGCCGCGTCCGCGCACGGCTGTTGCCACGGGCAGCTCCTTGGTGAGCATCAGCAGTTGTTCATGCAGGTAGTTGCCCGTCTGATGAATGCGATGGAGCATGTTTTCCCCCTCCATGATGGAGAGAAACTCCAGCCCTAGGCGGCAGGCTAGCGGGCCGCCTCCCAGCGTGCTGCCATGCTGGCTGAGATGAAAAACATGGAATAACTCCTCGGTCACAAGAAATGCGCTGAGAGGCAGTCCTCCACCCATAGGCTTGCCAATTACCAGCACATCGGGACGAACGCCCGCAGTCTCGTAGGCAAACCAGTCTCCGGTTCGGCCTAGGCCGCATTGGATTTCGTCATAGATCAGGAGCGCGTGATGATCGTCGGCCAGACGGCGCGCTTCGGCCAGATACTCTGGCGTACACTCCCAAATGCCGCCTTCGCCCTGCAAAGGCTCGATGAGAATAGCGCATACCTCGTCGTTCATCGCGGCGCGCAGCCCGGCGATATCGTTCCGCTCGACAAAGCGAATATCGGGCAGCCCCGGCGCAAAGCCCTCGCGATAGCGCTCCTGTCCGGTCACCGAAAGGGAGCCAAAGGTGCGGCCATGATAGCTGCCGTTCAACGACACAAAGGCATGTTTGCGACCGCCAAATCCATCCCAAGCCGCCAGACGAGCCAGCTTCATCGCGCCCTCGACGGCCTCGGTTCCGCCAGTGGAGAAGAAGACCCCGGCCATTCCGGTCAGCTCGCAGAGCCGATCCGCGAACGCGGTTGTGTGGCGATTGTCATAGTGATTCGACAGGTGAACTAGGCGGGATGCCTGCTCCCGAAAGATGGGAACCAAGCGGGGATGAGCGTGGCCCATCGCGTTGACGCCGAGTCCAGAGACCAAGTCCAGATAGGCGCGGCCCTTGTCGTCGTACAAAAACACCCCTGCGCCCGTCTCAAACGTCACTGGATAGCGCGGATAGATCGGAAGCAGGTGTTGACCCTTGCGGGCAGAAGTTGGATCCGCAGCGTTCTTCTGCGGAATATCGTTCATCGTCACAGTATCGTCGGGAGCCAGCCCGCCTCGTCAAGAAAAAAATCGGTACTCGTTTGGCACAGACCCAAGTATTTCATCTTTTTGGGGAACATTGTTTAAGAATCCCTTTGAAACAGTATCCTCTGCCAGATGCAGAGTCAAAGACACGAAAAACAGTCGTTCTGCCTATTATATTTCATATAAATGCGCGACAATGAATTGGAGAAAATTTCATCCTGGCAAACGTGAAGAAGCATTCGGTTTCCCGCTTGGATATTGCCCTCCATGCATCGCAGTCGGCACGCGATGCATTTTGCTGGAGTGTTCGTTGTGGAAATTTGTGGTTCGCTTGCTCTCACACAGCGCAAACAGGTGCTAGATAGAAAGAATCTTCGAGGCCAATGCTGAGCAACTTTCAAGTGCGCGTTACCGCCGTTCTGCTGGCATTTCTTACTCTGGCTGCTGTCATTCTGGCATCGGTCAACTATACGCGCGAAAGTGAATTCCAAGTTCCCACAGATGGCATCTTGTGGAGGGAAGCTCCCGGTGGTCTGGTTGCGCAACAGGTGTTGGTGGGCGGCCCCGGCGAGCGCGCGGGCATTGCAATCGGCGACTTGCTGACAGCCGTGGATGACCAGCCGATTGCCAACGACGCCTCGCTGCAACAGCAACTGTTCCGAACCGGAATTTACAGTCGCGCCACCTACACGCTGGTGCGCTCCGGCATCCACCTCGATGTTCCGGTCATTCTGGTTCCGCAAGATCGCAGCATCAATCCGGGGCTTCGGTTGATTGCTCTGGTGTATCTGCTCATCGGATTCTATGTTCTCTTTCGCCGCTGGACGGCTCCGCGCGCGACGCATTTTTATATTTTCTGTTTAACCTCATTCGTTTTCTATGCCTTCATCAACACCGGCAATCTGGATATGTTTGACTGGATTGTTGACTGGGGCAATGTTGTTGCAGGAGCGTTACAGCCCGCGCTGCTGCTGCATTTCGCATTGACCTTCCCGGAGGAAAAAGTGGCGCAGCGCAGGCAGCGCTGGCTGGTCGGATTGACGTATTTGCCCTGCACGGCGCTGATTGTGTTCAACATTGTGGCCGTTCGTACATGGTCTGCCAGCGAGGCGCTGGCCAACCGGATGAATCAACTGAGTCTGGCGTATCTGGCATGTTTCTATGTGCTGGCGTCGGCTGTTTTTTTCGTCAACTATCGCCGCGCCAATAATCCTTTAATGCGCCAGCAGCTCAAATGGCTGACGCGGGGCACCATCATCGCCGTTGCGCCCTTCACCGTGTTTTATGTCGTCCCCTACCTTGCCGGAGCCTCCACCAATGGCATTCTGAATCACATCTCCGTGTTGTGCCTAGTGCTGTTGCCGCTGACCTTTAGCTACGCCATCGTTCGCTATCGCCTGATGGATGTGGATCTGATTTTCAAGCGCGGCGTCACGTATACGCTGGCCACGGCGGCGCTGGTGGGTTTGTATTTTGGCGCGGTCGCCGTTGCCGGGGAGCTTGTTGGCAATCGCCTGCCCGCTGCTGGCGGATGGGGACTGGCGGCGGCCATCGCCATCTTTGCGTTGCTCTTCGACCCGATGAAGCGTGCGATTCAAGACCGCGTGGATCGCATCTTCGATCGCAAGCGCTATGACTACCGGGAAACACTGATTGAATTTGCGCGCGATTTGAACTCGCAGACCAATCTGGATACGCTGCTCGGAGCTATTGTGGATCGTCTGCCACGCACGCTGCTGGTGGCTCGCGTAGCCGTCTTTCTGGCCGAGGAAAAAACTCCAGACCTCTATACCTTTGCCGCCGCGCAAGGAGTTCCCGTCTCGCTTCGTTCCGATTCTTCCGCGCTGGATCTAAGCTTCCTGAACTTCAATCCAGCCAATACCGCAACACACATTTTCTTTGAGAGCCCCCAGCACGCTCCGCATCTAACCCCCACGCAGCAACGCGCAGTGCGACAACTGGATTTGAATTACTATCTGCCCTGCTATGTGCAGCGGCGTCCCCTTGCTGTTCTTGGCCTGGGGCGTACCACGGGAGGAGATTTTCTCTCTAGCGAAGATGTGGAATTGCTGGAGACTCTGGCCGGATATATTGGGATTGCGATCCAGAACGCGCAGCTTTACGCCAGCCTAGAAGAAAAAATCTCCGAGTACGAGCGGCTGAAGGAATTCAACGAGAATATCGTCGAGTCCATTAACATTGGCATCTTGGCCGTGGATCTGGAAGATCGCGTCGATAGCTGGAATGCGCAAATGGAGGCTATGTATGCCGTGCCACGTTCCGAGGCGCTGCGTCAGCCGTTGTCTGCTTTATTTCCCTCTGACTTCATGGCGGAGTATGAGCGCGTAAAAAATGATTCCGCCGTACACACCTTGTACAAATTTCGCCTCATCACCCGCGCTGGCGAGGTATGCACCGCCAATATCGCTCTGGCTCCGCTGCTCGATAAAGACCTTGCGACTGTGGGCCGCATCATTTTGGTGGATGACATTACGGAGCGCGTGCATCTGGAAGCGCAGTTGATGCAGGCCGACAAGCTCTCTTCGATTGGCCTGCTGGCGGCGGGCGTGGCGCATGAGGTGAATACGCCGCTTGCCGTCATCTCCTCCTACACGCAGATGCTGGCCAAGCAGGTACATCAGGATGAGCGACTGAGCCAGTTGCTGCATAAAATTACGCAGCAGACCTTTCGCGCCTCGGAGATTGTCAATGGCCTGCTGAACTTCTCCCGCACCAGCGGAACAGAGTTTGCTCCGCTTGACATGAATCGTGTGCTACGAGAGACACTCGCGCTCCTAGAGCATCAATTCCGCACCGCCAGCATCACGCTTCTGCTCGATCTGGATGCGGCGCTGCCAGAGATTTTGGGCCACGCGGGAAAATTACAGCAGGTGTTTCTGAACCTCTTTCTGAATGCAAAGGACGCGATGACCAATGGCGGGGTATTGCATGTATCCACGGCGGCCAATGGTCACGTCTCGGTTGTGATCTCCGATAGCGGCTCCGGCATTGCCCAGGAGAATTTGCGTCGCATCTACGATCCATTTTTTACCACAAAATCTTCTCCGCGTGATGGTCAGCGTCGCGGCACTGGTCTGGGGCTTGCAGTTAGTTATGGCATCATTCAGGAGCACGCAGGAAAGATTCATGTGGAAAGCGAAGTGGGCCACGGAACAACATTTCACCTAGAATTTCCTGTGTTAAGAAAGGCTGTCCATGCCTGAAATTGCCCTCCCTGTGCCGAAAGAAAATGTGCCAGATACATCCGCGCCAGACACGCTCCATACCGAATCGCGGGTGTTGATTATTGACGACGAATCCATGATTCGCGAATCGCTGGAGACCCTGCTGAGACTGGAGGGATTTCTGGTTGCCAGCGCTGCCGATGGCGATCAGGGCCTGCATAAGCTGGACGAAGGCGTGTACGACTTGGTGTTGCTGGACCTTGCCTTGCCGGGGCAGAGCGGTTTGGAGATTCTCCATTCCATCCGTGAGCGGCAGCCCCAGTTGCCCGTCATCATGATTACCGCCTATGGCACGGTGCAGAATGTTGTCGATGCGATTCGCGCTGGAGCCAACAACTTTACACAGAAACCCTGGGATAATGAAAAACTTCTTGCCGACATTCGCTCGGCCATTGGACGCTACCGCACGGAGCAGGAAAATATCCATTTGAAGCGCGCGCTGAAGCAGCGCTACAGCTTTGAGAACATCGTGGGCAAAAGCGAGGTGATGTTGTCTGTGCTGGATCTGGTGGGCCAGGTCGCGCCCAGCCGCTCCACGGTGATGATCCAGGGCGAGAGCGGTACAGGCAAGGAGTTGATCGCCAAGGCCGTGCATTCGCATTCGCCCCGGCGCGATAAGCCGTTCGTGCCCGTCAACACCGGAGCCATTCCCTCCGACCTGCTGGAGTCCACGCTCTTCGGCCACGTCAAGGGCGCATTTACCTCCGCCAACGCCACGAAAAAAGGACTCTTTGAGGTCGCCCACACGGGCACGCTGTTTCTGGATGAAATCGGCACCATGAGCCTGGATATGCAGGCCAAGATGCTGCGCGTCCTGCAGGATCGCCGTTTTATGCAGGTCGGCGGCACGCATGAGATTCAGGTGGATGTACGCATCATCGCCGCCACCAACGTTGATCTGCGCCAGGCCGTGCGCGATGGGCGTTTTCGCGAAGACCTCTTCTATCGCCTGAATGTGATTATCGTGGAGCTGCCTTCCCTGCGAAATCGCAGAGAAGATATTCCTCTGCTGGCCGCGCATTTTCTCAAACGATATTGCGAGGAGAACAGCCTGCCCTTGCGCGCCATCACTCCGGATGCGCTGCGCGTTCTGGTGGATTATGATTGGCCGGGAAATGTTCGCGAGTTGGAAAATATCATCGAGCGCTGCGTGGTACTCTCCACGGGGCCGACGATTGGCATCGAGCTGCTGCCGGGTCACGTCACCGGACAGAGCTACTCCGCCAGCATGTTGGAGCACACGCCCAATGCCTCGCTCTTTGACATTCTCGAAGAGGTGGAGCGGCGCATCATCACCGATCGCCTGGAACGCTGCAACTGGAACCAGACCGAGGCCGCAGAACATTTTCATATTCCGCTGTCTACGCTTAATCAAAAGATCAAGCGTCTGAACATCGAAATTAAAAAGAGAAATAAAGAATAAGCCCACAATTCCCGGTCTTGGGTGTATTGTGATCTCCTGACAACCGCACTTGTTCCGAGCTTCCTATGCGTCCAGCTTCTTTGCCACGAGTTCGTTGAGGAGCGACGGGTTGGCCTGGCCCTTTGATAGCCGCATCACCTGGCCGACAAAAAATGCAGCGACGGTCTTTTTGCCGGCGCGATATTGCTCCACCTGCTTGGGGTTGGCAGCGATGATTTCGTCGATCATGGTTTCGAGCGCGGCAGGGTCGCTGATCTGCTGCGGTTTTTCGCGCTCGTAGACGGTGGAAAAATCCTCGCTTGTCTCAAAGCAGTGGTCGAAGAGTTGCTTGAGCATCTTACTGGAGAGTTCGCCGCTCTCCGTTAGGTCGGCGGCCTGCGCGATGCCGCGCATGGAGATTGGCGATTGCGTCAGCTCCAATCCAGCGGCTTTGAGGCGACCCATCAATTCCCCTTGAACCAAATTCGCCACGCGCTTGGGACTTTTTGTTGCCTTGGCCGCAGCTTCAAATTGATCGGCAAATTCTCGTGTTCCGGTGAGCACCTGCGCGTCCTGCTCGGTGATGTCATAGTCGGCGACCATGCGCTTGCGCCGCGCTTCGGGCAGCTCCGGCATGTTGGCTCGAATCTCCTGTTGCCACGCGGCAGAGACGAGGAGTGGCGGCAAATCCGGCTCAGGGAAATAGCGATAATCGTGCGCCTGCTCCTTGGAGCGCATCGAATACGTCCGCCCCTCGCTTGCATTCCACAGGCGCGTCTCCTGCTGCACGCGCCCGCCGGATTCGAGGACTTCAATCTGGCGTTCAATCTCATACTCCAGCGCTGCGCGAACAAAACGGAAGCTGTTTACATTTTTAACTTCGGCCTTGGTGCCGAACTTCTCCGCGCCCTTCAAACGCACGCTGACGTTGGCATCGCAACGCAGTGAACCTTCTTCCATATTGCAATCGCTGACGCCGGTGTAGAGCAGAATCTCCTTGAGTCGCGCCAGATACTCGTATGCTTCGTCCGCAGTGCGAATGTCTGGTTCGCTGACAATCTCCGCCAGGGGCGTGCCGCAGCGGTTCAGATCAAGGTAAGTGCGCTCACGCGAATCGGCAAAGCCATCGTGCATACTTTTGCCCGCGTCCTCCTCCAGATGCAGGCGCGTGATGCCGATGCGCTTGGTGCCATTGGGCGTGGGGACATCAATCCATCCATGCTCGGCCAGCGGCTTGTCGAATTGCGAAATCTGATAGCCCTTGGGCAGGTCGGGATAGAAATAATTTTTGCGCGCGAAGATGGAAGTCTCGCGTATCTGGCAGTTAATGGCCAGCGAGGCGAGCACGCCAAACTCCACGGCGCGGCGGTTCAGCACGGGTAGCGCGCCGGGCAGGCCCAGACAGACGGGGCAGACCTGCGTGTTGGGTGCCGCGCCAAATCGTGACGGGCAACCGCAAAAGGCTTTGGTCTCCGTCTGGAGTTGAACGTGAACTTCCAAGCCGATCACCGGCTCATACTTGGCGAGAATCTCTGGAGAAAGCGCTGTTGTGGATGCCATGCTGGCTTTGATTTTAGCAGTGGTGAGGATTCATGTTGCGAAACGTGGTCAACCTTGGATGGAACCATCCACCTCTGTAGTTTCATTCTTCAAAAACATCACATACTGGAGCCAAATTTTGGCAGAAGCAGTATTCCCGGTCCATCCACGGGGATCTCGTTGCCATTTCGATCCACCCATTTTGCTTTTTCGAGAAATACCGCAGCCTCATCCACATTGTCGGAGTAGTAGCGCAGCCACCCAGTAACCATCCGGCCATCGGCCAGCCCCACCTGCACAGTTCCGCCAAATTCCTGAAACGCATCGCCCCAGATTGAGGTACGTGAAGT
>DAHXNK010000067.1 GCA_027365415.1 Acidobacteriaceae bacterium
ATCCATGCCTAAAGATCCGAGGAAGATGCCCGTTAAGCCGCCGATTGTAAATAGTCCGATGAACCCAAAAGCGTACAACATAGGCGTTTCAAAGGTAATGGAACCCTTATAGAGCGTCATCGCCCAATTGAAAATCTTAATTGCTGATGGAACCGCAACCAGCATGGTCAGCAATGAGAAGACGAGCGCCGAATATTGGCTGACACCCATGATGAACATGTGGTGCTCCCAGACAAAGAAGCCGAAGACGGCGATGGCCACAGAAGAAAAGGCCACTGCCGTATAGCCAAAGATTCTCTTGCGGGAGAAGGTACTGATGACCTCAGAAATGACCGCCATACCCGGCAGGATCATAATGTAGACCGCAGGGTGCGAGTAGAACCAGAATAAATGTTGAAAGAGCAGCGGGTCGCCGCCCTTGGTCGGATCAAAGACGCCGATGCCGATGGTACGCTCCAATGCGACCAGAACCAGCGTAATCGCCAGCACCGGAGTGCCAAGCACCATGAGGATGGAGGCCGCATAGTGTCCCCACACGAACAGCGGCAGACGGAACCAAGTCATGCCCGGAGCGCGCATCCGATGGATGGTAACAATAAAGTTGAGACCTGTGAGGATCGAGGAGAACCCAATAATGAATATCCCCAGCGCCGCCGTCACCACATGGGTATTTAGGTAATGCGTCGAGAGCGGCGTGGTAAACGTCCAGCCTGTATCCACGCCACCCAGCACCATCGCGGCGAGAACGAAAATCCCTCCTGCCCAGTAGAGATACCAGCTCAGCAGGTTGATCTTCGGGAAGGCTAAATCTTTCGCTCCGATCATGATCGGAATCAGAAAATTTCCCAACGTCGCCGGCACAGAAGGCACCAGAAACAGAAAGACCATGATGATGCCGTGCATACTAAACACCTTGTTGTAGGTGTCAGGTGACATCAAATCGGAGGCTGGCGTCAGTAGCTCCAGACGAATCAGCGATGCAAACGCCCCTCCAATAAAGAAGAAGAAGGTAATCGAAAACAGGTACAGCATCGCGATGCGCTTGTGGTCGCCGGTCAACAACCAACTTTTCAGGCTGTATCCCTGGGTTAAATAATTTTTGCGCGGTAACTGCGCCGTGCTCTGATCCGGCAAAACGACGATTGTGTTTGTGCTGCTCATGGCTTCACCACTCCTGGCGCCGCTGGCGTCACTCCGTTGGTCTGGGCGGACGAAAGTTGGGTTGTGTTCAGCGTTTGTTGAACGCGGTTGTTGGAATGCAAGGTCTTGATGTATTCGACAAGATCGATCATGCCGTCCTCGCTAATCTGCCCCTGATAGGTGGGCATAATCGGCGCATATCCGGCGGGAATGTGCATGGATGGATTCAAAATGGATTCGCGCAGATAGGCTTCATCCGCAACTGCGGTTGAGCCATCCTGCAAGCGAATGCGCGTGTTGTACACCTGCGCCAGATTCGGGCCACGCGATGTCGGACTTCCTGTATGGCAGGCATTGCAACCAAGGCTGGCGAAGAGTCGCTCCCCATTTTGCGCCAGCGAGGAACCACTGGTGCTGCTGGCCGCCCAGGCCCGGTAATCATCGGGCTTCATGGCAATGACTTGTCCGATCATGCCGGAATGCTGCGTGCCGCAGTATTGCGTGCAGAAAAGGTGATAGGTTCCCGGCTTGGTCGCCTGAAACCATACCGTGGTGTAGCGCCCCGGTATCGCCTCGCGCTTGACGCGAAACGCAGGAACCGAAAAGCTATGGAAGACATCCTGCGAGATCAGCGTAACCTGAACGGGTCGGCCTGTCGGGATGTGCAGCGCGTCGATTTCGTGCTGGCCGCCGGGATGCTCCGCCTTCCACATCCACTGCTTGCCCACCACGTAGACCTGCATGGCATTCGTCGGCGGATTGTAGATGCGGAAATAAAGCAGCGCTCCCCAGACAAAGGCGACCAGAAAAAGCCCCAAGGGAATTAGCGTCCAGGTGGCTTCGAGGAGAGTGGAGCCTTCAATCTGCGTGGCCTCTGGGCTGCGCTCCTTGCGATAGCGCACGGAGAAGCCAATCACCAGCCCCCCCACCAGCAGGCAACCAATCACGGTGATAAGCAGCAGAAAAAAGTATAGGGCATCTGCATAGGGAGCAATGGTGGAAGCCTCCGGCGGAAAGAGCGGAGAGTTCTTCAACCAATTCGTTAAAAATTCCCAAAGGACTGGACTAATATGTGACATTCTTTTTTATCCGTTCGCCTTATTTGCAGCGTTCGCTGCTCCATGCGTGCCACACTGAATGGCATCACGCCGGAACATCACCAACATGTAGCCGCCAAGAGTCAGCACTGTAATCAAGCAACCCAATTGCACAATCCGCACAACAATCAGGCTGCGCTTCCCTGTCCGCGGATCGTAGCGGTAACAATAGGTGAGAATCAGTTCCACCGGCGTCCCAATCTTTCCATGAGAAGCGTCGATGAGCGCCATGCGCATTTCTCTGGGCGGATACTCCACGCCCAGGTAGTATTGCGCGATTTTTCCTTCCGGCGTAATGACCATAATGGCGCTGGTGTGCGCAAACTGGGTCATCTTGCCATCCGGCCCAGGAACGCGCACATAACCGAAGCCAACCGCCTGGGCCAGCGCAGCGATGGAAGCAGCGTCGCCGGTAAGAAAGTGCCAACCGTTGGCCGTCTCTGGCTTGCCGTAGCGCTTAAGACAGAGAGCCTTCTCCGACGCCGCCAGCGCAGGCCCCTCGCTGGGATCAATGCTGGCCACAATCACGTTGAAATCCTTGCCCGGCGTAAGATCCAGCATCTCCAGCGCGCCCACCAGCCCGTTCAATTCCTCGGAACAAAGCATCGGACAGCGGTAGTAGACGAGAGCCAGAATCGCGGGACGCTGACCAATATAGCTCCCCAAAGGAAGCACTTTTCCGGTCTCATCACGAAAGTCCGCGCTAAGCGGCAACTGCTGATTCAGATGCTGATGAATGGTCGCCCGCTGCAATACATCCGGCAGTTGGTCGTGGGCTGGATCGCCCATGCTCTTCTCGCCAATGGAAGACACCTGCGCGTGGGCTGCTAGTGACACCGCGCACATCCAAACAAGCGCACCCAGTGCATAATGAAGGGACGAAGTCCAGAGTCTGCGATTCTGCAACGACCGACTCATCCCCCTTACCCGGATTGTGTTTCTGCTCCGCATGGCGCTTCACTTTACCTTTTCGAAACTTCCCGATCCTGACAGCCTCGCGCAGTTGCTACGACACGCAGTCGGAAATAGCTTCCGGCGCTATTGCCTAATGCGACTGCGCGGCACCTGTTTCCGCGCTCAGGCCCAGCCGCTGCTGGCGCTCTTCGATCATTTTCAATTCCGGCCCGGTACGCGCAAAGCCATTGGTCAATGGCAGCGCAATCGCAGTCGTTGCATCGCCAAACATTGCTGGCTCCTGAGCTTGCGCCTGTGCGGGCGTAGACGAACCTGGTTGCCCTTCGACAGGCAGGCCCTGCGCGGCGATGATCTGCATCGCGCGCGTGATGGGAATGCGCACGGTCTGGGACTTTTCATCCACCCAGGTGTAATAGTTCAGCAGTAAATCCTCGCGCGCGTGCATCTGTATAACATCCATGTTGCCATCGTCGGTCTGCAAGCGTGGCGTGGGAAACTTGGAGACCAACGCGTGCAACTCCTGCTGTTCCATGACCGGATTTGACGCCATATTGGCCTGCTGAACGCCAGCTTCCTGATTCCAACGACTAAGCGGGCCATCGTGCCGGATCAGCGCCTGATTGATAAGCTTGCCCATGCCGAAGCAGACGACAAAGAAGACGGCCAGCGAGGAAGCAAGCGTGACGATGAAGGCCACCACGCCACCGACGTTCGCATCTGAAGTTTCGTAGCCCGGAGTCTCGTGACCGGGTTCGTTGTTCTTATCGTGCAAAGGATCATGCGTGGGCATGTTCAGGCTCCAAAATCTCCGGCAAATGCGGATCGTTGATGGCGATCACCGGACGCTGGCGTAGTTGATGCGTCATGTATGCAACCCAGAGGCCCGTCATGGCGGCGGGAACAAAGATGTACTGCAACAATTCCGCGCTGAAGTGGAAATTGTGGTGAATGTCAGCAAAGTTCGGCGCGATCAACCAGAAGGTATCCAGAAAACGCGCAAAGAGCATGATGCAGCAGACCGTGGCCAGCCTCCGCTTGTTGCGCTTGATGTCGCGCGAGAGCAGCAGCGTGAAGGGCAGCAGCCAGTGAAAGGCAAAGTCCAAGCCAATCACGTAGCCCCAGCCTCCGGTGATGCGATCCATATACCAGCGAATCTCCTCCGGCAGGTTGCCCGACCAGATGATGAGGTACTGCGAGAACGCGATGTAGATATTCAGCATGACGAAGGCGAAGCAGAGCTTGCCCAGATCGTGCTGCTCGGTGGTGCGAAAGATGCTTTTCAGCGGCTCATCCTGCGAGAGCGCCAGAGTAATCAGAATCACCATCGCCAGCGCGGCATAGCCTTGCGCCACCAGAAAGAGCAGTCCGTAGACCGAGGAATACCAAGTTGGATCAAGCGACATCACCCAGTCGATGGACGCGCCGGTGAGGGTGATGGAATAAATCAGCAGTCCAGCGCCGCTCAGATTTTCAAAGCGCTTCTGCCAATACCAACTGCTGTGCTGCGTGTCGGTATCGCGCAACCGCGACCAGCGATTGAGAATGAAAATAAAAATGCCCCAGATGGCGAAGTAGGCAATGCCGCGAATCCAGAAACCTTCAATGTTCAGGTAAGGACGCTTATAGGCAATTGCGTGCGCCTGAATCGCATTGATAACGCCAGCGCGCAGCGCCTCTTCTGGATTGCTGATACGCGCCCAGAGATAGAGCCTCTTCACGCAGATCGCAACCGGAAGAAACATCAAAAAAACCAGCGGTAGCGTGCGGCTCATCGCCTCCAGCGGACGCCGAATCAGCAATCCCCACTTGCCGCCGGAGACATGCTGCACCATCAGGAGCGCCATGCCGCCCACCGCAAAGCTGAAGCAGACAATCAAGCCCATCAGCCAGCCGCGCAGCACGTAGTCCAACGACAAGTCGCCGGGATGAAGATAAAAGTCTGCGGCTGCCAGCAAGGCAAAGACCAGCGCCACCAGCAGGGCGCGGTTGCGCCAACGCGCTACCGAGGCGGGCGCGCTTAGATCCGCAGGCAGATGTTTTGCGTGATGTCCGTGTTCGTTGCTCATGCCTGTCCTCGACTATTTCTTTCCCTTGCTTATGGCTGTGGCCCGTGTCGGCGCCAACCCCTTTTTCGCGGTTGCAGCCGATACTGCGCCGCTTGGTTCGCCGTTCGCGCCCGTTGCCCCGTAAGACTTCAGCACATTCGCGCTGGAGACATCCGTCTGCTGCGGAATCGCCCAGTCGCCTACGAAGTCCGGCGCGTAGCCCATCTGCTGGGAGACCTCAGAGAGTTTTTGCACCGCCACGCCGGCGGGAACATCCTTCATCGTTGCATCCTGGCTCAGTTGCAGGGCGCGGATGTAGGCGGCAATCGCCCAACGATCCTGCGGAGCAATCTGCGCCGAGTAATCCGGCATCGCGCCGTAGCCATGGGTCATCACATAGAAATAGTGGCTGATGGGCTTGTCCAGAATGCGCGTTTCATTTAAATTGCCTGCTGGCGTGTAGCCCCGCTCGACGATCATGCCGCGACCATTACCCACGCGAGAGTGGCACGGCATGCAATAGATGTTGTAGCGCTCCTGCCCACGCAGCAGCACGGTCATAGTGACGGGGAAGGGCATCGCATTCTGCTCCTTGCCGCCGATCAGTCCGGTATGGAAGTATTCATTCGCGTCCAGTTGGTTGCGCGCAACCGCGTGCAACACCTCCGGGCGCACGGAGCGACCACTGGCGAAGAAGGTGGTGCCGCGCTGCGGAATCATCTTGGGCTGATTCTGCATGTCCTGACGGCAACCGGAAGTCACAGCCAGCAGCAGAACACCGACAGAAGCCAGCGCCCAACGAGAAATAGAGTGTATGGGTCGGATACGCATGGGGTTAGTGATCTACCTCCACGACCGAGACTGGCCGGAATGATTCAAGAAAGGCACGCGACTCGGAGACGGAAAACTTTGGATCCGCTGCCTCCAAGCACAGAAAGAACTTGTCGGTCGTCGCGCCATCGCGAAAATTGGGCGCATTGAAGACTGGGTGGTACGGCGCGGGCAGGCGATTCAGCGCCAACATCCCGAAGGCTGCTGAAAGTCCAGCGAAGAGGATCGTCCACTCGTATGCGGGCACGATAAACGCGGGCCAAGAAAACATCGGACGCCCGGCAATGTTGAGTGGATAGGCCCAGATGGAGACCCATGTCTCCAAGCCAAACATGGCGCAACCGCCGATCAAGCCGCCGATCAGACAAACCCTGGCCACGCCCTTCTCCGTCGGCTCGTCGAAGCCAATCGCCTCCGCCGCTTCTTCCAGCGGGTACGGCGTATAGCAGTCCATGCGGCGATATCCGCTGGCATAGGCAGCCTTGGCCGCCTGCACCAATTCCGTGGGCGTATCGAACTCCGCGATTAAACCGTAGATTCCTTCGCGCATCGGCATCAGTCCCCTGCCTCCGTTTGTAATTCCGCTTCGTGTTTCACCTTGGCCTGCGGCAACATCATACGAATCTCCGACATCGGAATCATGGGCAGCAAGCGAATGAACAGGAAGAACAGGAAGGTAAATAATCCCAACGTTCCCACATACGTCATGTAGTCCCACTTCGTGGCGCGGTATGTGCCCCACGAGGAAGGCAGAAAGTCACGATACAGGCTGGTAACGACAATGACGAAACGCTCAAACCACATGCCCGTGTTCACGACCAGAGCGATGAGAAAGAGATACGTCACATTCTGGCGCAACCGACGCGACCAAAGTGTCGTGAGCGGCGTGACGATGTTGCAGGTAATGAGCACCCAGTAGGCCCAGCCCATCGGCCCAAACATGCGGTTCCAGAACATGAAATACTCCCAGTGACTGGCTGAGTACCACGCCATCACCACTTCCATGCCGTAGCCATAGGCAACAATCAGACCCGTGGCCAGCATCACCTTGGCCATATTGTCCAAGTGGCGCATGGTGATGATGTCTTCCAACCCATAAAACTTGCGAATTGGAATGGCCAGCGTGAGCACCATCGCGAAGCCGGAGTAGATTGCGCCCGCGACAAAGTACGGCGGAAAGATTGTTGTGTGCCAGCCCGGCAGGACGGCCACGGCGAAATCGAAGCTGATGACGGTATGCACTGAAAGCACCAGCGGCGTGGCCAGACCCGCCAGTAGCAGCGAGGCCGACTCATAGCGCATCCAGTGCCGCGCCGAGCCGCGCCAGCCCAGAGACATCTGCCCGTAAATATACTTGGCGAATTTTGACTTGGCCTGGTCGCGCATGGTGCCTAAATCTGGAATCAGTCCGACATACCAGAAGACGACCGAAATGGTGGCGTAGGTGGAGACCGCAAAGACATCCCACATGAGCGGCGACCGAAACTGCGGCCACACGTTCATAGTGTTGGGATATGGGAAGAGCCAATAAATCGCCAGCCAGGGACGGCCCGTGTGGATGATCGGAAACATGCCCGCGCATACCACAGCAAAGAGCGTCATGGCCTCGGCAAAGCGATTGATAGAGTTGCGCCAGCCTTGCTTGAAGAGCAGCAAAATCGCGGAGATCAGTGTTCCGGCGTGGCCGATACCAATCCACCAGACGAAGTTGACGATGGCAAAGCCCCAGGCGACAGGCATGGTAATGGCCCAGATGCCGGTGCCCTTCAGAAAGAGCCACATCACAGCCGTCAACATCATGGCGACCAAGCCGCCCGCCATCACTAGGCCAAAAAGCCAGCCCAAGGGCGTGTGCGAGGTGAGCACGATACGGGCGATCTTTTCCGTAACCGACCGAAAGGTTTGCCCCGGCGCCAAGACGCGAAGCTCTCCGGTCTTCGGGTCGATCATCCGATTCTTCCCCGGATTTGTCACCGGGTCTTGCGGTGAAACATCATTCGTAGCCATGTAGCTTCTGGCCTCTCATGTTTGCCTGAAAATCCACTATTGTGGCCCGCGCGACAACGCCGCTTAGGCATTCTCCATCAAATCCGGGTTGGAATTGATTACCCCGGCAATATAGGACGTGCGTGGGCGCGTGTTCTCATCAGCCAGCACAGTGTAGTTCCGAGACTGGGCCTTCAGTTGAGCCACGCGACTCTTCTTGTCGTTCTTGTTGCCAAAGGTGATGGCTTGGGTCGGACACGCCTGCTGACAGGCGGTTACGATCTCACCATCGCGCACATCGCGATTTTCCTTGTCGGCGCGAATCTTGGCCGCGCTGATCCGCTGCACGCAGTAAGTGCATTTTTCCATCACGCCGCGGCTGCGCACGGTTACATCAGGATTCCGCATCAGCTTCAGGCTCTCCGTCTCATAGTCGGAGAAGAGCAGCCAGTTGAAACGACGCACCTTATACGGGCAGTTGTTGGAGCAGTAGCGCGTGCCCACGCAACGGTTGTAGACCATCGCGTTCAGGCCTTCCGGCGTGTGCACGGTGGCTCCAACCGGACAGACCTGCTCGCACGGCGCATTCTCGCACTGCTGGCAGGTCATGGGCTGAAAATGCGCGCGCGGCGCGTTCAAGTCGCCTTCAAAGTAGGTGTCAATGCGAATCCATTGCATGTCGCGACCGATCCGCACCTCCTCCTTGCCGACCACGGCGATGTTGTTCTCCGCATAGCAACTGACAATGCAGGCATTGCAGCCGGTGCAGGAGTTCATATCAATGGTCAGCGCCCAGGCATTCTCGTTGTACTTCCAGTTCGGAAACAGGGTTACGTCCTTGGAGGGCGTCGCATAATTCTCACCTTCATGGGCGAAGTTTGGGTTCTTGCGGAACTCCTCCAGCGTAGCGTAGCGAATGATGCCACGCGACTGCTCCTCATTGGCTTCGATGGAGGTAGGCGCTGCGTCCGGCTTGAATGTCTTTGCCGCCTCAATATCGCCATAGGTACGGGCGATGGCATCGCGATGGTCAATGTAATGGCTCTTGGTGATGGCGAACTCATAGATGTCGCCCGTCCGCTTGGCCGTCGCTCCGGTGGCAAACAGTTGCGCCGAGGCCAGACGAATCGGGCTAGCATCAAAGCCCGTGCCCGTGCCTACGCGCCCTGCATTGCGCCGTCCATAGCCCAGATACACCGAGATGCTCTGATCGGGATGGCCGGGCATCACCAGCGCCGGAGCCTTGATCTTGCGACCCTGCACGGCAATCTCAATCACATCGCCCTCGACGGCCTGGAGTGAGGAGAGCGTCTGAATGCTCATCAACGCGGCATT
>DAHXNK010000068.1 GCA_027365415.1 Acidobacteriaceae bacterium
CCAACCTGATTATTGCCACCGGCCACAACAACGCCGCCATGAATCGCGGCATTCTGCAAACTGCGCGGCATTTTGTCCGCGGCGATCAGGTCACGGAAGGAATGTTGAACCGCGTGGAGGCTGTAATTCGCACCTTCGACCCCTGCTTGAGTTGCTCGACCCACGCCGTTGGGCAGATGCCCATGCAAGTCGATCTGCGTGCCGCTGACGGCACCATCGTCCGCAGGATGCAGCGAGACAGCGCACGGAGAGATTAAGGAGCCAACGATGCCTTCTGTGCTGCTGCTGGCCTGTGGTAATCCTTTGCGGGGCGATGATGGCTTTGGATTGCATCTTGCCGAAGCCGCTGCGCTGCGCTTCGCCCCAACGCAATTGCGGATCGTCGCCGCCCAGCAATGGACACCAGAGATGTCTGCCGAAATCGCTTTGGCCACCGTGGTGGTCTTCGCGGATGCCTCGATGACCACACCTCCGGGGCAGGTCGTTCTGACTCCCATCGACACAGCGCAAGCAAGCAAGGGGGCAGCTTTTGGATCCATCCGCGAGACACATCAGATCAATCCCGCCCGACTGCTTGCATGTACCGAAGCGTGGTACGGCCATCGGCCACATCGAGCCTATTTGCTCACCGCCGGTGCCGTTTCGCTGAACCACACGGATCGCCTTTCGTCGGATATGCTGGAGTCTGCAATTCCAGCCGCTCTTGCCCATCTGGAACGGTTGATCGCGTAGCAGCGTCGATCAAGCTGACATCTGCGTCAGCCTGCGGTGCCTCCTGCAACGACTATCCGGCGCTTCCATTAGCACCACTTCTGCCGCATCGCCCTCTCCCTCCACTATCTAGCTGCGCTTGGACAGTGGCTCCTTCCCCCCTAGCCCTGACGATCTCCGTGGCGTATCCTACGGGAACATATGACCCACGCCGAGCGGGAACGATTGAAATTGCAGCATCGCCTGAAGAAAATTCGTGGCCAGTTTGAAGCCATTGAGCGCGTTCTGGGCGAGGACGAAAAATGTGCCGACGCGCTGATGCAGTTGGCTGCCGTGCGCGGCGGCATCAATAGCCTGATGGCCGAAGTTCTGGAAGACCACATCCGCCTCCACCTCTCCGACAAAGAGGGCAAGAGTGTTGCGCCCGATCTGGCCGAGGATTTAGTCGAACTGGTGCGCTCGTATCTTAAATAATCAGCGGAGCGATTCTGGCGCGCTCGGCGATTGAAAAAACTGTACCAACCGCATCGCGCCCTCCCGAAACTCCGCCTGTGGCGGCAACAGACTCACCACCAGCCAGCCATCTCCAGCGAAGCCATAGAAATGTCCGGGATGTACCAGCACCCGCTCCGTCTCCAGCAATCGAATCGCAGCCGCGTCCACCGAGCCAAGCGCCGGAACTCGCAGTACGGCATACCAGCCCGCCTCGACAGTCAGACGCGAGATCATCGTCTGCGTTTGTAACTGACGATCCAACTCCGCCAGATTGGCCTGCGTCCGTTCGAGAATCTGGCGCTGCATCACAGAACGAGAGGCCAACATTCCGGACAGCGCGTGCTGGATCGGCGCATTCATCGAAAGAAAGGTGTCGGCAATAATCTCCAGCCGCGACCTCGCCTGCTGCAACACATCCTGCGGCCCCAGGCAGAGCATCCATGCAACCTTCATCTGCGGCAGTGCCGACACCTTACTGAGGCCGCTCAAAATGAAGGTGAGCGCGGGATGTTTGTCGGTGGCAAAGCTGCCATTTTTACTTAAACCTCTACCTGAAGAATCTGGAGCATGGTCAAGAAAAACCTCGTCTACAATCAAAGCCAACCCGTACTGCTCACAGATGACCTCCAGTTCCCTTCTCTCTGCCTTTTTGGTGAAATGCCCTGTCGGATTATTGGGCTGTACAACAACAATCGCTCGCGTCCGTGGCGTGATGCGCTCCCGCAGCGCGGCAAGATCAAGATGCCAGCCGTGGTCATAAAAGAGCGGGTAGCTTACCAGCCGCACATGATCCAAATCCGCAAGAAACTCGAAGAGTGGATAGCTCGGCTGCGCGATGAGCACCTCATCGCCGTGGTCGCAGAGCAGGCGAAAGAGAAAGCTGTATGCCTCGCTGGTGCTGGTGGTCAAAACGATGGAATCCGGGTCAGGATCGGCCCCTGTCGCCTCCTGGTAATACTTGGCGACGGCCTCGCGCGCAGAGCGCAGACCTTGCGGATTCGGCTCGTAAATGCGGCACTCTGGCGCATGGAGAAGCTCACGCCAATGGCTATCATCGTAAACAAAGCCGCAGGTGGTGGGGTTGGAAGCCGTCAGGTCGAAGATGGGCTGCGGCTGGCTCCGCGCATGGCGCAGGGCGGCAGCATAGGCAGTCTCGCGTAGATCCCACTGTGTGCGCGTAGAAAACGTTGGTAACATGCAATCCGGCATCCGATCCCGGTGGAGACATTCTACCGGGCCAAATGGCGCGGACGCTGATATTCGATCTCTCGTGAAATAATTGTGCAGACCTGCGATCAGGACATCGATCCCGGAAATTCATTCGCGTTTTATTTTGGAGGCTCTGCGTGCCCAGCGCACATCGTCATTCCTTTCCTCACGCCATGCTGCGCGAAATTTACGAGCAGCCTGAGGCAATCTCCGCAACCATCCGCGCCTATGCCCCAAACGGAAAGTTTGATGCCGATCCTTGGCTGGCCGTACACCGCGCGCTGCAAGGGCACGACCGGATTGTGATTGCCGCCAGCGGCTCCAGTCGGCACGCTGGACTTGCGGGAGAGATTCTCATTGAAGATATCTCCGGCATTGCCGTCGATGTCGAATACGCCAGCGAGTATTGCTATCGCTCGACCCACGCGCTGCACAATCCTGCCGTCCTTGTCATTTCGCAATCCGGCGAGACCGCCGACACGCTGGCGGCCCTGCGCGAAGCGATCTCTCGCGGGCTGGACACCATCTCCATCGCCAATGTCTCCGAATCCAAGATGCCCCGCGAGGCCAGCGCCGCGCTCATCACCCGCGCCGGGACGGAGGCCGCCATCCCCGCGACCAAAAGCTTCACCACGCAGTTGACCATGCTCTATCTGCTGGCCATCTACATGGGCAGAATGACCGGAAGGATGACCACCACCGTTGCCGAAGAACACGTCGAGCAACTTAGCCGCATCCCCGCGCTGCTGGAAACATGGATTCCTTTATGGGAGGAGCAACTGCGCGCCATCGCCGCCAGCTACGCCAGCGCGGAGGCATTTTTGTTTCTGGGTCGGGGCATCCACTACGCCATTGCGCGAGAGGGCGCGCTCAAATTGAAGGAAGTCTCCTATGTCCACGCCGAGGGCTATCCCACAGGGGAGTTGAAGCACGGCCCCAATGCTCTGGTCAGCCACGGAACGCCGCTGGTGGTGCTGGCAACCTGCGACCGAAACGATCCTGACTCCGTGCTGCGCTACTCCCGGACGCTGCAATTGCTGCATGACATCCAGCAACAAGGCGGCAACATGCTCGCAGTCGCCACGGAAGGCGACCAAGAGATTGGCAAAGTGTGCAGCCATTGCGTCTTCGTTCCTGCCGTAAGCGAATACCTGTTGTCCATCTGCGAAGCAGTACCCTTGCAGATATTTTCCTACATGATTGCGACCCAACGCGGATATGACGTGGATCGTCCACGCAATCTAACCAAGGCTGTCGTCACGGAATAGCTCGCGCCATGTAAGATGAGTGCGCTGATTCCCCAGAGGAGAAAATTATTTTGAAGATCGTTCGTGTCCTCGCCCCGCTGCTCCCAACTACGCTGTTGTTCGCGGCGGCCATCTGCGTTCCTGCCGCCTTCGCGCAAACGCCTGCGCCAAAGGATGTTCCCGCTCCGCCGCCGATCCTGCTGGGCACCGCCTGGTATCCAGAATGGTGGCCGGAGTCGCGCTGGCCAATCGATCTCGACCTGATGCAGAAGGAGCACATCCACATGGTTCGCATGGGCGAGTTTGCCTGGAGCAGCATGGAGCCATCGGAGGGACACTACGATTTTGACTGGCTGGAGAAGGCTATTAACGAGGCGGGCGCACGCGGAATTTACACCGTTCTGGGCACGCCGACGGCTGCGCCTCCGGCATGGCTGACACAGAAATATCCAGAGACCCTGCGTGTAATGCAAGATGGCAAAAGAGCCGTGCACGGCAATCGTCAGCAATTCAATTGGGACAATCCAAAGTATCGCGAACTGGCCCGCGATATCGCCAGCCGCATGGCGCAGCGCTTTGGCCACAATCCTTACGTCATCGGTTGGCAGATTGACAACGAATACGCCAAGGTTTCCTACGATGCCGCGACACAAGCGGACTTCCAGCAGTGGCTCAAAAACCGCTATGGCACGCTGGACAATCTAAATACGCGCTGGACGACAGCCTATTGGAGCCAGACCTATTCCAACTGGAACCAGATTCCCATTGAGACTGACTATGGCAACCCCGGCCTGCTACTCAGTTGGAAGCGCTTTGTCAGCGACACTTGGCGCAGCTACCAAAAAAATCAGATGGCCGCAATTCGCCAGTATGCCGACCCACGCCAGTTCATCACCACCAACATGATGGGCTGGTTCGATGGCTATGACCATTATGTTGTCGCAAAGGATCTCGACCTTGCCTCGTGGGACGATTACATTGGGCACGGACATCTGAACACACTCCGGGACGGCCAGATGGAAATCTACAGAAATGGCGCTGCGGACGACCTGACACGCGGATTCAAACGTAAAAATTTCTGGATCATGGAGACGCAGCCCGGGCACGTCAACTGGTCGGGAGTCAACAACGATCTGGACAAGGGAGAAGTGCGCGCAATGGCATGGCTCAACATCGGCCACGGCGCGGAGACCATCAGCTACTGGCAGTGGCGCAGCGCGCTGAATGGACAGGAGGAGTATCACGGCACGCTCGTCGGAGCCGATGGCAAGCCCGTTCCGCTCTACACGGAAGTGGCGCAGGTCGGCAGCGAGTTGGAAAAAGCTGGCCCCGCGCTGGCAGGAACGTCGCCAAAGTCCCAAGTCGCCATTCTGCACACCTACCCCAGCTTCTGGGCCATCGACTGGCAGCCACACAATAAAAACTACGCGCCCATTGCCGAGTTACTCAGTTACTATGCGCCATTGCGGAACATCGCGCAATCCATCGACATTGTGCAGCCGACTGCGCCGCTTGACCAGTACAAGTTAGTCGTGGCACCGGGACTGAACGTGCTCTCCGATGCTGCGGCAAAGAATCTGATTGCCTATGTGCGCAACGGCGGCCACCTTGTATTGGGCCAGCGCGCGGGCATGAAGAATAGCGACAATGGATTACAGACGCAGCTCCAGCCAGGGCCGCTGGCCGACCTGCTGGGCGGTCGCGTGGCGGCATATTACGCGCTCGAAAACCCCGTGCCTGTTGAAGGCTTATGGGGCCGCAACACCAGCCAACTTTGGGCAGAGATGCTGAGCGTGGATAAGCCAGACGTGGAGATACTGGAGCGCTTCGGCAAGAGCAATGGCTGGCTCGACGGCCAACCGGCGGCCATCACGCGCAAGGTCGGCAAGGGCCGCATCACCTACATTGGCGCATGGATGGATGATGCGGGAATGGCGAACGCCGCAACGTGGATGACGAATGTCAGCCATGTGAAACCCGCCTTCGGCCCCGTGCCCAAAGGGGTTGAGGTCGATCCCCGCTACGGCAAGGATCACACCGTCTTTATTCTGGTCAACATTTCCAAGACATCCCAGACCATCGCGCTGCCCGCAAAAATGCAAGACGTGCTGCACGGAGGCACAACACAATCTGTAACCCTGCCGAATTATGGCGTGGCTGTTCTTTCGGAGTCCAACAAGTAGTCAGCGAAAGATGCCAGTTCAGAGTGACGCGCTGCGAAGTGATTCCAGCGCGCGCTCCAGCCGCACGCCACGCGAGGCCTTGAGCAGGACGGCATCCTCTGCGCGCAAATTTTCGCGCAGCCATGCGCCTGCTTCTTCTGGTGTGTTCAGAAAGAGCGCGTCGCCGCCCGCAGCGCGCGCTCCGGCGACAAGGGAGGCGGCATGGCCGCGCACGCCAACAACAAGCTGCACGCCGCGCTGCGCCATTGAGCGTCCACAATCTTCATGCAAGCGCTCCGCTTCCGGCCCAAGCTCCAGCATCTCTCCGGCAACAACAATGTGCCGCTTTGCGGGAATGTTGCATAGCGTCTCAACCATTGCATTCAGCGCCGCAGGATTGGAGTTATAGCAATCGTTCAGCAACACGGCTCCAGCATAGGTCTCCATCTGTCCACGCTTATCGGGCGGCATTAACGCCGCCAGCGCATCGGCGCACGTCTCCAATGGAATCTCGCAGGCCATGCCAATCGCAAGGGCGGGCAGCACATTCAATACGTTATGTTTGCCGAGAAGTTGCAGCGTAACCTCCGCCTGCTGCTCGCCCGCGACAACATGAAATCTCGTTCCCGCTGTACCCAACGGATAGATTTTTTCTGCGCGTATATCCGCGCAGACCCCGGTGCCAAAATACACAGCCGTGCCGGAAAAATCCCGTCCAAATTGCGACACATAGGCATCGTCGCAATTCAAAAACGCTCTACCCTGCCGGGGTAGAGCCGCAATCAATTCGTATTTAGCGTGCGCAATGCCCGCCTGCCCATCGGGAAAATTCTCCGCGTGCGCGACGCCAACGTTGGTAACGACCCCCCAGTCGGGCGCGGCGATTTTTGCAAGGGCGGCAATCTCCCCAATCTGCGACATGCCCATCTCCATCACGGCGACTTCATCTTCCGCTTGCAGTCGCAGCAATTGCAGTGGAAGTCCATAGCCATTGTTTAGATTGCCCTGTGACTTTCGCACATGGTATCGTGCGCCCAGCACCTGCGCAATGGCCTCTTTCGTCGTCGTTTTTCCTGCGCTACCGGTGATGGCAATCAACCGCTTGCCCCAATGGCGCCGCATATCATGCGCCAGACTTTGCAATGCGCGCAGCGTATCCTCCACCACCAGCAACCGATTCCGCAAGCTCTGCTCGGTGTATCGAGGAAGCTCCTGCCGCGCTACGACTGCGGCGACCGCTCCAGCAGACAGCGCCGCATCCACGTAGTCATGACCATTCAGGCGCTCGCCATGAATGGCAAAAAACAAATCGCCCGCCGCGATTGTCCGCGAGTCGATGGAATATCCCTTGACCACGGCAGCGGCCTGCGCTGGATCGCCAGAAAACTCGGCATCCATCCAAAAACGAACCTGCTCCAACGTCCGTTGCATCTCTGCCTCACTTCCCTGCCAGCCGCGCAGATTCTGTCCGTGCCGACTCCATCCATTTTCGCAGCGCGACGCTCGCAATTTTCGTGTCATCAAATGGAACCGAGCGGTCGTGCAAGATTTGTACCTTCTCATGGCCCTTGCCCGCAAGCAGCACCACATCGTTGGCACGCGCCATTGCTATTGCCTGCGTAATGGCTGCGGCTCTATCTGCTTCTACAAAACAGGAAGCACCGGTTGCCTGCACGCCGGGTAAAATTTCTTCTAGGATTCCATCTGGATCTTCGCTGCGTGGATTGTCGCTCGTCAACACGACAATGTCGCTGCCTTCTCCGGCAGCCTGTCCCATGCGCGGGCGCTTGCTGCGATCCCGATCTCCTCCGCAGCCAAAAAGTGTAATCACGCGCCCGCCATTGGCGGCAGCCAGCGCGCGCGCCAGCCGCGTCACATTGCGTAGCGCATCTTCGGTGTGCGCGTAATCGACCACCACAGTGAATGGCTGCCCGCAATCGACGCTCTGAAAGCGGCCCGGAACGCACTCCAGTTGCGCCATGCCTTGCAAAATTTCCTCCATCGTCAGGCCACGCGCATACGCTGCCGCTGAGGCTGCCAGAAGATTCAGAACATTCACCGTACCCACCAGCCGCGTGTACGCGCCCACCGTCCGCTCCGGCGTAACCATGCGAAAACGCGTTCCATTGGCGGCGATCTGGACATCCTCGGCATGAAAGGAACCGGCATGGAGCGCGTAATCAAAAACAAGCGATCCAGAATTTTTTGCCAGCGCAGCAATGCGCTGACCATAACTGTCTTCGGTATGGATCACGGCCACACGCGGCGGCGCGGCTCCTGTTCCTGAAAACAGCAGGCTCTTCGCTTTGAAATACGATTCCATGTCACCGTGATAATCCAGGTGATCCTGCGTCAGATTGGTGAAGATGGCCGTGTCATAGCGTAGCCCCCAGACGCGCCCTTGATCGAGCGCGTGCGAGGAGACCTCCATCACCGCTTCGGTCGCGCTCTGCTCCACGCCATCGGCAAAGATACGCAGCAGGTCACGCGACTCCGGCGTGGTGTGCGGCGCGGGCAATATCGCATTCGCGACATGGTATTCAATGGTTCCAATCAGCACGCAGGAACGTTGCGCGCTGCGCAACATGGACTCCAAAAGAAAGGCTGTAGTCGTCTTGCCGTTGGTTCCGGTCACTCCGGTCAGATGCAACTTGCGCTCCGGGTGAGCGAAGAGGTTCGCGCTGATTCCAGCCAACGCCCGCCTGCCATGCTCGACACGTGCCAGTCCAAGCTGCGGATGCTCCTGCGACATTGCTGTAACCATTGACACGAAGGACAATGCAGAATCCGTAACGATGGCCGTCGCTCCGCGCTCAATGACGGCAGCAATAAATTTGTTTCCATCCGTCACTTCGCCACGCATGGCAACAAACACAGCGCCAGCCTGCACGCGCCGCGAGTCATACTCCACGCCCGTGACCTGTGGATTCGCGCCTGCCCGTTCCACCACAGCAACACCGTGCAATGCCTGATCGAAATCCGCCTGATCGAAATCCATAGATATCGCTTGGATTCTACTCGCATGGGAAATGATTTTGTGGAGAGTTGTAGATTATCTTGCGAAGCGCAGTACAACTTCCGTTCCCGGAGGCACCTGCGTTCCTGCCACCGGAGCCTGCTCCCGCGCCATGCCACTGCCTAGAACGCGCACGTTCAATCCAAGCCGAGTCGCAGTCTCCATTGCTTTGCGCATGGACTGACCTGTAAAACTTGGCACAGTAACGTTTGCTCCC
>DAHXNK010000069.1 GCA_027365415.1 Acidobacteriaceae bacterium
AAGTAAGTCACTGCCCGTCACGTTGCCGGAACCATCCGTTGTGGCGACCACGGAGCCTTCATGGTCGAGCAGCCGATACTCCGGCGCCTGACTGCCCACCACCTCGCCCAGTAGATTGCCGCCTGCCCAGATCATGTCCGTCCACGCTCCGCTGGAGGGATTGTACAGCGCCATCGCCCTCCCGCCAAAGTATACGACCTCACGGATTGCAACGGTCGCAGCGGCCCGCTGCTGCCGCCTTCTCTGGGCGCTCCATCGTCACTTGGTGGCCGCATCGGGCGCAACGGTGAATCTCCGCGCTGGCTTCACGGGTTGGAGCGCCACAATCCTCGCACGGCAAGCCGGGAACGCGCTCAGCCAATTGAAAGCCGGGCGCGTTGCAGATGGGGCAAAGGCTGCAAAGCTTGCGTGCAAGGTCTTGAGCGGCCTGGCCAATCCGCTCCATGCGCGTGGGATTCTTATCGGCTCGCCCATCGGTTTCCAGAAAGGCGCACCCATTGCTCGCTTCGCCGCAGGCCCAAAGGAAGACCTCGCGCAGCGTCTTCCAGTCGGCGATGTCCTTGCGGATGCGTGGATCGTCCTCATCCTGCGGGCGCGCCACTAGGCAATGTTCGGGGAAACCAGCAGCGCGGGCGAATATGTCAACTTTTTCCCAATTTGCGGTGAGCAGATGAGAGAAATTAGCCTTGCCCGACGATACGCCGACCACTTCGATGCCCAGCATATCGTCGATCCAGACAATCATCTCCACGTTCCAAGGAAATATCCCGGCGTAGGGATCAGGCCTAAAGCTGCCCTCGCTGGCGAGACCGAGGGGCAACCCCGCCAGATCCATGCCAAGGCGCGCCTTGTTCCGCGCCGCATTGAGTTGCGTGCCTAGGCGCGAAATCTCGCGTGTGAACGTACCCAGCAGATTTGTATCGTACCCAACCACGCGTTCCACGCGGCAACCCAGGGCCGCCCCCAACACGGGCGCGATCACCCGCTCCTTGCCATGCTGCGTGAGCAGTGCGACGCGCCGTCCCTGATATGCGCCGCCTTCGCTGGATGTCGTCTGCACTATACTTGCTCTCCTGCCATTACTGCCCCTGACCGAGCGCGTAACCGGGGTTGCCGTCGAAGTTGTACAGATTCTCCATTTTGATGAAGTCGAGACCCGCCACATCCAGCGCGCGCAACAGCGACACAATTTCCGCGCGCGCAATTTCCGCGCCCAGTTCCCTGGCCTGAAAACGGCACCGCCAGTGATCCGTGCAGATTGTTGCCGGGTGCCCGTTTGGCCACACCTTTACGCCGCGATTAGTAATCATCTTCAGCGCCAGCTCCGACACCGCAGCAGCCTTTAAGCGCGCCGCCAGATCCTCCGGCAATCCGACGTTCCAGTCGAAAAAGACATCCACACCTACAAGCGCCTTCGCTCCCACTGTCCATGATGAGGTGGGCGCGCACTCTGCTTCCGGCGCATCCGTACTCACATTTGCGTGCGCAGTCGCTTGTGGCGTTGATTCGGCCACAGGTAAATGTTTCGGCTTTCGTCCCAGTCGCTCAATAACCGCCTGCGTGAACCGCTGGGTTGTAGCGCGCTCCACCGTCGCTTCGTTTGCAATGTCCGCCGTGTGGATGCCGTCTTCAATTGTCGCCAACCAGGCGTTGTGAACCGTCTCACCCACCTCGCTCCTGCCAAGGTGATGGAGCATCTCAACCGCAGCCAGCAGCAGCCCCGAAGGATTGGCGACATTGGGCGGTAAGTCCGGGGCCGATCCGTGAATCGCCTCAAACAAAGCTCCGCCGGGGCCAATGTTGACCGAGCCACCAATGCCCACCGAGCCGGTCATCTGCGCCGCAATATCGGAAAGAATGTCCCCATAAAGATTCGGGAGCACCACCACGTCGTAAGCTTCTGGCCGATGAACAAAATTCGCCATGCCAATATCCACAATTTGATGGCTGGTCTCAATGTCCGGGTACTGCCGCGCAACCTCGTCGAACACGCGATGGAACAGTCCATCGGTGATCTTCATAATGTTGTCTTTGGTGAAGCAGGTCACCCGCTTCCGCCCATGCCTGCGGGCATATTCAAAAGCATACCGAACGATGCGCTCCGAACCACTCCGCGTAATGAGCTTCAGGCACTGCGTCACGTCAGCAGTTTGCCGATGCTCGATTCCGGCATAGAGGTCTTCCTCGTTCTCGCGGATAATGACGACATCCATTGCCGGATGCCGCGAGGGAATGTACGGCGCATACGCCCGACAGGGCCGCACATTGGCGTAGAGACCAAGCGTCTTGCGCAGCGTTACGTTCAGCGACTTGTACCCGCCACCCTGCGGCGTTGTGATTGGCCCTTTCAGCAGCACACCTGTCCGCCGAATGGACTCCCACGTCTCTTCCGGGATACCAGACGTATTGCCCGCTTGGTAGACGCGCTCGCCGACCTCCATGTACTCTGCCTCTAATTTAGCTCCGGCAGCAGACAGGATGACCAGCACTGCGGCAGTTATTTCCGGGCCGATGCCGTCGCCCGGCGTGACTGTAATACGGGTGGCGTTACATTTAGGATGTGTAGGGGGATGTTCAGGTGCGGGAAGCTTTGCGCTCATTGGATTCTCCTTTTGCCGTAGGGCATGTGGCCCTTGCATACAATATACGACAATTGTATCGTGTATTTCAATACGCGTATTTATTTTCTAAATCGAGGCACGACAATGACGACAAAAACAAAGGGCGGCAAGCAAGGGAAACCGGGGGCGGCATGGACCTTCCTAACGAACCATGCGCATGTTCTACTGTTGCTTTCCAACGATTCGGAGATGCGTATGCGCGATGCCGCCACCGCTGTCGGCATTACCGAACGCGCCGTGCAGCGCATCGTGGACGACCTGTCCGCCGCTGGCTATCTTTCCATTGAAAAGGACGGACGGCGAAATCGCTACACCGTCAATACCGCAGTACCACTACGCCACCCGGTCGAGGCCCATTGCTCCGTTGGCGGACTCATCCGCTTCGTCCTCAACGGGCGCCGCCGTTCAGTCGAATAAAGAAGTTAGTCGTATCACAACCTGGTACGGAGATATAGGCAGAACCTTGTCACGGAGGGTGTATTCGATGAAGCGTTTGTGCTTCATCGTACTTGTGCGGCATTCCCGTTAACCTTTAGAATCGGGAAGTTCCGCAGTAGAGAATCGAGGTTTCCTTTGGATAGACGAACTTTTTTGCAACTCCTCGGCGCAGCCGGACTAGTATCTTCCCTTACGCCGCTCGAGGCCGAGCTTTTAGGTGCCCCCACGCCACTACCCAGCGCGCCCTACAATCCGGGGCGGATCGTGAATGAGTATTCCCTTTTTCTGCCGGGAGAAAAAGAGAGCTTGGCTCACCCTCCATCTATTTCGGGCGCAGGAAATGGTAGTTTGCTGGCCAAGTCAGCTTCGGGCACGCGTCGCATTCACATAGGAGAAAACCATGACGGCTGGCAGTTGGTTACGATTTCCACGGAGATGGATGGAGTACACACAGCTATTTTTGAGAAGCACGTTACGCATCGCGGCGCCATTGCTTACGTCACAGAACTGGGCGGAACCATTGCGCTGATTCCCAAGCAGATCGGCAACCTCGCCAACATCCGGCCTCGGCCCACAAATAATCCGCATGGCATTCGCTTTCAACGGGAAGCTCATTTTGTAAAAGGCCCGGACGTTCCCGGAGATTACATTCTGAACTCCACGGAAGACCCCTGCTATGAAAATGTTGCGGCGATGGGGCCGGAATATATTGGTTGGTCGCTGGTTGCCAATGAGCAAGCCGGGCCTTTGCATTCGCTATATCTGGAAGCAGACGGACGATCCCGTGAGTTGGTATCTAATTCGCAAGCCTCTTGGGCACCAGACATGGTTGGGCCACTCTTCAACCCAGAGGACTTTTTCTCCTCCCACAATCCGCAGGACTATGTGTATAAACGCGGGTTTAGCAAGCGAACCCTGCTCGGCGGATATTTGCCAGTCGCTGATACCGGAGTCTGGAATGCAACGTCCAAGGCAGGGTATGAAGCCATCGTGCTGCTACCGCCTGGGGAAAATGCAAAGCCGATGGCCCGCTTTCGTTTACGGGTTGCCCCAGGCCAGGAAGCGCAGGCGGCAGAGCGGCATACCCTTGTGACAGATGCGAGCGGGCAAGCGTTTGTGGAGACGTACTGGAATTGTAACGTCAATGAATTCTTTTCGCAGCTTGTAGGAATATGGAACCACTGGCATCTGTTTTATCAGACGAGTATGCCCGTTGAAATCCCCGACCCGTGGCTGTTGGATGCAGCACGCGCCGGAATTACACTTTCCCGTTGTAGCTATCATGGACTTAAGCCGACCTATCAGATCGGAGAAGGTGGATATACCAAGATTCCTGAGCGCAGCCATGCGCTGTTCCCTGTGGCCAGCTACGAATTTATCTGGGCGCAACAACTGTGGAACCTGACTCGCGAAAGTAATCCGTACTTTCAATACTATCTCGATAACTACATTCTGCCGGACGGCAACTTTCTCTACAACACGCAGGATCAGGTGGAAGCTCCCATGAACACCGGAGTTTTTCTGGCTAACTCCGCTAGGGCGTATAACTACACGCGAGACATCGATGATTTTGAAAATAAATTGCCGATCCTAACGCGCATGTTGAACTATGTGCTTGCGCGATACGAATATAGCAAGCAACAATTTCCCAAGCCAGACCGCCGACATGGACTGATCTGGGGATCGCCAGAGGCCGATCTGGGTAATCCGGATAATGATACGCCCGATTCCCATCCTTACTACTATCAAAATGCAACCTGGACTTGGCGCGGCCTGGTCGAACATGCGCGGGCACTGAAACTGGCAGGTACCGCCTCCGGCAAGCCCGAACATACTGCAGCCGCAGAAAAATATCAGAAGATCGCAGAAGAAATGCGCCAAAACATTCAGACATCCCTAGAGGCAACGATTGCTGCGGGGAATGCGGCGATGCGCAAGGCTGGCATCACGCCGTTTGAATCGAACGACACGAATCGCCTGCCCACGCAGCTTTCCAGTTATGAAAATCATCGTTTCATGATGGACTTTTTTACTTCGGACTGGGGAGTTGAAGAATACGATCTAGGCTATTTGAATCATCGACTAATTGCAGGCGAACAAATTTGTGGACTCGGTACAGATGGCGGCGTGGAACAAACCAGCAACTTCATGGAGCATGGAACTCTTTCCGTTCGCATCCGACAAGAGGATTATCGACCTTTCTTGCTCACCTTATACGCGCTTGTCTGCTATGCCGCCGACTCTGGCAATCGCTATGCGCCGGAAGATGCCTATCTCCCCGGCAGCTACCCCGGCGAACAAGGTCGTTCTGGCTGGTCATCCGTCATCAACAGCACGCTACAACCTACATTAGGATTGCGGTGGCTCCTTTGTTATGAAGAGAGTGATCGAGATATCTGCCACCTGCAAAAAGCCGCGCCCAAGCATTGGTTTAAGAAGGAAGAAACCATCTCTGTGCGGAACTGCCCCACACGTTTTGGGGTTATCCATTGGTCTACCAAGGCAGTTACAGATCGGCAGTGGAAGATCACACTTGATGTCCCCACTGCGTTCCAGGCAGAGGTGCGCGTTCATATCCATCCCAATGATGGCCAACCGATTCGCAATACATCCGTGGGAGCGCTGGAGGGGAATACCGTCGTATTGAAGAACTTTATATTTACGAACAGTCAACATCTTGAAATCGACGTGTCGTAGGGAATCTGTAAAGAACTCCATAGCGAACCCTGATTGCTCGCCATGTCCACATCCCGGATATGGGGTTCGGCGCTTGTTTTTGTAAGGGCGGTAAGGCGTACCGTTCTCTATTTTCAGTCCATCTTTTCCCGAATTGGGACGCGCAACGCTCCCCTTGGCCACCTCTGCGGAAAACCCTTCGATTTGCTTGCTATCCATCCGTTCATTTTGCGCCGATACAACGAAGTGATTGGGGGATATTGTGCAAAAAGCAACGGCATCGATCACGACTCTTTCACTACTGGGCATCGTTGCCATCTTCGGTGTTATTGGCAGGGCGCAAACAATACTTCACGCTCCCAAGATTCCCACTCCCACGTCATCCAATGTGGCCTTTGCCGGAAATCTGGCACCGATTATTGGCCCTTCCCCTGCCGTAAATGACCCGCACCCCTCAGATATGATGAGCGACAATCTCACGGTCATTCCGTATGTTCCGGGCGTGGAATGCGCTTTGCGAACAACGCCGCCGCCACCGCCCATGCATGCCTTCTCCCATTTTGCGCTGGGAGCCTATCTCAGCACACTCGGCCCTGGGATGGAAGCTGCACTCCCACTGGCGAACCACTGGAATGTGCGCGCGGGCATCAATTTGTTCAGTTACAGCACGGAGATGACGCAGAGCGGAATTGCCTACGGTGCCAACTTCACCCTGCGCTCCGTGCAGGCAAGTCTGGATTGGTTCCCTCACGGGAAAGGATTCCACATCAGCCCCGGTGTCCTTTTGTATAACGGCATCCGTCTCAACACGAACCTGCTCATTCCGGTAAACACGAGCTTTTCCCTAAACAATGTGACCTACTACAGCGACCCATTGGATCCTCTCACAGGTTCTGCAAAGATAGGCTTTCCCTTGGCGGGGCCGCAGCTCACGGCTGGCTTTGGAAATATGCTGCCGCGCAAAGAAAGGCAGCATTTCAGTGTTCCCTTTGAGTTCGGAGTGGCGTACTTCGGCACCGGAAACGCAGTACTACAATTCGCCGGATCCGCGTGCACATCCTTGGGGGGTATCAATTGCCTGCCCGTCAACTCCTTCCCCCGATTCCAATCCGACGTAACAGCCGAGGAGTCGCTCATCCAGAAAGACTTGGGCTATGCGCGCTTTTTCCCGATCCTGCACCTTGGGATCAGCTATAAATTTTAGAGCTGGCTCTCGCGGTACAAGGCACCCGCCTCCAGAATTGCCTTCCAAAGTTCGGAAACGCCGCGCCCTTCATGCGCGGAAAGGGCCAGCATTCCCTCTGCGCCCAGCGCCTGCTGCAATCCATGCCGCGCCTTCGTCAAGCCATTGCCGGAGAGCTTGTCCGCCTTGGTTCCCACCACCAGAGCCTTGCGCCCCGCACTCTGCAAATACTGCACCAGTTGAATGTCTCTCGCCTGCGGCGGTACGTTCACATCCACCAGGCAGACGCAGAGCGCCAGCGTAGCGCGCTCGGCCAGATATGGCTCAATGAACTTCGGCCACTCGGCAGAGATAGATTTGGAAATCTTCGCATAGCCATACCCCGGCAAATCGGCAAAGATCAACTCCGGCCTGGGCTGCTTGGGGGAGTCATGCAACGCAAAAAAATTGATGGCCCGCGTTCTCCCCGGCGTGGATGAAACCTTCGCCTCACGCGTACCGAGCAGCGCATTGATCAAGCTGGATTTGCCGACATTGGAGCGACCCAGAAAGGCAATCTCCGGCGCGCTGGTCGCCGGGAACTGCGCGGCATCAGTCGCCGAGAGAAGAAACTGGATATGATATTTCCGCATGTCTATTTCTGCATCCTGCTCATTCTGTATCTTGCTCAAAAATTTCCTTACACTCAGACTTGTCATCTCGCCCGAAGAACGCTCACCACGGTGAGCGGGCGGAGTGGAGAGACCTGCGTTGAGGAATACGCGATCCCAGAAAGACCATCCTCTGCATTACGAGGCGACATTATGCGCGCGCAGTTCGGCCACAATCTCCAATGCCGCCGCGCGCGCCAGATCGTCTTTTTCGCGTGGGAAGGAAATCGCGCCCACCCGCGCATGACCTCCGCCACCATAGCGTTCGCAGATCGTCGCCAGATTGGGCATCTGCTCCGGCTTGACCTTTGTCCACGGGTTGGAACCGACCGCAATCTTGGTGCGAAAACTGGATCGACTCAGGCCAATGCTGTAGGTGGCCTCCGGATGCAGGTAATACGGAATGAACTTGTTGTATCCCTCCAGCGGATGATCGGTGATGTCGAAATAAATTGTGCCCTGCTCGCAACGGGAGCGCTCGCGAATCAGTTCCAGCGCCTGCGCGTGACGCTCAAGCAGCGCGGGCAACTCATCGGCGACGAGTGGTTCGCGTAAAATCTCGGCAAAACTTTTTTCTGTCAGCAGTGGAATCAGGCGCGGCACAAAATTTACATCCTGCACAGATTCGATCACCATTGTCAGCTTCATTGCTGGCTCGGCCATCGCCACGGCAGCCTCTGGACTTGCGTACAGCGCGCCATCCACAATATCCGCCCAGCGCACCAACTCAGCCATTGGACGCGCATCAAAGCCGAACTGCGCGGTGGCAACGCGGGCCAGAAAGCTGGTGCAGGAGATGGAATCAGGATCGTAAAATTTACGCTGGCGCGTGGCAGGATACTCCTGCCCAGCAAGAAAATGCGCGTGATCTTCCGATGTCAAAAACGCGCTCAGATGATGATCGAACCACCAGGTAATGGCCGGGGATGGGGAGTATTTGAAATCGACAATAGCATTCTCATCGCCGATGAAGTCGCGGTCGTCGAACAAGGCTCCGGCGCGATGCACTAGGCCATGAAACGTGTACTCCGTATCCTGATCTGTCTTTGGGCGGATGCACTCGCGATGAAACCTCGCGAACAGCGATGCCGCACAGGCACCGTCAAAACATTTATCGTGGTAGAAAACGCGTACATTCACTGTCGAGATTCGCTCCATCCATGCAAACAACGTTCTGCTCTGAATCCATTAGGATTGCTGTCAAACGCGAAAGTGTCAAGCGGCGCGGCGCTTTATACTCGACAACGAGAACTGAAATAAGGATCAAACCTCATGGCAGCCTTAGAAAATCCATCCTC
>DAHXNK010000006.1 GCA_027365415.1 Acidobacteriaceae bacterium
TGCGGCGCGAATACCCGGAAAGAGAAATCCGAGCAGGCCAACGGTGACAGCAATGTGCATGAAGAGCATCCGACGCTTGCCGTCTTCGGTGCGGGCCAACATCCCCAACGCTCCAAGAACGATGCCGAAGAATGCCGGGATCAGCGCCGTTGGCGCATGGCTACCCGTCGCGATAAAGACCGCAACACCCAGCACGATCAGAAGGACTGCAAAAAATACTGTTGTTTTCGCCATGATGTTTCTTCTCCTATGGTTCCCTTGTCCTTCAGAATAGCCTGTCCCGCCAAGTCCGGGAGAAAAATATTCCGCCCAATCATGCGCTATTTGCGCTGCTTCTTTTCTGCCATCGGCAGCAATGCGCGTTGCGCGTCGTGGAATACCTGCTCCGGAGTCCATTCGTTGGTTGGATACCAGGCGCGCACCTTGCCATCCGGCCCAATCACCGCCGTCGATAGCGAATGCGCCAGCGTCTTTCCCGGCCCCGGCGTAAGGCCCACATCAAACCACTGCAATAGGGCTGCAAGCTCCTTGGGATTGGGCGCGGCAAACTCCCAGTGTTGAAATTTCTCCTGGGTAAAGCGCTCGGTGTATGCCTCGCCGTAGCCACGCAGCACGGCAGGCGTGTCATAGCTGGGGTCGAAACTGATGCTGAGCAGATGCGTCTTCGCGTAGAGCCTAGGATCAGCGGCCAGCATCTTGTCCACGGCGGCAAAGTTGCGACTCATGCGCGGACAGTAATCCGACAACGGGCAGCGCGTGTAGATGAACGTGATCAGCAGCGCCTTACCGCGATATTGATCGAGATGAATGCGATGCCCGCTCTGATTGGTCAAAGTAAAATCTGGAACCGGATCGCCAGCCTGCGGAGTGTGATATTGCGTGGTGGGTTTGTAGTCCAATTGGGACTGCTGCAAAATGTCGATCTGGCTAAGTATCGGGGAGGCATCGTTGACCGTAAGCTGCGCGCGAATCTTGTCCCCGGCGTGTAACTCGGAGACCTCCATCGGATTGGCCAGCGCATAGGTCATCGTCATCGGTTCCATGAAGCCGGGGATATTTTCATTCGTTAATTGAACCTTCCCATTGGCTGCATCGACGGAAACAATCACGCCACGCAGGTCATAAATCTTGCCAGACAAAGGATTGACGGCCACGGAAGATTTTTCTTGCAAAGAGGTATGCCCGCAGCCACAACACAGCGCAGCAACAGCCAGGATGAGCGGAAAAAGAATAGCTTTCATTGCGTTTGCATCTCGGTTCACGGCTTACTTCCTCTATGGAACAGCCTATCGTAGTGGAAGCGATAGCGAACTTCTCCATAGATTTCAAATGGAGCGTTGTAGTGAAAACCACCAAAGGTCAGGCTGTTATCCAGCAAGACGCGATGGTTGGTTACATTGGTCGCATCCACGGAAATGGTAGTGCTCTTGCGAAAGGTCTTTCCCGCCGAAAAATTAAGACTGGTGTCGTGCGGAAGATACTCCCCCGGATACTCCGCATTTGGATCGCCATTATCGAAACCTGATCCATAGTAGAGATTGGTCGAAGCGTAAAACTGCGCGGGAAGCGAGGCATCGAAGCCAACATTGAGTGTGTTCCGCTGGTCGTGATCGAGCGGCGTGTAGTTGAAGCCCGTATTGCATTGCGGAGCCGTGAAAGGATAGCAAACGAGTCCGCCGGTAATCGCGCCTCGCTCCTCCGCAAGCTGGTTGGAGTAGGCCAGATGCGCCTGACCAAATCGCCACAAGGTTGGCGAATGAATCGTCAGTTCCCATCCCTGGATCAATGCTCCGTCGAAGGTGATTGGGAAAAAGATGTTGGACTCGCCTACATTCGAGTGATCGAGAAAATTGTTTGCGCGTGTCTCGAAGTTATCCGCGTCCAGCAACCATCCATGCAAAGGAATCTGCACCCCAAACTGATGCTCTTCATCCCTCTCCCCATGCAAGGGAAGAAACGCCGTGTTGGTGCTGTTGGCATATCCGATGAGTGGGCCGGAGGCTGTTACCAGCGGCGGCGGCTGATAGTAGCGCCCATAAAAAGCTCGGAAGACCCAGTTAATTTTTGGCACCTGCACGGCAATTCCAAATCGAGGATCGTTTTCAATTTCGGTAAAGTTAGCTACAAACTGAGAGGAGCGAAATCCGGCAATCGCCGTCAGCCATCGCGTCACTTTGTAGTTGTCGGAAATATATTCTTCGGTCAATCCTCCCGCAGCTCCAGTGTGGAGAAGAAAATTTTGATAACTTCCATTGTTAAAGATCGCGCCAAAAACATCGCTGTCATGCTGCCCAAAGGAATAAAATCCTGCCTCCAGGGTATGGCTGGCAACCTGCGTGGTCAGCGATGCCTGTAAACCTGCATAGTTCGAGGCGCGATCCGAAGTTGTGGCAACAGGGAAATCCGCTGCGCTCGGCTCATAGTTCGCGCTGTTGTAGTGATAGTACGGCGACACCTGTAGAAATGTCGTGGGGTTAAATGTATGCACCCAAGAGAACGCCGAGAACCCATCCACCTCATGCTGGCCATCGCGCAGCCCGCTGGAATTATATTGCTGATTCTCGTAATCATTCGGATTAGGATCATAAGGAATCTGAAAATAATCCGCGCGCAATTGTGACACGAGCCGAAACTGATCCTTCGGGGTGCGGTTATACACAAATGATGAAAATCCTCCGTATCCATTGGCCGCATCGTGATATGGCTTCGCAATGGGCGGCATCAATCCATAGTTCGTTCGGTTCCCATTCGCGCTGGCGTAGTAGGCAAATTTTTCTGTATGGCTACCAAAGTTGATCTGGTCGTTGGTCTGGTCATAGTTACCGAAGCTCGTAATCAACTCCGCCTGATTGTCGCGTTCAAACCCCGTGCGCGGCGAAACATCGAACACACCATAGGTGCGGTCGCCAACATCAGCGTTGTAACTGCCGCGCTGAACTTCTAAGTAATCAATATCCTTCGGATCGATCTGCGGGCCGAGATTGCTCGCGATATTCGTGTTGGGAATCTCCACGCCATCAATCTCCCAGCTCACCTGATGCCCACCGCGCACATGTAACATGTCATGCACCATGTATGCGCCGGGAACATACTCCGTAATCATCGCCATGCTATCGGTTCGATCTGCTCCTGGCGTTCGCGCAATATCCATTCGATTGACCAAGGTTGTAGGTGTCACGGAATCAACATTGGCCACCGTCGTCTGGGATGTTACTTTCACCGACTGCTGCACGCTGCCCACCTGCAAGAGGAAATGGAGGATCGAAGAATTGTCCGAAAACACCGTGACCGTCTGCTTCAATACATCAAAACCATTGCTGGTGATGGTGACCGTGTAATCTCCTAGCGGAATGGTGAGGAAAGAAAAATATCCATCCTGGTTGGTACGCGCTGTCTGGCTGAAGACAGAGTGTGCAGCATGGATCGTGACCGTTGCATCTTGGATAGGCCGATGTTGCGGATCATGTACGATCCCTTGCACCTCTCCAAACACCGTGGCCCGCGCCGGATTTACGCACAGCATACATAGCAGAACGATAGAAAATACAGCCTTACATGACGTACACAAAACCGCCTCCGCCGCCACATCTGTGGCCATGTAATGATTCCACTTCCCAATCGACACACAGGCCGACACGGCACCCCAAAGAGCGCAACAAAATGGCTAAGAAGTTACAGGAGGAAAGCAGGTGGGCCGCGAGGAGCGTACAACGAAGAATGCTGCGTGTCTGGAGTCGGACGCGCAGAAAGGGAATCCAGCATGGAAACCGGACGATACGCTGAGATACCGACCGCAGCATGTAAAAACGACGATGTCGTGGTCACTGCATGGCGCAGACGCGCATACGGACAGGGTTGTGCCATCCAGGAGATGGGCGCATCCATGCCAAGGGCCATTTGCATCATCATGCAATGATGCGCGCCATGTGCGCGGCAACAGACGGGAATGTTGGCCTGCGCTTCGGCCTGCGCGACGAGCGGCTGTATCGGCAGAATACCGGTCAGCAACAGCAGGAACGTAGCCGCAAGCCGTCTCATCGTTCAAGTTTAACAGGCATCTCCAGAACGCAAGTTCGTTTCTATGCGCAGGTTCGCGTATAAAGTTTCCATGCCATGCAACACGCATATCTCCGAGCGAATGACCGAGCGAGCGCTCTTTTCCCGCTTGGAGGACACGGCACATGCCCCTCTGGTTATCACCAGCAATCCGCGAGCGGCACGCACACTACGCAGCGGCCACAGCCTTTGGCAGCAGAAAAATAAAAAAGCGGCTTGGCGCACTCCGCGCATCCTTACGTGGGATGCATGGCTGGCCGAAATGTGGGATGCACTTTGTGTCTCTGGCGCAACGCAGCAAGTGCTTGTGACCCTGACGCAGGAGCGTCTCTTGTGGCAGAGCATCCTTCGCGCAGAAGACGATCTAGCGGCTGGCCCAATTCTCCACTCCGATTCACTGGCGGCGCTGGCGCAGGAATCGCACCATCTGCTTGAGGAATACTGCATCTCGACTTCGCGCTTGGAGCAAGCTGCCGAGGGCAAAGATGCGCTCGCTTTTCTGCAATGGCTACGCGCCTTTCAACGTCAATGCAAGGGGCGTGGCCTTCTTTCTCCGGCGGCGCTGGCACACGCGCTGGCCGCCAGTCCAGATCAGACAGGCACGATCCTTCCCCGCGAAATCCTTCTTGTCGGCTTTGACCGCGTCACGCCGCAACAGCAAATGCTGCTGCAAAAATTGCAACAGCAAGGATGTGAGCATACTTTTCTGTGGCTGACTCCAGAACAGGCCGCCGACGCAGAACCTGTCCTGATTGCAGCCGACACAATGGAAGAAGAATTGCGCGCTGCGGCCTGTTGGATTCGCAAGCGGCTTCAGAACCATCCGCGTGAACGCATTGGCGTGTTCGCGCCTTCCATCCCAGAATTGCGCGACGAAATCGACCGCATCTTTCGTCGCGTGCTAGCCCCTTCCACGCTCAATGTTCACGCATCCGCGCAGCGACTGCCCTACGAATTCACCCTGGGCGTTCCTCTCGACACGTTGCCACAGATACGCGCAGCGCTGCTTCTGCTGCGTTGGCTCACCCAGCCCATCACCTTTGACGATGCCTCTTTTTTGCTGGTTACAAGGCATCTGGGAGGCGGATCGCAGGATGCGCGCGCGCGTCTGGATACCGCGCTTCGAGCAGACCCACAACTCCTCGGCGGGGAACCGGAGTTCTTCTGGCTGCTGCGTCGGCTGCGAGAAAACGACACACCTGCAATTGCTCCCTTGCAGCAGAGCATGTACCGCGTCGCCGCGCTTGCAAAGGACGCTGCCATCTTCTCGGACACTGCTTCTACAGGCAAACGACGCGCGCACGCGGAGTGGCGCGAGATCATCGACCCCATCTTGCGCGCTGCGGAGTGGACGCTCTTGCAGGCACAAACCAGCGCGGAGTTTCAACTGCTGGGGCGCTGGAATCGAATGCTGGACGAACTCTCAACGCTGGATGCCGTCGAAGATGCCGTCTCCTTTGCCGCCATGCTGAATACCCTTGAAAACGCCGCATCCCGCACGCTCTTCACCCTAGAAACGCAGGATGCTCCCGTACAAATCATGGGCATTGCGGAGTCGGCTGGAATGATCTTCGATGCAATTTGGTTTTTGAACGCATCCGCCAGCACATGGCCGCCGCGCGGTCAGGCGCAACCGTGGATTCCCTGGATATTGCAGCGACAGGCTTCCCTGCCTTATGCCGACGCGCAGGCGGATGCTGACCACGCATATCATGTCACCCAGCGCGTGCTGTCCTCCTGTAAAGAGGCCGTGTTCAGCTTTGCAATGGAAGATCCGACAGAAGAAATCGGCGCGGCCCACGCGCCAGCGATGGAGACTCGCATCTCTCCGCTGATTCTTGATTTATTTCCTGAGAGTCTTCCCGCCCAGGCGCGGCAATGGCTCCCGGAAATCGCGTTCAGCGCAGAATTGCGCGCAACGGACGAGACCCTTGCCGCAGATAGTGAGTTGCCGGTTCCATTCACAAACATCAAGGTGCGACGAGGCATCCGTTTTCTGAAAAAGCAGGCGGCGTGTCCGTTTCAGGCATTTGCGGAGCTGCGCCTGGACGCGGCGGCCATCGAAGAACCCTCCCTCGGTATCGCGGCTCGTGTGCAGGGCAGCGCCGTGCATGAGGTGCTGCGCGATTTCTGGACGCAAGTAAAAACCCAATCAGCCCTGCGTTCTCTTTCGACAGAACAACGCCGCGCCATTCTCGACGCGTGCATCCAACAAGCGCTGAACAAGTTTCCGGCACATAGTCCGCTGGAGAAAGCCCTGCTCGCCACGGAAGCGGAGCGGCTTTGCGAGCGCCTGCTTGCGTGGCTGCAAGTGGAGGAGCAGCGTCCTGATTTTTCCGTGGAGGCATGTGAGAAAAGCATTTTGAATGCTGCCATCGGGGGTGTGCAGTTTGATTGCCGCATCGACCGAATCGACAAAGTGGGCAACGGTCTTGCGCTGATGGATTACAAAACGGGCGCGATTCATGCCTCGGCCTGCGATGGCGATCGCCCCGATGAACCGCAGCTTCCCGCCTATGCGGTGCTGATGCGCGACGCCCTCGCGCCCGATGTATCTTTGCGCGGAGTAGCCTTTGCCAGCCTCCAGGCCAAACAGCTTGACTTCAAAATCATCCATTCCCTGTCGCAAACATTTTCGACCGCAGACCCGAAGAATCGAAAATCGCGTGCGCCGATTCTGGCGACAGAAGAAGATTTTTTGTCCAAGATCGAGCAGTGGAATCACACGCTCACGCAGCTTGCCGATCATTTTCGCGCCGGAGATGCTTCCGTCGATCCTAAAATCCCTGGAGTGACCTGCACCTACTGCGCGCAGGGAATTTTCTGTCGCATCAAGGAGACCCAGCTTGCTCCCGAAGATGGGAACGACGAAGACGCAGAGGAAGACGATGGCGCAGAATCGGAATCCTGAATTGAGCGAAATGAATATCCCGCCACACATCGCGCCGGACGCGCAGCCGGACGACACGACCCAGCGCATTATGGCGCTGGATACCGAGCGCTCGTTTCTTGTCGAGGCATCGGCTGGTTCCGGCAAAACGGAATTGCTGATTCAGCGCTATCTGAAACTGCTGGCGCAGGTGGAGGAGCCGGAAGAAATTCTCGCCATCACCTTTACGCGCAAGGCCGCTGCCGAGATGCGCGACCGCATCTTGCGGGAGTTACGAACGGCAGAAAAAACGGACGCGAGCAACGAACCTTCACCCCACAAACAACAAACGCGCGCGCTGGCAGCGGCGGCGCTGGAGAACGGACAGCGACGCAACTGGAATGTAACACGCCAGCCGCACCGTATGCAGGTGCGTACCATCGACTCCCTGTGCAAAGACATCACCTCACGCTTGCCCATGTTGGCGCAGATGAAAGCGGGCACGCAGCCGATCACAGATGCCTCGGAGTTGTATTCCACCGCCGCGCAAAATGTATTAAAGCAACTGGGCGGCGATGACGGAAAATTAAATGAAGCCATTCGCGTGCTGGTGCTGCATCTGGACAATCGTCTGGAACGCGCTGTGCAATTATTAGCCAACTTGCTGGCCACGCGCGACCAGTGGGGACATGTTCTGCCCATTGACAAAGAATCCCACGATGCGGGATTGGAACAAATCGTCCACGAGAAATTTGAGCTGCCCTTAAAGGAAATCCATGCGTTCGCGTGTCGGTCGCTCGAAAAATCTCTAGGCCATGCGACCGCAATGCATATCTTCTCGTTGATGCAAGATGCTTCCGGTTATCTGAAAAGAGAAAACAAGAAGAATCCCTTTGCCGCCTGCCTTGCATGGACGGAGCCTCCCTCGTACCACGCGGAAGATGCGGAGCATTGGGCCGTCGTTGCGGATTTCCTGCTGACCCGCGAGGGAGAGTTTCGCAAGAGGGTCGATGTCGCGCTTGGCTTTCCGCCGAAAAGCCCGCGCAAGCCGGAGATGCAAGCGCTGCTCGCATCCCTCGCTGAAAACACCGCGCTCCTTCAGGCATTGCGCGGTCTGCAAACGCTGCCTCCCATGCAGTACACCGTGCAACAGCGCAAGGTGCTGTGCGCCAGTTTTCTGCTGCTGCGTCACGCTCTTGTTCAATTGAAGCTCGTATTCGCGCAGGAAGGAAAAACGGATTTTACAGAGTTACTTCTGGCTGCACAGCAAGCCCTCGCGGACGACACCAACAGTATTGCGCTGGCGTTGGGAACAAAAATCCAGCATCTTCTCGTGGACGAGATGCAGGACACCTCCGTGACGCAGTTTCATCTGCTTCGGCATCTGGTGCAAAGCTGGGATGGTTTCAGCCAGACAGTCTTTCTTGTCGGCGATCCGAAGCAGTCCATCTATCGTTTTCGCCAAGCGGAAGTGGCGTTGTTTGCGCTCGCGCGCGATTTTGGGCTGGGAGATGTGCAGTTCGAAACGATTTCTTTAACCAGTAATTTCCGTTCGCAACAACGACTGGTGGAAACAACCAATCAGTATTTTGCACAGGTCTTTCTGGAAACCACCGACACCGACAACATCCACTTTCACCCTTCCCTGGCCGCAAATCTGGAAGTGTCCTCCGACGCATCTTGGGATCGGGTTCATTGGCATCCGCTAATCAATGCAAAGCAAAAATCAGAACCCGATGCGATGAACCCTTCCCTTGTTGAAGCGCAGACACTCTGCGACGTGATCGAAGGGTATCGCTCCGAGGATCAGGCAAACGACTGCCCGCGCAGCATTGCCATTCTTGTCAGCAACAAGCGCCACGTATGGCCCATCCTGAAAGAAATGCAGCGGCGCAAGATTTCCTACCGCGCCATTGAAATGGATACACTGACAGATCGGCAGCCTCTGCTCGATCTGCTGGCCATCACACGCTGCCTGCTGCACGCTGCGGATCGGATCGCGTGGCTGGCCGTGCTGCGCGCGCCGTGGTGCGGATTGACGCTGGCCGACCTGCACATGCTCTGCGGAACCGAGGATGCGCGGTGGCAATCCTGCACAGTTCCAGAACTGCTGCGCGAACGACTCTCTCTGCTGTCGGGCGATGGCCAGCAACGCGCCGAGCGTGTTTGGAGAGCGCTGGAGCAAGCCCGTTCGCTGTTGCCGCAGGAGCGTTTATCTTCGCTTGTCGAACGCATCTGGCACACGCTGGGAGGACAGGCTTGCGTTTCCGCCAGCGAGCTGCTCGCCATCGAGCAATTTTTCACGATGCTGAGTGATCTGGAAATGGAGGGCGTTCGTCTTACAGCTACACGCATCGAAGAACGGATGCAGAAGCTCTACGCGCCAACGCCTGCGCAGGAAAAAGGCTCCGTGGAAGTGTTGACGATGCACAAAGCGAAGGGGCTGGAGTGGGATATTGTTCTGCTTCCAGGCCTGCATAATAAACCCCGGAACGATGATCCCAAGCTTTTGGCGTGGGCAGAAGATATCCAGCCGACACCAGAGGGAGCATTGGAATCCAGATTTTTTCTGGCTCCGATCCGTCATGCGTCGGAAGAGAAGGAGCCAATCGGAGCATACATTCACCAGCGGATTGCCAAGCGAGAGAAGGAGGAACGCAAGCGCTTGCTGTACGTTGCCTGCACGCGCGCGCGCCGGGAATTGCATCTGTTCGCAACGCTTGCGCGAAATGAAAACGGGGAGCTTGCCCGCCCCAATGCGCGGTCTTTGCTGCACATTGCGTGGCCGTTTGCAAAAGAGATGTTTACGCAGCAACCGGAGCAGTCCGATGCCGCCAACAATATTCTGACGATGCCCGCGCCACGCCTGCAACCTCGCTCCGGTATTGCAGCAAGCCTGGTGGCAGAGGCCCAACCCGGAGAGGCTCCACGCCTTCCTCTGTCCAATTTTCGTCGCTTGCCTTCTGGATGGACGCCCACTTCCCTTCCGCCGGATGTAGGTCAACCCGCTGCTTGGGAACCCGAGGAGACCGCGACCGAAGATACAGCCTCTGCGATTCTGCGTCCAGAAGGTTCCTGGAAGGCGCGACTCTTCGGCACTGTCGTCCATGCGCTGATGCAGCCTCTGGCTCGAATCCTTCGCGCCCAAAAAGACGAAGAGCATATTCACGACGCAGTACAACAGCTGCGCCAGCCTGCGCTGTTGCGCATGATGCAAGGGGGGTACGCGCCAAACGATGCACAGGTTGCCGCCGACCGCATCGCGCGCGTGCTGCTGGAAGTCGCGCTAGACCCGGTGGCGCAATGGCTACTCGCAGCGCATCCCAGCGTCGATCCCTTGCTGCCGGAGTTTGAGGTTCCCCTGACGGCTCTGCTGCAAAAAACCGTTCGCAATGTGCGGCTCGACCGCATGTTTCTCGCTGGGCCAGAACCTTTGACTGCCGGGAACCAGCAGCTTTGGATTGTGGATTTCAAAACCGCCACGCATGGCGAACGTGATCTGGAGCCATTCCTCGCCGAGCAAAAAAATCTCTACACCCGACAAATGCAGGTGTATGCCGAGGTAGCGCGCGCAGCCTATCCACAGCCAACGGCAATCCACCTTGGCCTGTACTATCCGCTGCTTCAGAAATTGATCTGGTGGATCGAAGGCGTGTTTTAACTGCCGGTTCGCCAATGGCGACGAACATCGGCGCCGCTTACCCAGAAGATGACATCCTCGGCAATGTTGGTGGCATGGTCGCCCACGCGCTCCAGATTGCGCGCGATCAGCAAAACATTCAGGGCCTGCGGTGTCTGGCTCGGCTCGTCATGGATCAGCTTGCTCAACGTCCGATAGATCGCGTTATTCATCTGATCGACCTGGTCGTCCATCGTCAGGACAGATTCGGCAAGGTCGGCGTCCGCATCAATAAAGGCTTGCAGCGCGCGCCGCACCATTGAGGCCGACATCGAGGCCAGCTTGGGAATATCCACGGGAAGCTCGACCGGAGGCATGGCTTGCAGATCCCGCACGCGTCCGGCAATGTTGACGGCCTGATCGCCAACGCGCTCGATATCGGCATTGATTTTGATGACGGCAAGAATGAAGCGCAGATCAATGGCCATCGGCTGCTCCATCGCCAACAGGTCGAGCGCCATCTGGTCAATCTCGCGCTCCTGGCGATTGATGGCAGGCTCGGAGCGCTGCACCAGATCGCAGATGGAAAGATCGCGGACGCGATAGGCCTCAATGGAGCGCTGAATGGCCTGCTCCGCTATGCCCGCCATCACCAGCAGCTTTTCCTTCAGATCGTCGAGGTTTTGATGGAACCGTATCCGCGTCATCCAAACCTCCCGGTGATGTAATCTTCCGTCCGCTTGTCGCTGGGATTAGTAAAGATTTTGGTGGTCGCGTCAAACTCCACCAACTGGCCGTTCAGAAAAAATCCCGTCTTCTCCGCAACGCGCGCCGCCTGCTGCATGTTGTGCGTCACGATAACGATGGTATATTCCGACTTCAACTGAAAGATGAGATCCTCAATCTTCGCCGTGGAGATGGGATCGAGCGCCGAGGCAGGCTCATCCATCAGCAGTACCTCCGGGTCAACGGCCAGCGTGCGCGCAATGCAGAGCCGTTGCTGCTGGCCACCAGAAATGCTGGCTCCCGACTTGCGCTTCAGGTCGTCTTTCACTTCGTCCCACAGCGCTGCGCGACGCAGAGAGCGCTCGACGATCTCATCCAGCGCCTGACGATTGCGAAAGCCGTTGAGCCGCAGACCGCTGGCCACGTTGTCATAAATCGACATCGTAGGAAAGGGATTGGGTCGCTGAAACACCATGCCAATGCGCCTGCGAATCACCACAGGAGAGACATCGTTATAAATATCCAGATCGCCAATTTTTACGGTTCCCGTGACGCGCGCGATCGGATTGGTCTCATGCATCCGATTCAGGCAGCGGACAAAAGTGGACTTGCCGCACCCAGAGGGGCCGATGAGCGCCGTTGCGTGGTTGGCTGGAATGTTGAGATGGATATCCCGCAGCGTGTGCGTACTGCCATACCAGGCATTCAGGTCTTTTACTTCAATGCCAACACCCACTAGCTTGCCCCCTTGAGCACACCGCGCGAAGTTACATACCGAACCAGTGAAACCGAAACAACAATCAGAAAGATCAATACTAACGAACCGGCCCAAGCCAGCCGATGCCAATCGTTGTAGGGAGAGACGGCGTAGACGAAAATTTGCAGCGGCAACGCCGCGATGGGCTGGTTGAGCGCCAAACTCTTGTCGTCATTTCCAAAGGCCGTGAATAACAGTGGGGCCGTTTCTCCAGCCACGCGAGCAAAGGCCAACATGCAGCCGGTAATAATGCCAGCGGAGGCGGTTCGCAGCGTAATGGAAACCGTGGAACGCCAATTGGGAACGCCCAGCCCCAGCGCGGCCTCGCGGACGGCATGGGGAACCAGCAGGAGCATCTCTTCCGTGGTTCGCGTGACCGTGGGAATCATCATAATGCCCAGGGCAACGCCGCCGGAAAAGGCCGAGAAATGCCGCTGCGTCACCACGATCAGCGAGTAGACGGCAATGCCCACCACAATCGACGGCACGCCATTGAGCACATCCGCAGTAAAGCGCACCAGATTCGAGAGCAGGCGTTTTCGTCCAAACTCCGCTAGGTAGACCCCGGCGGCAATGCCGATGGGGATGCCAATCAAACTCGCCACGGTCAGCAGCACGCCGGAGCCGACGATGGCATTTTCCATGCCGCCGCCAATCTCGCCAACCGGCTTGGGAACCTTGGTGAAAAAGGCCCAGTTCAGAGAACTTGCGCCTTTGTAAATGAGATAAGCAAAGATGGCCAACAGCGGCGCTACCACCACCAGCGCGCCAAGAACAGCCGTTCCCGTCGCCAGATGGTTCTTCCATCTACGCCAAGTCTGCCCGCTTTGTTGTATTCTCTGCTGCATTCTTTTATGCCATGCGCGATGATGCGCCGCGCGTTACCGACCAGATCAACAGCCGCGCCAGCGCATTCACCACAATCGTAACCAGGAAAAGCACCAGGCCAATCTCAATCAACGCACTCAAATACAGACTCGTTGTAGCCTCGGTAAATTCATTGGCCAACACACTAGCCATCGTATAGCCGGGAGCCAGCAGGGAGCGCGCAATTTCTGGGCGATTGCCAATCACCATCGTGACCGCCATCGTCTCTCCCAGCGCGCGGCCCAAACCCAGAATGATGCCTCCTGCAATGCCCAGCCGCGCATTGGGCAGTACGCTGATGCGGATCATTTCCCAGCGCGTTGCGCCCAACGCCAGAGCCGCTTCGCGCTGACTCTGCGGCACGGTGCTCATCACCTCCCGCGTGATGGAGGAGATGATGGGCAGAATCATAATCGCCAGAATAACCCCCGCCGCCAACATGCTGACCCCGTAATCCGGCCCCTCAAAAAATCCAGTCCAGCCCAGCGTCCGCATCAGAAAGGGATTGATCTCTGTACGCAGCAACGGCACCAGCACCACCAAGGCCCACAGACCGTAGACCACACTGGGAATGGCAGCCAATAATTCCGTAAGAAAGGAAAGCGAGCGCCGCAGAGGAATGGGGCACATTTCGGTAATAAAGACCGCCGTGCTGACGGAGAGCGGAACGGCGATCAACAACGCAAGCAACGAAGACACCAGCGTGCCATAGATGAAGGGCCGCGCTCCAAAGTCCTCGCTGACCGGATTCCAGGCGGAACGATACAGGAAGGAGATTCCAAAGTGGGCAATGGCCATGCGAGACTGCCATGCCAACTCTAAAAAGATGAAGAGGACGATGACAAAAATCGTCAATGCGCTGGCCAGCATCAGCGTCTTGAAAAATCCGTCCGAGAAGGCAGAGTCGCTCTGCGCGTTCAGATATCGCCGTGCGGCAGAAGGTCGCGCCACTGCAAGCCCCGAAGCACTGGGAGACTCTCTGCCGTTCACGACATCTCTTTCAGCCAATTTGCCGCTCACAGACCCGTCCCCGTGTCCCCGCTTTTCCCTCTTCAGGGTACCCAACCCATGTAAATATCTGATGAATTTTACAAAAAGAAGCGCCCCACTACGAGATGGACCGTGCTGCCTTTTCCTCCAAATCCATCAGCGGATAGCCGAGGTGCTTCCACTCATCAAAGCCACCGCGCAGCGGACGTATCCGCTCAATTCCCAGCCGCCGCAAGGTCAGAGCCATCTTGGCGCTGGTCTCTTCGCTGGGGCAGGTGCAATAGAGGATGATGTCGCGATCCCGTGGAAGGTCGGCGTTCCGCTGCATCAATTCATTAGGCATCATCCGGATGGCTCCGGGAAGCACTCGCGGATCAGGAAGATAATCCAGCGGATACCGCAGATCCACGATGAAGACCTCTTCGCCGCGATCCAGCATGGCCTTCAGATCGTCTGGATTCACGCGCATAGCGCGAACCTTGCGCAGAAACATCTGCTGTCGGAAAATCTTCCCCACCAGCAGCGCCACAACGACAAGGAGAAAGACAGCCAGAGCAAAACGGCTCATCCAGTGCAGCGCATCCTGATTTCGGCGAAGAGCATCGCCAAAGAAGCGTCCTAACAGAACAAACGAACTCCCCCAGAGCAGCGTTCCCGCCGCATCGTAAAGCAGAAAAAAACGATATTCCATCTGGCTTTGGCCCGCCAGAGGCGCCGCCATCAAATTGAGGCCAGGAATAAATTTTGCAATCACCAGAGCGCCCGGCCCACGCGCCGCAATCATGTCCTCCGTCCTGCGAAGACAGGAGGCGGCCTCCAGGGAAAACTTGCATATCCATCGCGTGACCGTGTCGCCATATCGCCTGCCCAGAGAAAACCAGACGGAATCGGCCAGCAGGCTGCCTGCCAGCACCGTCACCAAAATTCCCGCCAGGCCCAAAACATGCGTCGCGCTCAGTGTGCCCGCCGTCAGCAGCACCGGCGTGCTGGGCAAGGGCATGCCCAACTGTTCCAGCAAGACCCAGAAAAATAGCACCCAGTAGCCGTAGTGAAGGAAAAAATGGAGAATCATCGTCATCCTGGCTCCTGCATTCCTGACACACGCGCAAGGGGTGATGTCGCGAAGTTCATGGCCGCGCTCCCACTGCAGAAGGAGCATTTGCCGATGCACCCTCCGGCTTCTCTGCCCAGTAGTTTGTCCGCGCCAGCACGGTCGCTCCAATATCCTGCCGCCGCAGGCTCACGCTCAGTAGATGCAGGCCGGGAGCAGGATGATCGGGCTGAAAGCTGAGCATGTATCGGTTATGCACCTGATTCGCCAACATGCCGATCTTGCCATCCAGTCCCTTGGCATCATTAAACCGCAGATACTCCCCACCCGTCATCCGTGGAATCTCCGCCGCCGCGTTCTTGCGCAGCGCTTGCGCGGCCATTATGAATGGCTCCAGCAGGCTCCCGCCGCCGCCATGTTTCAGATCGTTCAAAAACTCTGTCCGCGCCGGGGCAAAGGTCAGCGTGTAGACGATGGTGCTGCTGGAGCCAATCTTTTGAATCACAGCCTTCGCCGGAGTGCGACTGCCATGATCGCGTGTCTCGCTGATAAGCAAAATGGCGCGCTGGTTCTGCTTTGGCTCATCCTGCAACATGTCGGCGGCGTACCAGACTGCGTCGAGAATCGCCGCGCCATCATCACCGGGCTGAATGGATTGGAATGCCCGATCCAGCGTTTGCGAATTTGAGGTGAAATCCTGCAACAGGCTCGGCTGGCTGTCAAAGGCGATGATGGCGATGCGATGTTGCGCGCTCCCGGTCAGAGCGTGCAGCATGGTGGGCAGGCCCTGCATCTTGTAGAACTCCTCCACCGCAGCCCGGCCCGTCTGCACCAGAACCACCAGCGACAGTGGCGCGTTGTCGGTGTCGGTGTCCAGATGCACGTTCTTCTGCTCCACGCCATTGTCTTCCACAATGAAGTCCTTTGCCGTCAGACCAAAGATCGGCTCGCCGGATTTTGATTCCACCAACGTAGGGACAGGCACAAGATTGGTGCGAGCATGGAGCATAAGCGTCTGGCTGGATGTCTGGCTAAGCGTCTGCGCCCCACTCCACCCGGCATAGAGACATATCGGCAAACAAAGGACAGCGCAATACCGAAAGATCAACCCCAACCTCTGCATATTCCTTTTGTACACTCACGGCGCACCCAATGGACGAAAAAGCAAAGACCGGGGAAGCGGATCCTTTGCAATTTTTCGGGGTCGATAGAGGACATTCGGTTGGAGAAGCGCTGCACAAGTTCTTTCCATAAAGCAACACTCCCCCCTCAGGGAATGACTCCCGCTGTAGGTACGGCGCGGCTGAAGCCGCGCCCCTTCAAAAAATCCACTTATTCAGTGTTGCCTTCGCTTTACTTCGCAAAAACCAGCGGCATCTCGACTAGGTGCTCGCTAACGAACCAGACCTGCAATTCATTGGCGCGCACCACATCGCTGACCAGCATGTCATTGGTGCCATCATCACCCAACTCCGCCGCGCGACGCGCCACGCTTCGCGCATCCTTGATAATCAGTTCGTGCGCCTCCAACAGACGCGAAATCTGTACCGGAACCTCTTCTCGACCCTTCGGCGGGCGCGGAATGCGCGTCATCTCGGCCACGTCATGGGCCATCGCGACGCTGATTCCGCCCAAGGTCTGGATGCGCTCCGCAACGGTGTCCACCATCTCCGCCTGCTCCCCGTAATGTTTGTCGAAGAGAAGATGAAGCTGATAGAACGTGGGGCCGGAGACTTGCCAATGACTTTTCTTGTATAAATCGCGCAGGGTGATGGTGTCGGCCAGCAACTGGTTCAGCTTGTCGGCCATCTCCTCGCGGACATCCGCGCCAAGGCCAACTGAAAGCCGTGGAATGACATTGCCAAATTTTTGAATTTCCTTTGTATGTTGGCGCGCATGCGGCGTCATCATGTCCGTTCCCTTGTGGCTGGTTCCTTTGTCGTCGGCTCCGGTGTCGCCCATTGCCTTGGCAGAGTTCTTTGTCGGGGATGTTGCCGTTGCTGTACCCATGAAGATTCCCTCCTGTATGGTTTTGTTAGATGCCCAAAACCCGTTCCGGGATGAAAAATTTGCGCGAATTCCTCCTGCGAATAGCGCCTATCCCGTTGGCGAGGAATGGCGCATCCGGCCACCGGGTTCTAAAACATAGACTTCGCCGCGCCACAGAATTGAGCGACTGCCATAGCTGGCCAGCCAGAAGAAAAATCCCATCCCGTCGCGCAGCGGGTACAACCAGATACTCTGCCACGGACTTGGTTCGCGCAGTACCCATTGGCTGACCGCTGCGGCCATCGCCATGCGCGAGCCAATACTCCAGGCCAGAATCGCCGCTGCCATCTCTGGGCAATGCAAGGCCCACGCCGACGACGCGGCCAGCACCCCAAAAGGCAGGCAGAAGGTGAGTACCGTGCCAAAATGTCCCTTGGGACGCGAAAAGCGTGTGCTCTTCATCCAGCGCGCCTGATGCCGCATGGAGGGCCAAAAATCCGCGTGCAACACGATATGGTCAATACTGTGGCGCGACAGAACCACCTGGCTGCCTTGCTCCGCGACCCAGTTCCCCAGCAAAAAATCGTCGGCGCAATAGTCGCCCATCGGCAAAAATCCGCCCATCTTCTCGACACACGAGCGGCGCGTAGCCATCGTTGGCCCCAGCGTGAACTTCATGCCTTCCAGCATCTCCGCCACCAACACGCCAGCAGTCATCTCAATCGACATGCCCGTGGCTTCCAATCGCGCCCACAGGCCGCCCTCCGCAGCCACGCCACGGTACAGACAGGTCACTGCGCCCACGCTGGCGTCGGCAAAGGGAGCCACGACAGCGCGAATATACTCCGACGTCACACGCACATCGCTGTCGCTGATGATGAAAATATCGTGCTGCGCGGCTTGAAACATTCGCTCCAGCGAAAGAATTTTCGCGTTGGGCATGGTCGGCTCCCCGGTGGTCAAAAACTGTACGGGGATATGCGGATATCGCGCCGCCACGCGCCGCGCCGTGGCCAGACCAGCATCGTCGGCATGGCGGGCGCAAAAAAGAATCTCATACGCGGGATACTCCTGCGTAAAAAATGTGGCCAGATGGGAGGCAAGTCCCGGCTCGGCCCCATGCAGCGGCTTCAGCAAGCTCACCGGCGGCGTGAAGCTGGAGGGTAGCGCGCATCGACCCTGGCGACGAAACCTCCAGGCCGCAACCAGCACCATCGCTCCATACACGCCCGATGTGAGCAGAACGAAGAGTCCGACAGCCAGACCACTATCAATGAGCAATTTCAACATGGGATGCGAGTGAAAGAATCAGAATACTGCAAGCGAGCGCCTAACGCTTTTTTCCCGGCTCCCGCTGCGCGACCGGAACCATCGCCGGACGACGCAACGGCACCAGTCCCGGCACCGGAGACTGCGCCGCCTGCTGCACACGCGTCAACATCTCGGTGCGCACATAATCGACAAAACTCTGCATCTGGCGGTTCATCTCCTCCATGCGTTCGCGCATTTGCAGGATGATGCCGATCCCGGCAATGTTCACGCCCAGATCGCGCGCCAGATTCAAGATAAACTCCAGCCGTTCGAGATCTTCATCGGTGTAGAGCCGCGTGTTGCCATCGGAACGCGATGGCTTCAGCAGGCCTTCGCGCTCATACATGCGCAACGTCTGCGGGTGAATCTCATACATCTCCGCCACCGACGAAATCATGTATGCGCCCTTTGATTTCCGTTTTGTCGGCATAGTCGTTTTGCCCCCTAGATATGAAGTCTCAAAATAGGTTGTTCCGATCCAGGCCCGATCTACTCATTGGAGGAGCTTGGCTCAGACTAGCATGAGGTAAGCTCCAGGGGTAGAGATGCAGCTATGGCCTGTTACCCCTGCGCGGATACGCAGCGCTACATATTTCCTCCCTCCTCGAACTCCAAAAATCCCCGACTGTGACGCACGGTCAAAATGCTCTGCTTTCTGATTGTGGTCGGCCACCGTTTTACGGGCTTCGGGCGTTTGCTGTCGTCTACCTTGACCATAAAATTGCGCTACAACCATTCGATTACTCCGCGTCGGGTTGGCTGGCTCGACAACGGAAGTTTGCTACATGGTATCCTGCCATGTCGTCGGTGTAGCAGTGGAAGCGTAGCGTAAAAAATCTGCGCTCCCGCAGAGTGTGCGCCTCAGGCGCGGATTCCGGCTGCAACGAATGATTCTGGATCACAAGGAGGCACCTCCGCTATGAAACGCCGCATTTTATTAGTTGATGATGAAGTGGCCATTTTGCTTGCGCTGAAGGCCGTTCTGGAGATCAATGGCTTTGCAGTGGAGACAGCGGCCTCTGTGCGCGAGGCCAAGGCCAAGCTGCGCACCTCAACCTTCCAGATGGTCATCACCGATCTGCGCATGGAGGCGGACGAATCCGGATTGGAGGTGTTGCGCGCAGCAAAAAAGGCGGCCTATCAACCTGCCGTCGCCCTACTTACGGCTTTTCCTGAAGCGGATGACGGCTGGCGCGACGAAGGCGCAGATCAGGTACTGGTGAAGCCGATGAATACTCGCGAGATGCTGCGCCAAATCGAGGCGCTGCTGGCGAGCCATGAAGATAAAAAGCAGCGTGCTGCTGCTGTCGTGCCCGCGCTGGTTGCCAACGCCGCATCCACGCGCAAAGGCCAAGGCCGTGTCCACCCACGCAAGATTTCCACGGCGCAGGCCCAATAGCACACTCCTACTCCCACCGCCGAGACTCCCCGTGGAGCTTGCGGCCTTGCGCCTGTGTATGGATATACGAGGAAGAGATCAACCCGTGCTCAAATGGTTTACTTTTTCCGCGCTCTCCGCACTCCTGCTCAGTACCACGGCTTGCGTTACCCAGAGCAAGAAGGGCGGCGGAGAAGAGACGATGCATATTCACATGCCGATGGGTGGGCTGGAAGTCCATACCAACAGCTTGAGTCCTGCAAATCTTGGGTTGTCCGCCTATCCGGGAGCAATCCTGACGCATCTTCCACATAACAGTGACAACTCCGCCGATGTAGACATGCGCTTTGCGGGATGGCGCCTGCGGGTGCAGGTTTTGAATTACCAGAGCAGCGATTCGCGCAACACGATTGTCGCGTTCTACAAACAAGCACTGGCGCGTTATGGGGATGTCGTCACCTGTCAGAACAATAAGGCCATCGGGGAGCCGAGCAAAACCAAAGATGGACTGACCTGCAATAACGATTACAACTACAACATCAACCTCGATGCGAACTCCCGCGCCAGCAAGGACGCGCTCAAAAACATGGCGGAAGCATCAAATACTGCAAGTCTGGAACTGCGCGCCGGTTCGCCCAACAATCAATACCTGGTTGTCTTTGACCCGTCCCTCCCTAAAACCGTAACAACGTTTGTGCTGATGCATGTACAAGTGCCACACACATAAGAAGCTCCCAAAGAAGAAGCCCCCGGAAGGCTGCGCTCCTTGCCGGGTTGCTCGCACTGTACGCGCTGAGGTAGCTTCAAGGTATGAAGATGCTCTGTCATCGCTGCGAAAACACGCTGGAGAACGACGCCAGTTTTTGTTCCCAGTGCGGAGCGCCGCAGCTACGCTTTACCCCACAGACAACCGACGCATTGCAGGAGTCGGGAACAGAAAATGGACACGACCACGTTTCCACGGGGAACGACAGAGGGGGCATCCACGACAGAGAGAGCATCCAGTGGAAATCCGCCATTCAGATTGCCGCTCTGGTTTCGCTGGTTGTAGGACTGCTTTCGTCGATTTTGGCCGTGGGCAGTCTGTTGTGGGTGTTAAGCGGGGCGGTATTGGTGATTGCTCTCTATCATCGGCGCGTTCCCTACACCGTGCTCCAGCCGAGCCTAGGCGCGCGCATCGGCGTGGTCACAGGAACGATGACAGCCGCTATTGCAGTTGCTGGCAATACCCTGTTGCTTCTGGTGCAGCGCTACGGCCTGCACCAAGGGAAACTGCTCGATGCCACACTGACCCGCACCTTTCAGCAGGCCATGAGCCGCGCCTCCGTAAGCGCAGAGGCGCAAACGCAAATGAATTCTGCCATCACGTTCATACTTTCTCCCGAAGGTCGAGCCGGAATGGTGCTGCTGGGGATGGCCTTCATTGCGTTCATCATTCTCATTCTCTCCATCGCCGGCGGCGTGCTGGGCGCGCGGTTTTACCGCAAACTTCCTGTGCCGCGATGAATCTGTGCCGCGATGAGCGCGGCCACGCGGCGCTGGATGATTGCCACAGGACGGTGGATATTCCCCCACGCGTACCATTTGGTGCCCCAACACCAGACCCTATATCTTCGATGCAGGGTCATCTTCCGCGCCCGCGGCGAGGGCAAGCCCCTCGGAAGCGTCCTGCGTCTGCCAATCCTTCGCTTTTAGTTGACGCGTTGTCTCATGGAGCGGCTTCATTGGTTGCAGTTCGCTGCCACTCATTCCAAGTTTTTTCATATCGCGCGCCGCCGGAAAGACACTCCGCTCCAATGAGCCAATCAGAGCGTCATAGCTTTCCACGCTTTTACTAATATTTTTTCCCAGCCCCGTCAGATGCCCCGTCGCAGTTACCAGCCGATCATATATATCCTGCGCCTGCTTCACAATTTCTTTTGCCTTGCTACCACTCAAATCCTGTTGCCAGCCAAAGGCGGCAGCCTTCAGTAAAGCAATCAATGTTGTCGGTGTCGCAAAAATAATATTTTTATCCGCAGCATCTTCAAATAGCTTTGGATCGGCCTGTAGCGCGGCAAAATAATAAATGTCTCCGGGAATAAAGCAGACCGTTAAATCAATGAAATTTTCAGAGCCTTTTTCGTAGCGTCGTTTGGCCAGCCCCAGCGCGTGTGCGCGGATATTTTTTGCGTGTTCTTTCATCTTTTGCTGACGCAGACTTTCATCCGACGTTTCGGCTGCATCCAGAAAGCTGGTGACGGATGTTTTTGCGTCTACGATAATTTCGCGTCCGTTCGGCAAATGCACAATCAGATCGGGACGGCTATCGTCCTGCGTGTGCTGCTCGGTAAAATCGCAGTGCTCGGTCATACCAGCCAGCTCGACCACGCGGCGCAGCACGATCTCTCCCCACTTTCCGGTAGTGCGCGTGTTCCGCAGCGCAGAGGACAGGGTCGTCGCCGCCTGTTGCAGGCTGGCCTGATCTTCGCCCAATTTCGCGAGTTGCTGTCCGAGTTGCGCGTAGGCTCCCTCTCGCTTTACCTCCAACTGCTGCGTCTGATCATTCAGCTTGTCCAGCGTTTCTTTGACGGGTTTCAACAACGTGTCGATGGCCTGTTGTTTGGCATCGAACTTTTCGGTGGCTTGGCCAAGAAATTGTTCGTTCGCGTTTTTTAGCGCCTTAGCGGCCAGTGCGTCGAAAGTATCGGTGAGCTTCTTTTGTGCATCGTCCAGCATCTTTCGTTCATTGGCCAGCGATTGCTGCGCGGCCTTCAACTGCTCCTCGGAGCGCGTTTTTTCCATCTCCAGCGCGGACTTTTCCTTGCCCAGAGACTCCAGGGCTTTTTCCTGTTGCAGGTTCTTCTCGGCCAAATCTCTGGTGCGCTGCTGGCTGGCCGCCAGCGCTGCCCCCACGGAGGCTTTGCCCAGCCACCAGCCCACTCCAGCCGCTACCACCGCCATCACCACCGCAATTATGCTCATCGAACCCCACTCCCCCCGCGAAATATGCCCTTTGCACCACTCTAAGCCGATGCAACAATTTCGGCACCTCCACAGACAATCGCACATCTTCCGCCCACTTGCTTTACACTACCTAGAGGCGTCAGTACACTTGGAGTTTCGAGCAGCAGGAATGGCGATTGGAAGATTCATCGGCTGAATTGACTTTGGCTTCCATCCCTTCGGCTTTCATGATTTCAAAAAGACCCAAAAGAAATTCAGGAGAGAGAAATGGCAACGGACGAAAAAGTAAAACAGATTATCGTGGAGCAACTGCAAGTGGATGAGGCCGAAGTCACCCCCGGCGCGTCGTTTCAGGAAGACTTGGGCGCGGACTCGCTCGACGTGGTCGAGCTGGTGATGCAGTTCGAAGAGGCCTTCGACATCGAGATTCCCGACGAAGACGCCGAGAAGATCAAGACCGTGCAGGATGCGATCACCTACATCAACGCGCACGCGAAGGGCGGCAAGTAGACTTGAAGCGGCGTGTCGTCGTTACCGGACTGGGCCTCATCTGCGGCGTGGGCAATACGGCGCCGGAGATCTGGCGTAATTTGTTGGCGGGCCAAAGTGGCATGGCCCCCATCACGGCCTTTGATACGACTGGCTTCTCTGTCACCTTTGCGGCGGAAGTAAAAAACTTCGATCCTTATAGTTTCATTGACAAAAAAGAAGCGCGCAAAATGGGGCGCTTCATCCACTTTGCCGTGGCCGCCGCGCAGGAAGCAATGGATTCCTGCGGCTTGAAGATCACGCCAGAAAACTGTGAGCGCGTGGGCGTCCATATCGGCTCCGGTATTGGCGGCTTTGACGTAATTGAGCGAGAACACAGCGCCATGCTGGCGGGTGGCCCGCGCAAGATTTCCCCATTTTTTATTCCTGGAGCCATCGTCAATCTGGCCGCCGGACAAGTCAGCATCCGCTACGGAGCCAAGGGGCCGAATGAGGCCACGGCAACAGCCTGCACCACCAGCGCGCACTCCATCGGCAACGCCTACCGCACCATTGAACGCGACGATGCCGACGTGATGATTGCCGGCGGCGCGGAGGCTGCCATCACTCCAATGGGCATTGGTGGATTTGCCGCCATGCGCGCGCTTTCCACGCGCAATGACGACCCCACACATGCCTGCCGTCCCTTCGACAAAGACCGCGATGGCTTTGTCGTTGGCGAGGGAGCGGGCATTCTAATCCTGGAAGAACTGGAGCACGCCAAGGCGCGCGGCGCAAAGATTCTGGCCGAGATCATCGGCTATGGCATGAGTTCCGATGCCTACCACATCACCGGCATGGCCCCAGAGGGCGAGGGCTGCGCCCGCGCCATGAGCAGTGCCATTCGCAGCGCGGCAATTTTGCCAGAGCAGATCGACTACGTTAACGCCCATGCCACATCCACGCCGCTGGGGGACGCAATGGAGTCCAAAGCGATGGAAACGGTTTTTGGCGAACATGCCAGCAGTCACCGTCTCAAGATCAGCTCGACGAAATCTATGACCGGGCATCTGCTGGGCGGCGCGGGCGGTCTGGAGGCAGGCATCACCGTAATGGCGCTGCAAAATCAGATGCTACCCCCCACGGCCAACTTGGATCATCTGGATCCGGCCTGCCGCTTGGAATATATTGCCAAGAAGCCCCTCCCGGCCAAGGTGGAGATGGCGCTGTCAAACTCCTTCGGCTTCGGCGGCACCAACGGCTCTCTGGTCTTCCGTCGCTGGACGGAATAAGCAACGACGGCCTCCACGCAACCGACTCCGCGAAGAAAACTATGGTATCCCACGCACCGAATTTGCAATCAGAGCAAGCATTGCGGCTTCGATAGCTGCGTCCTCGCCGAAGCCGCGCAGCCAATGCACCTCCGGCTCGCGACGAAACCACGTTGCCTGACGCTTGGCGTAGTTGCGATGGCCCTGCTGCGTGGCGGCGATGGCCACCTCGCGAGAGATTTCTCCACGCAGCAAGGCAGCGGCCTGTTTATATCCCAGCGAGGCCAGCGGCCAGCACTCCGGGCCGTAGCGATGCAGCAGCGCCTGGGTCTCTTCCACCAGGCCACGCGCAAACATGGCCGCAGCGCGATAATTGATGCGCGCATACAACTCCTCGCGGGATGGATCGAGGCCGAGGCGCAGTACGCGAAAGCCGAGCAACGGCTCCCTGCCCGCGCTCCACACCTGGGAGATGGGCTGTCGCGCTGTTACGCAGACCTCCAGCGCTCGTGTCAGTTTGGGGGTGTCGTTGGGATGGATGCCTGCGGCGGAGCGTGGATCAAGACGCGCCAGCAGGCGATGCAAATAGGCGCTGCCTCGATCTGCGGCGCGCTGGCGTAGACAATCTCGCAAGGCCTCCGAACGCGGCGGCGCTGCGGAAAGACCCTCCAGTAGTGCGCGAAGATAGAGTCCCGTGCCGCCGACCACAATCGGCAAACGTTGCCGCGCTGCAATCTGCCGCAACGCATCGCGAGCATCGCGGCTGTAATCGCCCGCCGTATACGGCGTTTCTGGAGAAACAATGTCCAGCATGTGATGCGGGACGCGGGCGCGTTCCTCCAGCGTAGGCTTGGCCGCGCCGATCTCCAGATCGCGATAGACCGCGACGGAATCACAACTGACAATTTCTCCGCGCAAGACCTCGGCAAGGCGTAAGGAGAGCGCCGTTTTTCCGCTGGCAGTCGCGCCCAGAAGAACGACGAGCAGTGGGAGCGATTCCACAGGTGGATTCGCTTGCCCGGAATCAGCCTGCGGATTTTCCTCGGCTACCACAGCCTCCACCAGCGGGGAAGCAAGATGGCGCATGCGCCTGCTCGCCACGCGCTGAACAGAAGAACCAGCAGCGCCAGCCAAAGCAATCCGATGGCCTGTCGGCGACGCAACTCCCGCTCGCCCTGCGTCCTCATTGCGATCCGCCACCGTTAGGCTGCTCGTTGTAAAGAAAATAAAAACGCAGTGCGAGATACGGGCCTTTGAACGCTTTAGGCAGGGGCGGGAACGGCGCAGCCCCTGTGATGCCGCCCCAAGCAGCACGATCCAAAGATACGTCGCCGGAAGGCCCAATCAGTTGCATCTGCTTCACGCTGCCATCAGGTGTGATGATGAACTGAATGGCGACTTTGCCTTTTTTGAGCAGAGGCGCGCGCGCGGCCTCTGGAATCAAAATGTCCCAGCTTGATTGCGTGGCCTGGATCACCTGACGTAGATAGGGGCCAAAATCCACGCCCAGCGTGTCACTCAGGATTTCGACACCGGAACCCAGGCCGGGGTGCGCAATCGGCGCGCCAGCGCCGTTGTTGCCCGATTGACCATTACTCTGACTGCGGGCAGCATCCTTCTCTGCCTGACGAATCATCTCTCCCACGGACATGGGAGGACTGGCCTTTCGCAGAGCATTCTGGCTCCGCTGCACATTCGGCTTGGGCGCGGAGGGGGCATTCATCCGCGCCTGCTCTTGTGGCTTGGGGGCCGCAGGCAGCGCCTGCTGCTGTTGCTGTAAAGCCTGTTGCTGCGCGGGAGTCTGCTGCTGGGGCTGCTGGGGTTGGGGCGCTGCCTGCGTCGGCTGTGGAGCGGGCGCAGGTGGTGGCGCAGGATTCCCTGCGCGCTGCATGGCCTGCAACTCCGCCAGCGTCTTCTTGTCCAGCGTCGGATGCGCGGTCTGCGCGACCCGATCCTTGTCGGAAATGATGTTGGTCGACTTGGGCTTCTGCGCCTTCAAGCGGTCTGGAGGCAGGTTCAGATATGTAATCTGCTTGTCCCGCTTCGCAAGTACATCCGCCGGATTGACCACATACGGGCGATGAAAGAGGACATGCGGCCCGTAAGAGATAAACCAAAAGATAAAAATATGTAGAAGGATCGAGAGCCAGATGCCTTCGCGCACGCGAGCGCGGGAGCGATCATCCTCCAGATCGTCAATCAGGCTGATGAGTTCATGCTGCTCGTAGGAAGTGTAACGAGAGACGGCTCCGTCAAGCCGTGGATTCGTCGGGCGTTCGGGGGAACTCGGTGGTGTTTGTGTCGCAGCCATACACGAAAAATAGATAGACGAGCAGCTACGACCCACTGTATCTAGCAGGCCAGCGTTTCATCCCGTTTATATCTCTCATTGTCTCATCCTGCCGAGAAACCGGCATGTCCAAGAAAAAGAAACGGTAGAATCGACAGTGTGCATGCCATTGTCGTGACCGTGAGCGATTCCTGCTTTGCCAGGCAGCGCGAAGATATCTCCGGCCCCGCCGTTGGCCGCCAGCTTCAGCAGGCGGGGTTTACAGTCGCGCAAATTTTGATTGTCCCCGACGAAAAAGAACGCATTTGCGAGACCCTTTGCCACGCTGCGAAACAGGCACGCCTGGTCGTTACCACTGGCGGCACGGGCATTGGCTCACGCGATGTAACTCCAGAGGCCACGCGCATGGTCTGCAACCGCATCCTTGATGGCGTTGCCGAGCGAATGCGCGCCATCGGCCAGAAAGATACGCCACTGGCCGCGCTGAGTCGCGCAGTCTGCGGCACCCGTGGCAGCGCGTTGATTCTGAACCTGCCGGGCAGTCCGCGTGGAGCCGTACACTCACTGGAGGCCGTTCTTCCGCTGCTTCCGCACGCGCTGGCGCTGTTGACTGGCAACACGGAGCATGATGCGAACGACGCAGACCACTCCACCCCGGCAATGCTGCCGGAAAAATGAAGGCGAACCAATAGAACAAAATGAAACAAAAGCTCCTACTGCTGTTGGCCCACGGGAAAATTGTTTTGCTCGGAGTGCTGAAGCCGCTCGGCTTCTGGGGTGTCGCTGCGCTGGCTGCGCTCGATTCCTCCTCCATCGCCATTCCGATGGACATCATCGTCGCGGGCTACATCTGGGCCGACCGCAAACATTTCTGGCTCTACGCGCTGATGGTGGGGCTGGGATCAGCGGTAGGCAGCTTGGTTCCATTTTTTATTGGCCGCGCCGGGGGAGAATTGGTACTGCTGCGCCGCGTCAACCACGCAAAATTCGAGCAGATGCGCGCCCGCTTTGCGCGGCAGAGCTTCTGGGCCGTGCTGATCCCCGCCACGATGCCGCCGCCTACGCCTTTTAAGCTCTTCGCCTTTGGCGCGGGCGTTTTTGAGATGGGCATCCTGCCCTATATGGCTGCGGTCTTCTGCGGACGAACGCTGCATTATCTTGTGCTGGGGATTTTGACTGTGCGCTACGGCCCGCAGATCGTCGAGATGGTGCTGCATCAAACCAGCCGCCACGCCGGAGCCATGCTGCTGGTCGCGGGGTCACTGCTGGCGGCGCTGCTGTTCTTCCTCTGGCAAAAGCATAGACAGAAACACGGTGCCGCAGAATAAAAATTCCCTACCCGATTATTGCTCCGTGCTGGCGCTGCTGCCAGGCCTCCGCCGTGCGCCGCGCCAGAACCGGAATGCCAAAGACTGCGCTGGTCAGCAATGTCGTCGAGAGCACGTCGTTGCGATAGAAGGGCAGGCCCGCGATGTAGCAGGCCGTCAGACCGCCCAGCGTGTGCGGGTACAAGCCAAAGCCCATCCAAGCAGCAAAATTGCTAAGCACAAAAAATGAGGTGGAAGAGGTCAGCGCGGCTCCCACCACGCGATCTGCCGTTACCTGCCCGCGCAGCATCGCCCAGCCCAGAAAGCACGCGCCCAGATACCAGGCCCATGTAACCAGATACTCCTGCAGATGGAAGGGGTATCTATAGACAAATACGGTCAGGTAGTAATCCGTGGCCGCCAGCACAACCACGGGCAGAAAGAACTGCCGTGGGCTGCGGCGCGCTCCAAAATAGAGCAAAGAAGCGCCGACGGCGGTGAAGTTCCACCACGGGTGCGGAAGAATGCGGCTGAAAACAGCCCCCAGCAAAAACAAATATCCTGACATACATCTCCTCCGCAGCCCCGCGCAAGAAATTCAGCCTTGCGTGGCCCGCACCTTCATTCTCTGGGCAAAAGCGAAGATGGTCAAGCGAACATGGCGGCATCAACGCTTCAGTATTGGATGCGAGGCTTCAGCGCTGCACGTGGCCATCGAGTTCCATAGTGTCGATCTGGCCATTGGGCGCGACCGTCACCGATCCGCTGAGAGGCGGGTGGCTGCGGCCATGCCAGAAAAGCACGTCGTAGGTAAAGCGCAAATCGCGAAAAAAAATCCGCGTGTAGTGCCCGCCGCCGGGTTGCTCGCCAAAGGTGCCATCCTCTTCCACCAGCGGAAATTTCGACCAATCGAGGTACGCGTGGCCCAGCCAGGAGCGCTCAGCGGCCAGAATCGCGGGCGTTACCGGCGGCTTGTAATACGTAGCTTCTGAAGCGCGCTCAATCCCCTCCCCGGTATGCAGATTCAAAATGGCCGTGCGGTAGGCATCCTTGGTCTCCACCACCATGTACCAGCGAAGGGGATCAACCGGGTAGGGATTGGCGGAGATTCGCGTCGCGGCTTCCGTCGTGATGGGCTGATTTTCCAGCAAATGAATGGCGACCCGATGCTCGGCCCAGCGCCAGCTCCACAGCATGACTGCTGCGCTGAGCGCAAAGATGGCCCATCGCTGGCCGCGAAAGCGTGGACACCGAAAACCAATCTCGCGATCCGCCATCCCGAAAATAGCTGGAGCCACCACCCCCAGCAGGAGTGCGGCGAAGAGAATCGGGTCAAAAAGAAAAACGAAACTGCCAGCATACCAGTGCGCGTTGAAAGGAAAAAATGGACGCACCCCATAGCTAGTCGTCCAATCCAGAAAGATATGGCTCAGATCGGCCAGCAGCGCAAAGAACCAGATCAGCCCCCAGCGAATTGGGGGACTGCCCTCGCGCTGGAAGTGATAGCCGCGCATCCGCTGCCGCCAATAATGCCACAACCAGACCACTCCCGTTACGGCCAGCGCCATGATCGGCGCGCCCAGTAGGGAGTGCGTGATGCCACGATGATGCTGGAGCGCGGCGACCGGACCGCGAAATCCCCAGAGCATGTCGATATCTGGAGCCTCTGCGGCCAGCGTCATCGCCAGCGTGGCGTATGCGGTTTTCCGGTTGAAACCAGAGCGTCCCAAACACGCGCCCGTAAGAAAATGTGTGACAGGTTCCATCTACTGTTGAGCATACATTGGAACAGACAAATTTCCCCGCGTGAATTTTGTCTATTCTCGCAGGGAGAAATCTGAAATCTTCAGTGATATCCTACTTGTCGGTGTTGCACCGGGAACAAGTACGAATACCGAGCAGGCTGTACATGGGGCAAGCCCCCGTCAGTCCGGTAAGCAGTGGAACCAGACCAATAAAGCCAAACCAGCGTACTGGCCCATGTAGAACGAACAACAGGCTCAATACTCCAATCCCCATGACGATACGAATCAGGCGATCTAAACTTCCTTCATTTTTCATTGCATATCTCCTCAAAGTAACAGGGGATTTACGGGTTGCGTTCGTTCCCCCTGTCCCCATTGTTTTCTGCAGGCAGCATCATTATCCACCCACGGGTTGAAGATAGGCTTTGTGGAACATGCGGGTCTGTAACTTTAGTTACAGAGTGGAGCGAGAAACTCAAATGTCGCTGGCCGCATGCTGCAGCAACTCGCGATTCACAACGGTAACGTGTTCCCGACCCAGGCGAACGATCCCTTGCACTTCAAAATTGCGCAGCAAGCGGCTAATAACTTCTCGCACGCTACCCAATTCTTCGGCAATTTGCTGATGCGACATCGCCAGATCACCGCGTTCCAACAGCAGTCGCGCCAGCCTTTGATCGGTTTTGGCAAACGCTATAGCCTCCACCAGTTGCATCAATTCACTCAGACGCTTGCCCATCTCAGCAAAGACCATGCGTCGAAATGCCCCCTGAGCAGTCATCAGCGATTCAAATAGCGGCGCAGGCAGTCCAACCAAGGACAACTCTGTTTCCGCCTGGCCGCGAACGGCATACGGCACATTGCCCAGCAGACAACTGCTGCTGATTGGACAAATTTCTCCCGGCTCCTTGCGATACAGCACAATCTCGCGTCCCGATGCCGACGCTTTCACCACTTTCATGGATCCGGACATGAGCAGGGGAAAAATGCGGCACGGCATGCCATCATTGAAAAGAATCGCACCGGCAGGCATGGTGCTCTGCATGGCGTTTGCGGCAAATTCAAGATTCAATGGCTCCGGCATGTTGCGAAGAGATGGGAAAAGCTCCAAAATGCGTTGATGGGCTATGTGCGAAAGCATAAAGATATTCGTTTAGAAATAGTATCCCACGCGCAAGCTTTCTATAATTCATGGAATGAGCCACGCGGAAGACGATCTCACCGCTGAAGACGCAAGCAGGCTCGTTGGCCGCGTTAGAGAACTGCGCGAGGAACTGCGCCGCCACGAGCATCTCTACTACGTGTTGGACGCGCCAGAGATCACCGACGCGCAGTATGACGCGTTGCTGCGCGAATTGCGCGCAATCGAGACAGAGCATCCAGAGATGGTAACGCCGGACTCGCCCACGCAACGCGTCGGCGGCAAACCGAAGGATGGCTTTGCGAAGGTCGCGCACTCGCGGCCCATGCTCTCGCTGGATAATGCCTACAACGAAGAGGAACTGCGCGACTGGGATCGTCGCGTATGCGCAGCCTTGGGCAGCGATACCATCGAGTACATTTGCGAATTGAAGCTGGATGGGTTGTCGCTGGCGCTGACGTATGAAAACGGCCAACTGGTGCGCGGCGTAACGCGCGGCGACGGAGCCATCGGCGAAGATGTGACGACCAACGTGCGCACGATTCGCTCCATCCCGCTGAGTATTGCGTCGGACAAATTGCACAATGCGGGGTTGGAAAACTTGCCGGAGCCTGGAACCTTTGAAGTGCGCGGCGAGGTGGTGATGCCCTTCGCGGCCTTTCAAAAACTCAATGAGGAGCGCGAAGCGCAGGGACTGGCTCCCGCCGTCAATCCTCGCAATGCTGCTGCCGGAACTCTGCGCACCTTGGAGCCAAACATTGTGGCGCAGCGAGGGCTGGTTTTTTACGCCTACTTTGTTCTTGTCAGTGGCGAGACTTTTTTTGACAAGCAGTACATGACGCTATTCGCCTTAAAAAAGACAGGCTTTCGCGTAAATGAGCACCTGAAAATCGTCCACGGCATCAACGAGGTGCTCCAACTCATCGCTAACGCAGAATCCCTCCGCGAGACGCTGCCGTATGAGATTGACGGTGTGGTCACCAAAGTGAACTTGGTAGCGCAGCAGCAGCGGCTGGGATTTACCGGTCGCGCGCCGCGCTGGGCCATTGCCTACAAGTTCACGGCCAAGTCCGCCATCACGCAAGTCAATGCCATCACCGTGCAGGTGGGCCGCACCGGCAAACTGACTCCCGTGGCCGAGCTGCTTCCCGTCTTCATTGGCGGCACAACCGTCAGCCGCGCCACGCTGCACAATGCCGAAGAAATTGCGCGCCTGGGCTTGGAAATTGGCGACTTCGTTCTGGTGGAGCGCGGCGGCGATGTGATTCCCAAGGTCGTCGAAGTGCTGCGCGAAAAAAGGCCAGCCCAAACGCGCCCGTTCGTTTTTCCAACGCATTGCCCGGAATGTGACAGCGTAATTGTTCGCGTCGAAGGCGAGGTCGATCACCGATGCGTAAACATCAACTGTCCGGCGCGACTGCGCGAGACGCTGCTGCACTTTGCCGCACGCGGCGTGATGAACATTGAAGGGCTGGGCGAGGCCGTAGTCACGCAGCTTTTAGAACGCAAGCTGGTGCAAAACATCGCAGATATTTACGAGTTGGACGAGGCCAAGCTGCTGACGCTGAATCTGGTGAAAGAGAAAAAGGCGCAGTTGCTGCTGGAGGAAATCGCCCACTCCAAACAAGCGCCGCTGGATCGCGTGCTGCTTGGCCTGGGCATTCGCTTTGTCGGCGCGCGCACGGCGGAGTTGCTGGCCAACACCTTCCTAACAATGGACGCGCTAATTGTCGCCAGCCGCGAGGATTTAGAGCGCGTGTCGGAGGTGGGGCCGCGTGTCTCCTCGGCGATCCGCGAATTTTTCGACGAGCCAGCCAATCTTGCTCTCGTTGAGCGACTGCGCGTTGCCGGACTCAACTTCACCGCAACCGTAAAAGAAAAATCGGAGAAGCTGACAGGGATGAGCTTCGTACTGACCGGAACGCTACCCACTCTGGCGCGAGAAGAGGCCAAGGAGCGTATTGAACGGGCTGGAGGGCGCGTCATCGGCTCCGTCAGCAAGAAAACCAGCTACGTTGTTGCCGGAGAAGAAGCTGGCTCAAAGCTGGAGAAGGCACGCTCGCTTGGCGTACCGATTCTTGATGAGGCCGCGCTGCTGGCGCTGCTGTAGACCGCCGATATTCCCTGGTTTAACAACCGAGACCCGGTGCACACTGCGATTACTTCGGCGCGAAGTATCCCTTGCGCACGCGCACCTTGTAGCGGCGATCCATCGCGACCAGATAGATGGGGCGAAATGCGCCGTTGGCCTTGAAGTCTGCCGGTTTATAGATCAGCGAATACTGGCTGCGCAATTCCTCCTGAATAGAGAGAAACGCGGAGGCAACATTTTCCATGCGCGGAGGATAAATAGCGCGTCCGCCGGTGGCCTCGGCCATCGCCTTCAACACATCATCGCCGCGATCGCGGCTGGGACTATTGTCGGTGCTGATGGCATACAGAATCGTATCAGCGCGCTGACACATTCTAACGGCATCGTCGAGGTCGGCATGGCTCTGATTGTCGTCTCCATCCGAAACCAGAATGATGGCCTTGCGCACGTTCGTGGGGCCGTGCAGCGGCAGCATCTTGTCGCGACAGGCCGTGTAAACAGCATCGTAGAGCGCGGTACCACCGCCCGGTTCCAGTTTACGGATGCCCGTCTCCAACAGATCGTCGTTGTTGGTGAAGTCCTGCGTCAGATCCGGCACAACATCGAAGCCCATGACAAAGGCCTGATCCACTTGCGGACGCAGAATGTCGAGAAGAAATTCCACGGCGGCATTCTGCTCAAAGTGAAAGCGCGAGCGAATGGAGTTGCTGGCATCAATCAACAGGCCCACGCGCAGCGGCAGATCGGTCTGCTGGGTAAAGCTGTAGACCTCATCCGGGCGCAGGTGGTTGTCCAGCAGTGCAAAATCGCTCTCTTGTAGATTGCGGACAAAGTGCCCATGCTTATCGACCACGGTGAAGAGCAGATCGACTTCATTGACCGTGGCGCGGATGCTATATTCCCCGTTCTGCTGGGCAACAGCTCCGCTGCCCGCCGCTGCCCCTGCGCTTGGAGCGGGCGAACTGCTCTGCGCTGGCGGCGGCGATGCCGATTGCCCCAGTTTGGACTGGGGCAGCGTATCGAGTGGCACGGCGGCGGCATCCTTCAACGGCTTGGCGGGGATGCCCGCAGGCGCGGAGGTGTTTTGCGCCGAAATCCGGACGACAAAAAAGAACAACCATGCCATACAAAAAAAGCACTGCGAAACCCGCCATGCGCTACGCCGAAATATAAAATTCCGTTCCATCATTTGCCTAGAATCCCACCAGTTCCCTAAATGGTATCAGTGATCCCCAATGGAGTTGAAGCTCGAATGTGCTGGAGCGTCGCTGCCAGATCCGCTGGGAGTGGAACCCGGAACTCCATCTGCTTTCCGGTCTCTGGATGGAGGAAACGCAATTGAGCTGCGTGGAGAAAATTTCGGTTCAGCGTAAAGCTTTCTGGCGAATGCGCGGGTTGGCGACGAGCGCGCGGCGTGGCTGCCTTCCCCGACTTGGGCGCAAGGGTCGCAACGGGAGAAACATGCTCCGGCGCTCCGTAGAGCGTGTCGCCCACCACCGGATGCCCGATGGAAGAGAGATGTACGCGAATCTGGTGCGTGCGTCCCGTCTCAATCCGCACCTCCAGCAGCGTGAATTTCCCAAACGCGCCGGTGATGCGCTCCTGCACGCGATAATGCGAGATGGCGCTACGGCCTCCGCTGCGCCGCGTGGTCATGCGCGTGCGATGCACGCGGTCGCGACGGATCGACGCATCAATGGTTCCCTTCTCGCGCTCAACGTGCCCATGCACCAGCGCGATGTAGGTCTTCTCAATATGGCGATCGGCGAACATGGCCGCCAGATGACGATGCGCGTTGTCATGTTTTGCGACCAGAATCAGGCCGCTGGTTTGCTTGTCCAGGCGATGCACGATACCAGGGCGAATTGGCCCGGAGATGCTGGAAAGCGCGTCGAGATTGCCAAAATAATGCAGCAGCGCGTTGACCAGAGTGCCGCGACTGCGCGCATCTTCCGTTGCGCCGGAGCCAGCATGAACCATCATGCCAGCCGGCTTGTGAATGACCGCCAGATGCTCGTCCTCATACACAATGTCGAGAGGAATGTCTTCAGCCACAGCACGCAAGGGTTCAGGGGATAGATCGCCCACCACGCTAACCTGCTCGCCCACCCGCACCTTCCACGAAGCCTTCACGCTTGCGCCATTCACCTGAACCTGGCCGCGCTCAATCCACTGCTGCACCCGCGAGCGGCTGACATCGGGCAAGTGCTGCACGAGAAATTGATCCAACCGCTGCCCAACCGCGTCGGCATCTACAGATATTTCGCGGGCAGTTGCTGGATCGAAAAATTCTGGAGATTCAGAGGCCATCGGGTTCCTGTCGATGCAGTGCTTCCTGTTGATGCGGTGCGCTGCGTTCCAGCCACAGCAGCGCTCCTGCAATCACCATGACAATGGCGATGCCTTGCTGCATGGAAAGCATTCCGTGGAAAAATGTGGAATCAACATCGCCGCGAAAAAATTCAATTCCGAAGCGAACCAGTCCGTAGAAAAACAACCATGCGCCGATTGCTTCGCCCTCCTGCCGCTGCCGGGGCAGCAGCCACAGCAGAAACGCGCACAAGAAAAGCTCCGCCAGACACGCATAGAGCTGCGTGGGATGCAGGCGAATGCCCAAAGGCGTACCCGACCAATAGGTGGCCCAGGGATTGCGATAGACCACGCCCCACGGCAACGCCGTCGGCGCGCCGTAGTTGGAGCCAGCAGCAAAGGCACCGAGATTCGCAAAAACATCTGCCAGAGCCAGCGCCGGAGCCGCAGCGTCGAGGGTACGCAGCAATGGCATTTTTTTTGCGCGGAGATAAAACAATCCCGCCAACAGCGCCAGAACAAATCCGTCCAGCAGCGTGCTGCGCGACTGCGGAATGGACAGGCTGAGCATCAGCAGGGGATACCGAAGAAAATCCCGCCAGTTCTCAACCATCAGCAGCATTTTGGAACCAAGCAGCGCGCTAAAGACCACCAGCATACTTAGATTCCACATAGATTCTGGATCGATTCGCAGCCGCCGTGCCGTGTGCAAAGCTAGAAACAGCGCCGCGACCATCCCAATCGCAAGACATGCGCCATAGGTGGGCAGCGTAAAGGGGCCGAACTGAAAGAGGCGTGGATACACAGCGGAGGTAAATGAAAATCAATCATCAATCCAGAAAATAAAATCTGGATCAGGAAATAAAACCGACCCGCTGGGCCGTGCAGGAGTGCGCCGGTGAACCCGTCCTAAGACGGCGGGAACCCGCCGAGGCTCTTTAGGCGTTCCGAACTGGCGGACAGCACACCAAGCCTGTATATCGAGTCAAGTCCCCTGTTCAATGAATGTTGGTTCAACCAGCGTGAACTCCCATACCTGCTTTGCAGGCCGGTTTCTACCTTGGATGCTACGGATGCACAGCGCAATTAGCAAGTGGAATCGAGCGCAGACTGCGCATTTCTGGAATCACAGGAATTATCCGGCCTTGCGCGTGCCGTCCAGCACGGCATCGAGCATTTCGGCCAGCGTCTCGGCGCGGGTCTTGATAGCCTGCTGCATCTGGCCACTGTGCGCGTCATTTTTTTGCTGCAAAATGACCAGTTCATCAGCAATGTTCAACGCGGCTAGCACAGCGACGCGCAGGGAATCCACTGTGGTGCCCTGCTGCGCGACGGCGCGCATTTTGGCATCGACCAACGCGGCCAACTGTTGCAGATACTTTGGATCGGGGCCACGCAGATGATAGGACTGATCGTAGATATCGACGACGATGCTTTCGGCAACGATGTTCTCGCCTAAGGGGGCCTTCAAGTCTTGATCCATACGAAGCTCCTCCTGATCCGAAAATTCACGAAGCGGCAATGGCATCGAGATTTTCCAGCAGTCGCTCCACGCGCTGACGCACGGCATCCCGTTCCTTGTTCAACTCGGCCAGCTCGCGGCGCAGGTCGGCCATTTCCATGCCATGCAGCTCCAGTTCTTCCTGGGCACTCGCCAGTTGCTTCTCCACCGTGGCGCGTTGTTCACGCTCCGCGCGCAGCAGATCAATGGTACGCACCACGCGCTGTTCCAGAGCGGAAAACGTGTCCGACGTAAGGGCCAATTCTTGTTCTTTTACCGCCGTCATATTCATAGGAGTTCGGGAAACGCTCTTGGCGCAAGTATAGCGCGGGTATAAAAAAATAAACAGAAAGTATTTGTTCAAAACGTTTGAGGGAATCTCTTCCGCTCGTAGATTGTCTGGATTCTTCGCAACGCCTGCCCGGAACAAAGCCGAAGGGCGCAGAATGACTCTGTTGTTATTGGGAGGGAACGGAGGGTGCGAGGCGAGCTATCCCGGCGCAGTCGCTCCGTCGCGCAAAACTCCACCAAGTTGAGCGAGTGCGGCCATTACCTGCTCGGCCCATCCTTGAATCTCTTCGTCGCGCAGCGTGCGCTCCTGCGATTGGAAGACTGTCCGCACCAACAGCGAATAGCTGCCCTGCGGAACGGTCTTTCCTTTGGCATCGCGAAAGATTTCCAGCGCTTCAAGCGGGCGCATCGCCGTAATACCCAACGCGGTGAGTGAGGCCGCAATCTGCTCCCACCGAACCGCATCGGAAAAAATGAAGGAGAAATCGCGCGTCACCGCAGGGAAGCGCGAGAGCGGCTGGATCGCGGGTAGACGCAGCACGTGGCGAAAGAGCAGCGCCAGATCAAGCTCACCGACAAAAACCGGCTGCTTCAGCTTGCGCTGCGTGGACTCCGCTTCCGCGAGCTGGCCGAAGTAGCCAAGCGTATGACCATCCAGAACAATGCGCGCCGCGCGGCCCGGATGCAGCCACGCAGCAGCGTTTTCTATGGGCGCAAAGGCGAGCGAGGCGAATGAGAAGCCAGCCAGCAGTTCTTCGACAATGCCTTTGATGTCATAAAAACTATATCCCCGCGCTGCTGTGTGGGCGCTGGCCAAGATATTTCCTGTCGCGCCGATGGCGAGCGATGGCCGCTCCTGTACACGGTCGGTATTGCCGTGGAATACCGTTCCCATCTCAAAGAGGCGGACGTTATCGACGCCATGATTCAGATTGTGCGCCAGCATGGCCAGCATTCCCGGAAGCAGGGATGGCCGTAGATGGCCGGCCTCCTCGCTGAGCGGATTGCCGAGCGGAACAGAACTGTGTCCCTGCGGCGCGAAGGTCGCCGCGTCGTCTGCCGAGCAAAATGTACTGAAAACCGTCTCGGTATATCCAGCGGCCAGCAGCTTGCGGCGAACGGTGCGCTCTTGGCTGGCGTGCGGCAGCTCAACCACACTGCCAGAAAATGCAGGCAGCGTATTTGCAAAGCGATTGTAGCCATGCAGCCGCGCAATCTCTTCAATCAGGTCAATGTCGCGCTCCAGATCAAGCCGCCAACTGGGCAACTCGACGGAGAGCGTGCCCGCGTCAGAAGATTTTTTCATGCGGCAACCCAGCGCCGTCAGATAGCGCTCGATAGTCGCCGCGTCGAGTGGATGAGCTTCTTCTGTGCGGCCAAGAATGCGCGTGACATCATGCAGAGCAAGCTGTACCACAGGCCGATGCAACGTGCGCGCCGCTTGCTCCGGCACGATCACGTCGAGCATCTCGCCTTCCAGTTCACCGCCAGCAGCCAGAATCAAACGGCAGACCATTGCTGAGGCGATGGGTGGCGCGGCAAAATCCGCTCCGCGCTCAAAGCGATGCGAGGCGTCGGTATGCAGGCCATGTCGCCGCGACGACCGACGCACACTAGCTGGATCAAACCATGCCGCCTCGACCAAAATGTTTTTTGTTTCGGGAGTAATCATCGTCTCCCAGCCGCCCATCACGCCTGCCAGAGCCAGTGCTTTGCGCTCGTCGGCAACAACCAGATCGTCGGCGACCAAGGTGCGCTCGGTTCCATCGAGCAGCTTCAGTCGCTCGCCATCGCGAGCGCGACGGACGACGATGGCTCCTTCCACTTTGTCCAGATCGAAGGCGTGCGTGGGATGACCCATCGCTTGCACAACAAAATTCGTCGCGTCCACGGCGTTGCTGATCTGCTTCTGTTCCAGCAGCGCAAAGCGGCCCGCGACTTCCGCAGCCGAGGGCGCAATCGTCACCTTCCGCAACACCCGCGCAGTAAAGCGTCCGCAGAGATCGGGAGCTTCGATGCGAATCGCAATGCGCGGTGCTGATGTTGGCTTAGCTTGCGGCAGCGACTCATCCAGCGGCAACAGCGGAACGTTATAGATCGCCGCTGCCTCTCGCGCAATGCCGTAATGGTTCATGGCATCGACGCGGTTGGTGGTAATGTCCATGTCGAAGAGGGAGCCGTGCGTCGCGCCGAGATCACTCGCAGGAAGATCGAAAACACCTTCGACAGCGATGCCGCGCAGCGTCAGGTCATCGGCCAACTGACGGTCGGAGACAGCGAGGGTAGGCATATAAGCGCGCAGCCATTGGGAGAGTATTCTCACGCGAACTGCTCCAGAAAGCGCATGTCGCCAGAGTAGAGCAGGCCGATGTCGCTGATGCCGTACTTCATCATCGCAATGCGGTCGATGCCCATGCCAAAGGCGAAGCCAGAGATTTTCTTCGGATCGTAGGCCGATTGCTTCTCGCGCACAAATCCAAAAACCGCCGGATCGACCATGCCGCAGCCCAGCAACTCAATCCAGCCAGAGTGTTTGCATTTGCGGCAGCCCTTGCCACTACAGAAGATGCAACTGATCTGCACGTCGGCGCTGGGTTCAGTAAATGGAAAGAAGGACGGAAAGAAGCGCGTCTTGACGCTCGATCCGAAAAGCTCCTTCATCGCGTGGTCGAGCGTGCCCTTCAGATCGCTGAAGGTGATGTTGGTATCCACACACAATCCTTCAACCTGATGAAAGATCGGCGAGTGGGTTGCGTCCGCAGCATCGTTGCGGTGCACCTTGCCGGGGATGACGATGCGCAAAGGCGGCGGTTGCTGCTCCATCGTGCGAATCTGCACGGGAGAGGTGTGCGTGCGCAGCAGCAGACGCTCGCGCAGCGGCTTCTTTTCTTGCCCGGCAACGACCAGCGTATCCTGGGTATCCCGCGCGGGATGGTTCGGCGGAAAATTCAGGCTTTCAAAATTGTAGTAATCCGTCTCCACCTCCGGGCCGATGCCGACGGAGTAACCCATGCGCTCGAAGATGCCAACGACCTCATGCAGTGTCTTGATGAGCGGATGCTCCGCGCCCAGGCCGGGACGAATACCGGGCAGCGTAATGTCGAGCGCATCGGAAATTGGGCCAGCGCTTCGGCCTGCGGCACGCGCGGCAACAGATGGAGAGCCTGCATCGAGCGCCTGCTCAATCTGCTCTTTCAGTTGATTGAAACGCTGTCCGATGGCTTTTTTTGCCTCGACAGGTGCGGTCTTCAGCCACGCCTCGCCAATACTTTTCAGCCGACCCTGCTTGCGGCCCAGCCAGTACAGGCGAAACTTCTCGCGGTCGTCGGCAGAAACCATGCGTGCGGCTTCCTGCTGCACGGAGCGCAGAAGCTCGCCAAAGGAGCGGTCAAGAGCTGCCACGTCAAAGGCGGTGAGCTGCGGAATAGTTTCTTGCGACATAAACGGTTGTCTATAAGGATAAATCACTCCTGCAAGTTGGAGTGGTTGGAGTACTTAAACTGCATTGCTATTGCTGGCCAATGCCTGGAACGCGGTGGAGAGTCGGGGGGGAACCAGAAAGAGCATCTTGGTAGGAAGGTTTGTACTGGCAGTGATGGCTTGAAGTTGGAAGGCGTGGCCGGGGAAGGATCGGGTAAAGGCGAAAACGCGATAGTCATGCGGCTGCAAAAATTCAAACAGGCGAGCATCAGGTGAGGTCTCGGCTAACACAAGTGGTGAATGAGTCGCGAGTGTGTTCCGGGCACCTTCGAGGACCTGAAAATCCGCACCCTCGACATCAATTTTTATACCGGTGACGATTTGTGGCTGAGGAATCGTAAGGAAATCAGCAACGAATTGGTCAATCGTCGTAATAGGGACTTGCTGAGTTGGGCTAGCACCATCCGATGCAGATTGAACAAGGTGAGAGATTTCAGAATCGGAGTGCGTGACGAAGCTGGCAATTCCATTCATCTTGCCCACGGCAACTGCATGTGCGGTTGCGCGCGGGGTATAAAGAGCAAGATTTTTTCGAAGCTTGGCATGCGCCGCAAGGTCTGGCTCGAAAGCATGGATCGTCGCGACAAGGGGAAGCATGTAAAGAGAGTAGTAGCCGATGTTGGCGCCTACATCAAGAAATACCCCTGCAGAGTTCAGGTGGCGAGCAAAAAGCGCTTCGCTGCCCCAGTCAACATGACAACGGGTAATAAAAACTTCGCTTGCAAATTTGCTGGTGCGCGGCAAAACCATGCGCGCACCGGTCGGCAGCGTAATGTGATTGTCTCGACGCAAGATGCGCTTTGAAGATTGGCGGAGAAGTGTGCGCCAAAGCCAGCGGATGGCACCGACTTCACGGATAAATTCCCAGTTGATTTTCATGACAGATCAAGCCTATCGCATTGGTACGAGATCAAAAAGCGTAGAGGTTGAGCGACCGGGGAGAATAATCTTCGAGCTTGGGAATTTCAGAATTTGGCATTGGGGAACTGTTGGATCACGCTGGAATTCTGATGTATTCGACTTCCGTGGTGGGTGGGGGTACGGCTTCACCGTCAAGGCGCATTCCATCAATGTGAAATGCAATGGCTTCCCGGATGAGCTTCTCCGTTTCTGATTTTGTTTTTCCTGTCGCGATGCAGCCGGGCAGGTCTGGAACGTATGCGCTCCAGTTGGCGTCAGAGTGTTCAAACAGCACAACGTATTTCATCGTAGACCTGCCTGTTTCAAGGCGCTTTGCAGCGTCTTGGGATGTACTTCGTCGGAAGGATGCCCCGCAAGGTCACAGCTCCATTTTTTTTGCGAGTTCTTGTACTGCCGATGGCTGCCGCGAACCTTCACCCTGCTCTAGCAGCAAGTTTACACTGACTCCATAGAAAACGGCGCAGCCGAAGCCGCGCCGCATCTTTGTGAATCCTGCGCCGCGTTACGCTGCGACAGGCTTTGCGTCTTTTGCTGTTTGGAGCGCTGCCTTGGCCTGGGAGACCAGGCTAACGAAGCCAGCCTCATCGCGCACGGCGATGTCGGCCAGAATCTTGCGATCCAGCTCGATGCCAGCCAGTTTCAGGCCGTGCATGAACTGCGAATAGCTCAGACCACTCAGCTTGGTAGCTGCGCCGATGCGCACAATCCAGATGGAGCGATACTGGCGCTTCTTCTCTTTGCGTCCGCGATAGGCGAACTTCAATCCACGCTCAACGGCCTCTTCTGCAGCCTGGTAGAGCTTGGATTTGGTAAGGAAGTAGCCACTGGCTCGCTTCAGGATTTTCTTGCGATAATTTTTGCGTTTATTGCCACGTTTTACGCGGGGCATGGTGGTTCTCCTTTTTGCGTTGCTTCGTGATGCGGCTGGAGGCAGGAGGCGCATCCCTTGCAGGAGTCGCTGGTTTACCTCTTCACACGCTTACTGGCTCTGGATCGTCTGCGGAACCCCATACCGGGCGTTCCGGGGGCCACGAACGCTTGCGGCCCAGCTTGTTAAGCCCGATCAGGCATACGGAATCATGCGGGAAATCTTCGCGTGATCCGCTTTGGACACCAGGGCAGAGCTGGCCAGATGGCGCTTTACCTTGGTGGTCTTGGCGGTCAGAAGATGCCGCATGGTGGCTTGGCCGCGCTTGATCTTGCCGGTTCCGGTCTTCTTGAACCGCTTGGCAGCGCCACTATGTGTTTTTAACTTCGGCATTCGTATCCTGCTTGCAAAAACAGTGTTTACAGCATCTCCGAGTATACGGGAATCCTGCCCAGATCGCCAAGTGCCCCGCCCTAGAGACTGCTTACGCCTATTTACATCTACTACAATTTCTTTCTCAAATACTCAAACCCTAGATAGCCGATCAGCGCGCAAAAGATGGCAATGCCGAAATTTGTCGGCGTAACGATATCCCGCAGGGCAAAGGCTAGGCTCTTGGCATGTCGAGTGGATGTGAACTCCCCCATCAGGAGATTGGAGTAAAAGAGAAAGACGATAAACGCCACCTCTACCACCGCTCTCCAGAGAACGACGCGCCACCGGGGATCGCTGGGACTGCGTGACATGAATTGATCGTACAAGAATCAAGCGATAGAAATCGAAATCCAGAATCGAAAGCAGGACACTTCCGACTGCAAAGGCAGCTTCCTCATCAACACAAGCGGAGATTACGCGCTCCTCTATCGGGCAATCGCCTCCATCTCCACCAACACATCTTTGGGCAGCCGCGCCACCTCCACGGTCGAGCGAGCCGGAGGCACCGCGCCTGCCGCGACAAAATACTCCGCGTAGACCGCATTCATCCCGGAGAAATCCTGCATGTCCTTTAGGAAAACTGTGGTCTTGACCACTCGCGTCAGATCGCTGTTTGCCGCCAGGAGAACAGCCTTCAGGCTGTCCAGCACACGGATCGTCTGCTCGCGAATGCCGCCGGGAACGACCTGTCCGGTTGCCGGATCGAGCGGAATCTGGCCGGAGGTAAACACGAAATCTCCGGTTCGGATGGCCTGCGTGTACGGCCCCAGAGCGGCTGGAGCGTCGGAGGTCTGCACAGCAATTTTCATTTTGTTTCCGTCTAAATCCATGTAGGGTTCCTCTTGGATATTATGCAGGGAAACGCATTGCCTTTGTCTGCATAGAACGAGCCATGCCGAAACGGGCTATAACGGAACAGGACACCCATGCTGCGCTCTCCGCAACGCAATATCGCTATCGCTGCCATTTTGCTGGCCTCCTGCTGCGCTCCTGCCCGCGCTCTGGCGCAGGGCATCTCTCCTTCCGCAGCCAGCCCACATCGCGCCGCCAGACCGGGATCGACCGCGCCGCAAACCCGTGCTGCAAGCGCCTCTGCCCCGATGCCAAATGCCGCCGCCCTAAAGCAGCGCGTTCTGGACAATCTGAAAACCATGCAGGCGGAGCAGGAGCGGTATCTCTGC
>DAHXNK010000070.1 GCA_027365415.1 Acidobacteriaceae bacterium
ATCTCTCCCGAGCAAGGTGGTCTGCGTCTCGGCGTGCAGGGCGGCGGTTGCTCTGGTCTGTCCTACAACATCCGGTTTGACACCCAGCCTCGCGAGCGCGACCGCGTCTATGATCACCAGGGGGTGCGCGTGTTCGTCGATCCGAAATCCTTCATCTATCTAAATGGAATGATTTTGGATTACGAGGAGACGCTGATGCGTCAGGGCTTCAATTTCATCAATCCGAATTCGACAAAATCGTGTGGCTGCGGTTCGTCATTCTCAGGCTAGCTACGTTTTTCCCGTCGCATTAGAGTGGAAGGCGTCATTCTGAGCTTCGCGAAGAATCCAGACGATATCCCTTGGCTAAGCGCCGCCATCACCCTCTGGATTCTTCGCGGAGTTTACCCATGAGCGAAGCGAAGCGCTCAGATGACGGACATCACTTTAGTAAAAGTAGAGATTGCATGACTGTGCTTGCGGAACCATCCCAAAAAACGGAGTGCCCCCAGGTCGAGTGCTGGTCGTGCGGCAATGGAAACGACGCAGTCGCTCAGTTTTGCACGAAGTGCGGCAAGCTGCAGCCTGTCGCACCGGCAGACTATTTTCAATTTTTTGGCATCCCACGCAGATTGCAACTGGATCGGACCGCGCTGGAAAAACAGTTCTATCAACTCAGCAAAAAACTTCATCCTGACTTGTTTGCCCGCGCCAGTGCACAGGAGCAGCAATGGAGCTTGGAAAAAAGTTCCTTGCTCAATGATGCATGGCGTACGCTCCGCGATCCGTTGTCGCGCACCGAATATGTTTTGGAGTTGCAGGGTGTCCGTCTGGAAGAACAGTCGCGCGATGCGACAGATGCAGCAACGGCCAGTGGAACAGCGAAGCAACAGATCGTTCCGCCGGACCTGCTGGAAGAAGTGTTCGAGTTGAACATGCAGTTGGAAGAGATGCGCATGGCCCATGCCAGCGGTGAAGACGATCCTGGCCTGAAGGCCGACCTGCAAGCCGCCGGGCAGAACTTTGAAGAGCAGCTTGCAGCCTCCATGCAACAGCTTGAATCGCTGTGGGTCGAATGGGACCGGGCTGCGGATGCAGCCGACACCTCGGCGCAACTGTCGGCCCAACAAGAAATCGTGGACCTGCTGAATCGCCGCAGCTACATTCGCAATCTGGTGCGAGATGTGCAGCAGGCGCTTGGCAACTGACTGACCAAAAAGAAAGATAAGACGGGCATGGCAGAAGAAAGAGAAGAACGCGTAGTCGGTATCGATCTCGGCACGACCAACTCGCTGGTCGCCTTCATGCAGGGCGAGCAGCCGGTGGTCATTCCCGGTGAAGACGGTTTGAATCTGGTGCCGTCCGTGGTGGCGCTGGCTGCTGATGATCGGATCGTCGTTGGCAATGCTGCCCGCCCTCATTTGATTGAGGCTTCGGACCGCGCTGTATATTCCGCCAAGCGGCTGATGGGCCGTGGCGTCGAAGATGTGCAGGATGAATTAAAATTCTTCCCGTTTCGGCTGGCACAGGACCTGGCTCCCGGAGAAGTGCTGCGCATCCAGCTCGGCAATCACGAATTCACGCCGCCGGAGATTTCCGCGTATGTTCTGCGGCAGCTCAAGCGGAATGCGGAGCGCTTTTTCGGCCCCGGCATTGCGGTAAAAAAGGCAGTCATCACAGTGCCCGCGTACTTCAACGATGCACAGCGTCAGGCCACGAAAGATGCAGGCCGCATTGCGGGTCTGGAAGTCCTGCGCCTGGTGAATGAGCCGACCGCAGCCGCGCTCGCCTATGGCCTGGACAAAAAGAAAGATGGCATCGTCGCAGTCTACGACCTGGGCGGCGGCACGTTTGATATATCCATTCTAAAATTGCACGACGGCATCTTCGAAGTGATTGCCACCAACGGCGACACGCATCTTGGCGGCGACGATATCGACAATCTCCTTATTACGATTGCGCTGGAAGACATCGGCGGCGATCTCAACCTGGACCTGCGCCGCAACGGTGAGGCCGTGCAGTCCATCCGCAAGGCGGTGATTGAAGCCAAAATTGCGCTCTCTACGGATACCTCAACGACGCTCGACGTCACGCTGCCAGAGGGCCAGCGCTATCAGCGCGAAATCACACGCGAGCAATTCGAGCAGTTGATCCAGCCAGTTATTGCCCGGACCCTCGCGCCTTGCAAACAGGCGATCCAGGATGCGGGTATTCAAATCGACCAGATCGGCGAAGTCGTTCTGGTCGGTGGCTCCACGCGCATCCCCAGTGTTCGCAAGCTGGTGGAAGATGTGTTTGAGCTGGCAGCGCGCGGCAAAAAGCCCCATGCCGAAATGAACCCCGATGAAGTGGTCGCGCTGGGCGCAGCGGTGCAGGCCAACATTCTGGCGGGCGACTCGGTCGCGACGAAAGATATGCTGCTGCTCGACGTGACGCCCCTGTCGCTTGGCATCGAAGCGCTGGGCGGCGTGGTGGCGAAGATCATTCAGCGCAACTCGACCATTCCAGCCTCTGCCACAGAGCACTTCACCACCGGCGTCGATGGGCAGACCAACGTGGCCATCCATGTCGTGCAAGGCGAGCGCGAGTTGGCGAAAGACTGCCGCTCGCTGGCACGGTTTGATCTGAGGGGAATTCCTCCCATGACGGCGGGTATGCCGCGCATTGAGGTCAAGTTTCTCATTGATGCTAACGGCATCCTGCACGTCTCTGCGCGTGAACAACGCAGCGGCAAGCAGGCTGAGATTGAAGTCAAACCGACTTACGGCCTGACCGACGAGCAGGTTGAGACGATGATTCTCGACTCCTTCGATAACGCTGAAGAAGATTTTCGCCAGCGGCAGCTGATCGAAGCGAAAAGCGAAGCGGAAACCATTCTGAGTGCGGTCGATAAAGCGCCGTTGAGTCCAGCATGGAAGCTGTTGAACCCGGTGGAATTGTCCCGCATTCGAGAAACGCGCAACACCCTGGAAGTGGCCCGGTGCGGCGATGACTATCATGCGATCCGCGATGCCATTCAGTCGCTGGACTATGCGACCAGAAATTTTGCCGAGTTGCAGATGGATGTCGCCGTCAGTTCCGTGATGAAGGGCAAGACGATGGATACCGCAGGCGAGAACATGGGTAACGCTCCAACCGCGCCGCACGCAATTGCACCGGCAGAGATTGAAAATTAAGCAGAAGAAGGTAGGACCATGGCACACACGACAAGCATCGATACTGAAAAGCCCGTTGATCTAAGCAAGCCACCTGCAGCCGGTGTGGTGCGCGTCACGTTCCTGCCGGAAAACCGCACGGTGGAGTTTGACTATGGCACGATGCCTTACGAGCACCACGGCAAGGCGATGTCCTTCCTCGACGTGGCGGAAAATTTCGGCATCTTCCTCGACCACGCCTGCGGCGGCTCCTGCGCCTGCACCACCTGCCACCTTTGGATCAAAGAAGGCGCTGCCGGGTTGAGTGAAGCCGACGACGAAGAGTTGGACCGCATGGAGACGGCGGCCGATGTGCAGCTAAGCTCACGTCTTGGTTGCCAGGCAGTCATCACTGGCCCCGGCGCTTACGTCGTGGAGATTCCCAAGTGGAACCGCAACTACGTCTCCGAAGGTAAGCCGCTTACTTTGACGGAAGACAGCAAGTAAACTCGTCAAACCATTCTCATGGATGCTGTAATGTAAAAATAATGTTCGTCATTCTGAGCGAAGCGAAGAATCCAGAAGGTGATGGCTGCCATTGCCAAGCGAATATCCTCTGGATTCTTCACTCCGCTACGCTTCGTTCAGAATGACTGCTTTTGATATCGGCCTACACTAACTATAAAAACGCTCTGAAGTTTCTTGAGCAAGGAGCCAGCCATGCCGCCATCGATTACATGGAGTGATGCTGAGGAAATTGGCATTCAACTTCAGGAGAAATTCCCAGAAACCGATCCGCTGTCCGTTCGCTTTACGGAGTTGCATCGATTTGTAATGGAACTGGAAGGCTTTACCGACGATCCGCAAAAGTCCAACGAAGGCAAGCTGGAAGCGATCCAGATGGCCTGGTATGAAGAGTGGAAAGACGCACAATAGTTTCTTCGAGCTGAGGACAGCATACTGTGAAACGTATCATCGATGGCGTTCTGAAGTTTCAGCGGGATGTGTATCCGAGCCAGAAAGCGCTCTTTCAACAATTATCGGATGTCCAGCGGCCGCAGGCAATGTTTATCGGCTGTTCAGACTCGCGAGTTGTTCCTGAATTGTTCACGCAACAGGGGCCAGGAGATCTGTTTGTCGTGCGTAACGCTGGTAATATCGTTCCGCCATACGGGATCGCTCCGGGCGGAGTTTCGGCCAGCATCGAATATGCCGTGGCCGTTTTAGGAGTTCCTGATATTGTGGTTTGTGGCCACTCCGGTTGTGGCGCGATGACGGCCATTTTACGTGGTAGCGAACAATTGGAGGCGTTGCCGGAAGTGGCCCGCTGGCTCCATTTTGCGGATGCAGCCAGGCATGTTGTCGCCGAGCAGCATGCCCATTTGAATGATGAACTAAAGCTGCATGCCCTGGTGCGGGAGAATGTTCTGGCGCAGCTCGATAACTTGTTGACGCACCCAGTTGTGTCCAATGCCATCGCTTCAAAGGAAGTCCGATTGCATGGATGGGTGTTCGACATTCCAACGGCCAGCGTGTTGACCTACGATGCTCAGGCCGGGGACTTTGTTCCGATCGCACAGGCGTCGTTTGTCGGCGTCGGCACCTGAGAACAGGCGCTATTTCCAGTCGAAGGCACCACAAAAAACCTCAAACTCAGGGCGTCCATCGGGAAAATAGACTGATACAACATCGAAACGGACTGGAATACGTTCGGGATCTTTGAGGTTGCCAACGTAATTCTTGGCCATCCACCGCAGCATTTTACGTTTGGCGTGGTCGACCGCAACCTCAGCGGGTTGAAAGCTTCGCGAACTTCGCGTTTTTACTTCAATAAAACATAGCCATTCGCCGTCCCAGCCAATCAGGTCGATATCGCCCCGCAACTTTGGACTGCGCCAGCGCCGCGCCACAATGGTGTAACCCAGTTGGCGCAGGTGGAAATACGCAGCATCCTCTCCGCGCAGTCCGGTCGTGAGATGGACCGCCTGCCGCGCAGGCTGCTTCTTTGCGGAGGCATGATCCAGCCATCCAAGCGTTCGCTCGAAGATTGTCAGGCGTGTTTGGGTAAAGCGCGATATTTGCATAACTGAAGGTTGTGATGAATGTAGCAAGTATTGTTACGAAAGGGCAGTAAAAAATACTGCCCTTTAGTAACCAGCCGGATGCGCTGTCCAATCATCTCAATCCTTTACGCGTGAGCTGCTGCGAGCGATAGCACCTGCTGGTGCTCGACCAGCGTGATGCACTCTTCCAGAATGTCGAGCGCAATGTCTGCCTCTTCCTGCTTCAAAATGAGCGGCGGAGCCAGGCGAACCGAAGTCTCGCCGCAGCCCAGGACCAGCAGGCCGCGCTCATAGGCCAGCATTTCGATCTGGTTCCGCCATTCACCGGCGGCCTCGCGTGTTTGCTGGTCCTTGACGATCTCTATGCCGATCATCAACCCGCGTCCGCGCACATCGCCGACGATGGGATGCTTTTTCGGCCATTCCTTCAAGCGCTGCATCATCGCATCGCCGACCTTAGCGGCGTTCGCCATGCCGCCCTCTTCCAGCACTTTTAGCGTGGCCAGGGCTGCAGCAATTGCGACCGGATTGCCGCCATAGGTTGAAGCGTGCGATCCCGGCTTCCAATCCATGATCTCCGCGCGGGTCATGCAGACGCTCAATGGCATACCGCTGGCGATGCCTTTGGCGATGCAAACCATGTCCGGCTCAACGCCCGTGTGTTCGATGGCCCACCACTTGCCGGTGCGGCCCACGCCGGACTGTACTTCATCCACCACCAGCAGAATGCCGTGCCGGTCGCAGATTTTGCGCAACTCCTGCATGAAGATCGTAGGCGCGACGACGTAGCCGCCTTCGCCCTGAATCGGCTCGACGAAGATGGCCGCAACCTCTTCCGGTGGCAGCGTTGTCTTGAAAAGTTTTTCTTCAATGAAGCGCGCACAACCCAGCGCAAACGCCTCTTCATTTTGCGGGCCTCCGCTGCACCCGCGATACGCGTAGGGGTAGCGCACATGCGTCACGCCCGGCATCAGTGGAGCAAAGCGGCGACGCTGCTGTGGCTTCGAGGCCGTCAGCGAAAGCGCGCCCATGGTGCGGCCATGGAACGCGCCGAAGAACGCAATAATATTTGGTCGTCCGGTGTGATAGCGCGCCAGCTTCAGTGCGCACTCGACCGCCTCTGCGCCAGAGTTGCCATAGTAAAACTTGTGTGGCCCCGGCATTGGAGCGATGCTCGAAAGCTTCTCGGCAAGCTGGATCATGCTTTCGTAATAAAAATCCGTGCCGGAGATATGGATCAACTCCGCCGCCTGGTCCTGGATCGCCTTCACAACTTGCGGGTGGCAATGTCCCGTAGAACATACCGCAATCCCTGCTGCGAGGTCGAGAAATTCATTGCCGTCCACATCTTCAATCCGCACCCCGCGTCCGCGCTTGGCCACCATAGGGTAGGAGCGGGTATAGCTCGGCGACATCCACTTGCCGTCGGCCTCGACCACAGCTTTCGACTTTGGACCAGGCAGTGGGCCTTGTATCTTCGGGCCAAACTTGCTGAATTTTTCGCTGTTTTTATAGGAACCATTGCCATTGCTCTGCATCATCATTCTCCTCGAAGCTGGAAATGTGGGCGTGCGCGCTGGCCACGCAAAGTGGGCAGCAGATCGAATCATTCGGAAGAGGGAAAGGTATCGAAGCCAGGGAAAATACGGCTTACGCTCGAATGGTCGCCAGACGAGTGACGAGCAGCTTAGTCGCTGCCAAACAGGCTAGGTCGTGTGCAGGCAGGCAGGCTGCGCAGGTATTTGCGCGGGCACATGCGCCAGATGCGTTCCACTGGAACGTCGACGCAGACCGCGAAATAGAATGCCTTACGCATAGGTGACCTGTCGCCAGTATAGCGTGGACTCTTGTAGGCTGGCTGAAAAAAGTTGCTGTACAAGATGCGAGTGTCAGGAACCCATTCGCAGAAGGATGGTACGCTGACCCATAAAATAGACACAGACGTAATGGACAATTTTTCAAAGTACCACCCGCCGCGATATCAAATTTTGCTCGCCTTTGCCTGCGTCTACACCTTCTGGGGCGCAACCTATACGGCAGCGCGCTTCGGCGTTCATCTTATGCCGGCACCGGTCCTGGCGGGCATTCGACTCAGCATTGGCGGATGCCTGATGCTCTCCTTCGCGGCCCTGCGCGGCAAGCGTATCTGGGGTCCGCCCAAAGAGATGCGACGCCTTTTGCTGCTCGGTGTGCTTCTGTTGTTCACTGGCAACGTCGGGCTGGTGTGGGCGGAGTTTTACCTGCCCAGCGGACTTTCGGCATTGCTGGTTGCCATCGTCCCTGTGTATGTGGCGTTGATCGAAATCCTGTTGCCGAACGGAGAACGCCTGCGCAGCCGCGGGCAAGTCGGCTTATTGCTTGGATTTATCGGGCTGACGATTCTCGCATGGCCCAGCGCGCACACCGGCCTGCATGGGGACCGTCATGAGATCCTCGCCGTCGGAGTCCTGTTGCTCGGCGCGCTCTCCTTCGCCAGCGGCTCCATCCTTTCGCGTCACAGCAAGCTGACGCTCGACCCGTTTGTCTGCGCCGGTTGGGAGATGCTGATCGCCAGCATTTGCGATCTTGTTCTCGCCACCTGCTTGCGCGACTGGGGCCACGCGCAATGGAATCGCGACAGTATCTCCGCCATCGCTTATCTCATTGTGTTTGGGTCGCTGATTGGCTTCACTTCCTACACCTGGCTGCTGCACAACGTCCCCGTCGCCAAGGTCGCCACCTATGCCTATGTCAATCCGATGGTCGCGGTCCTGCTCGGAGCGCTACTGCTCGGTGAGCGTTTGCAGGGCAATGAATGGCTGGGCATGGTCATCATTCTGCTGGCAGTTTTTCTGGTGACTTCTTCCAGAATGCAACCCGGCCACGGAGAGCAAAGGATAGAAGCCGAAGATCTGGAAGAGGCTTAGCCGCGATTTTGCAGGGATTGCGGTGGGTCTACTTTCTGCGCCAGCGCACTCCGTCCGGGCCGTCTTCCAGCAGAATTCCTTTTGTCGCCAACTCCTGACGGATTGCATCGGCACGGGCGAAATCGCGTGCCTTGCGCGCAGCATTGCGTTCCGCGATCAACTGATCGATGCTCTCCTCGGTCAGCGAGTAGCGCGCAACCAGCTCTGGGCTGGCTTCCTCCATGCGTTGTTCGCGCTCGGCCCACTCCAGCGCCAGCCGTGTGACAGCGTCATCGCGGTCTTCCAGCACGGCAAACACGGCATCGAACTTCGCCAGCACATCCTGAATTGGCGCTACATTCTCACCATGCAATTCGTTTCGGTCCGCAGCCGAATTGGCCAGGCGCACCAGGTCAAAGATGGCAGCCCGCGCTTCCGCCGTGTTCAGGTCATCTTCCAGCCCTGCTGTAAATGCAGCGCCCGCGTGCGTTGTGGCCGCCAGCAATGTTGCATTCACGCCCGCAGGAAAGCCGCCTTTACGCAAACGGCCGGCAAAGCTGCGCAGGCGCTCGACCGCGTGCGTTGACTCCACAAGTCCATCAAAAGTGAAATTCAGTTGATTGCGATAGGGAACGGAGGTCAGCAGAAAACGGATCGCCGAGGCCTTGTATCCGCGCAGCAGCAGGTCGCGCAAGGTGTAAAAGTTCCCCAGAGATTTCGACATTTTCTTGCCTTCCACCAGCAGAAAACGCACATGCATCCAGTGGCGGGCAAAGTTTTTTCCACTGGCGGACTCCG
>DAHXNK010000071.1 GCA_027365415.1 Acidobacteriaceae bacterium
GTCAACGATTGCGTGGCCGACATGGAGCTTTCCATTGGCGACTATGTGCTTACAGGCGGAGAACTGGCGGCGGCAGTGGTGGTCGATGCCGTGGCGCGCCTGCTGCCAGGGGTGCTGGGCAATGAGGATTCCTCGCGGTATGAGAGCTTTGGCGCAGCAGGCATGTCGGCGGCTGGGTCTGCCGGGAACATTCCCGGCGAACATGCCGCGCCGCGCTCCACCTGCGACTCCGGTGGACTCTTGGATTATCCGCACTACACCCGCCCGGCGGAGTTTCGCGGCGAAGGCGTGCCGGAAGTCTTGAGTTCCGGGAATCATGAGCAGATTCGCCGCTGGCGACGGCGCAAATCCTTGGAAAAAACCCTACGAAATCGCCCCGATCTGCTGGCCGCCGCGCTGCTGAGCAAGGAAGATCGCGCGATGCTCCGCGAGATTCAGGAGACGTAGGGACCAGATTCCGTGTAAACTATACTTTTCACCGATAGATGTTTCACCTAATAGACGAAGGAAGTCACCATGTCGATCCATCCCATCATGCAGCGTCTGGCCGCGAAACTGGAGCGCACCGACCTGCCAAAATTTGCCTCCGGCGATACTGTTCGCGTACAGGTCAAAATCAAAGAAGGCGAAAAAGAACGCCTGCAGGCATTTGAAGGCATCGTCATCGCCTACAAGCGTGGGCCGCAAGGCAGCTTTACCGTCCGCAAAATGAGCTTCGGCCAAGGAGTCGAGCGCATCTTCCCCTTCAACAGCAAGGTGGTCGAGAAGGTGGAGAAGATTCGTTCGGCGCGCGTTCGGCGCTCCAAGCTTTTCTATCTACGCGAGCTGCGTGGCAAGGCCGCTCGTCTACGCGAAGTCGACACGTCCGTATCCAAGGGCGTTTGACGCTAGACTTCCTCCTGTAACAATTCCTCCTGAATCCCAAGGGTCGCATCCAGTATCCGCTGGCTGCGACCTTTCGGTATTGGCGCAACTTGGGATCTGGGCTTTGGGTCTCGGAGATTGTCCGACGCGGTACACTCGTGGGCAGACTTCCTTATGACTACGGCAAAGGAAACAGCAACGGGGAAAATGAAGCGTCTCCGCGCACTGGTCTGCGATGACAGCGAAGAATGCGCGGCGCGAGCGCAGGGCGCGCAGCACATTGCCGGCGTGGACGAGGTGGGACGCGGCTGCCTCTTTGGCCCGGTCGTGGCCGCAGCGGTGATTCTGCCCGCAGGTTGCAAGATCGACGGCCTGCGCGATTCCAAACAGGTAAAGCAATCCGAACGCGAGCGGCTGGACAGGCTGATTCGCAGCCAGGCGCTGGCCGTGGCTGTAGGATTTGCCGATGCTGCGACCATCGACCGCATCAACATCCGCCGCGCCACGCATCTGGCCATGCTGTCGGCCATCGAGCAGCTTGCTCCGCCGCCGGATTTTTTGTTGATTGATGCCGAGCGGCTCGACACGCCCTGCCCACAAAAAGGAATCGTCTATGGCGATTCGGTCAGCCTCTCCATTGCAGCCGCTTCGATTGTGGCGAAGGTCTATCGCGATGCCTGGATGCGCGACTACGACCTTGAATACCCACAATATGGACTGGCCGCGCACAAAGGCTACGGAACAGCAAAGCATCAAAAAGCGCTGGCCGAACACGGCCCCACTCCGTTGCACCGCATGACCTTCGCCCCGGTGCGAAAGGCGATGGAAGAGCGCGGTCTGTAAAAAGGTTGCGAACGCACGTTGTCCCGTATCAATACTTCCGTATCTTCTTATTCGGTAGAGCCAGAAACCTCATCATCAAAGAAATCTGAGTCCATTTTCTTGACGACATAGCTGTTGATTGTAGAGACGCCAACCTCATATTCAAACATCAACTCTGCTAACTTCTGCCCATCTATTAAGACGACCTTGCTGTCAATCGTTTCGACGTAATCCCAAGCATCCTTGGAGAAGGTTGAGGTTGTGAGGAAGACACCCCGTTGTGCTTTTTTCCCATGAAGCGCACCCACGAATTTCTGGATTTCAGGGCGACCAACTGTGGTATTATCCCAACGCTTCGCCTGAATGTACAGGAGATCGAGTCCAAGTTTGTCTTCTTTGATAACACCATCTATGCCGCCATCTCCAGACTTTCCGATTGCCTTCCCCGCATCAGCAAGCGATCCCCCATATCCAATGGCTGTAAGCAGTCGAACAACGAGCCGCTCGAAAAAATCTGGCGGACAAGACTTCACTCGCACAAGAATTTCTGACTCTACTTGCTTCCGTAGCTTCAAGTAACCGTCTGCAAGAGTTTCCTCTGGTGTTTGGGATGAATCCTCGTTGCTTAGGATGTCTATGTTTTCTGAAACTGGGCCTTCTCCAGTGATCCTTTTAGGGCGCTGAAACTCAAGGAACTCTGGATACTGGCGCAGAAAAACGATGTCGATTTTTTCTGGTTTGTGGCTTATTACGCCGCAACCACGATCACTAATTTGGAAAAATCCGCGTTTTGTATAGTTAATCAGGTTTGCTTTTTTCAGATATGTTCGTGCCCAGCCCACTCGATTGCTGAAAATATCCATTCCACTTGGAAGCATCTCTTTTCTTTCGTTTTCAGACAAGTTGAAGCGGTCAGCTAAACTCTCGCTTGCCTCTCGAATGCGGTGCTCTTTTCCATTAGCGGCGATTTCCAGTAGAGGCAGCATGAGCGTTTGATAATCGGGTATCGGCATAATTACAAATGCTACTCCTGGTTGTTGCTACGATGTTATACAGCGACAGCCACGCGCTTTTTTCGCACGGATTGCATTGCGCTCCACGCGATGCGGGCGAGCAATAAGATGGCTAGCACCACGGTGACTTTCCAAGGAGCACGCACGCCAGTTTTTACAATCCACCAGTGACGTAGACAGCGCGATGCAGCCACTGCCAGCGCTTGCCGCCCAGTTTGCAAACAGCCCAGAGAGTCGTGGTGGCGGCCAACGTCAGCAAAATCAACCGCGCAAAAAATCTAAATCTACGATGTCGCGGGCGGTTTGTCGCAGTCGAAGATAAAAAAGATGCTTATGGTGATTCCAAGGAAGAGGCTCAAGGTCAGAAAGCTGGCAACATTACTATGCGCGCGCCCTCGAATATATCCAACTGCGTAGGGGCCAAGGAAACCTCCCAGATTGCCAATGGCATTGATAACTCCGATGGCTGCGCCCGCAACTTCTACGCGCACCATAGAACTGGGGATCGCCCAGAATGGGCCGAATGGACCGTAAATGCCAATCGCTGCGATAACCAAAAAGAACATTTGAAGAATCGCCGATCGACCGCATACCTGTCCGCCAATGAGACCAATGGCTCCAATGAGAAGTGGAATCACGACGTGCGCTTGACGCTGCATTCGCCGATCTGACCAAACCGAATTGACCAGCATGGAAATGATCGCGAATAGGAATGGAATTGCGCTGAGCAGGCCGACCCGGAATGAAGAACCGCCGTTGGTCAGGTTTTTGACAACGCTCGGCATCCAGAGAGTGTAGCCGTAGAATCCAGCCATCCAGAAAAAATACGCCAGCGCCAACAAAAGAATCTTGCGATCTGTGAATGCCTCCCAATAGCCCGTGGAGGATCGAGGCGCAACGCGCTCAGCCAGCATACGCGCATCAACAAAGTTCCGCTCCTCGGTCGAGAGCCATTTCGCCTCTTTCGGGGAATCCGCGATGTAATGCCACCACACTCCCGCCCAGAGCAGCGGGGGAATCCCCTCCAAGATGAAGACCCAGCGCCAACTCATACTGCCAATCAACAAACCCGTAATTGGAGCCATGAGTACGGCGGAAGCGGGCAGGCAAATCATCCATAGAGCATTTGCGCGCGCGCGCTCGTTGGACGGAAACCAGGTGGACAAGAGCACCAGCACGGCGGGCCAAACGCCGCCTTCAAAAAGACCAAGAACGAAGCGGGCAATGTAAAGTTGCGTTTTACTTTCCACTAGTCCGGTTACTACAGCGGATAAGCCCCATAAAACCATGAGGAGGGTCACGATTCTTTTTGCCCCGAATTTGCTTGCCAAGATTCCGGCAGGAATCTGCATCACCATGTAGCCCACAAAGAAAATGCCAGCGGCAAGCCCCATGTCCGCGCTGGTCAGAGCAAAGCTCTTCATATAGGGCAAGGCCATCGCGACGTTGATGCGATCCACGTAGGCGAGAATGTACATCACCGCTGCAACTGGAATGATGTGCGTCCATCTTTTGTTGGGGATTTCAGTGTGCATTATTCCCTCAGGGGCTAAAGCCTTCTATGATTTCAGGAGCTTACGGCGGGACTAAAGTCCCGCCCCTCCAAACGGGCTAAAACTCGCCCTTTTCACAATGCAGACTGTCATGCAAAAAACAACCCGGCAGATTGTCTGACAAGACAATCTGCCGGGTTTTGTTGAGGGTTATGAAGTGTTGCAGTTAGAAGTCGTAGACCGCCGAGAGTTGCAGTTGCCGTGGCGGAGACAACGTGTTGTGAATCAGGCCAAACGGTCCATTGTCGCCCTGAATGTTCATGTGGGGCTGTCCATAGCTGGCAAAGTTGAAGGCGTTGAAGGCATCAAAGCGAACCTTCACGTCCTGCTCCCCAACCGTCCGAAATGCCTTGAAGAGCGACAGATCAATCTGCCGGAATCCTGGGGCACGCTCGGAACCGACACTGGCAGTCCCAAACTGATCCGCCAAGGTCGGCCCACCGGGTTGGCCATAGGCGCAAGGCGCACCCGCAGCATTCTTTGTTACACCTGCACTCAAGCAAGGTACTGCGGAGGGATCGGTACCAAACCAGTTGCCCACTGACCGATGCACGATCTTCATGGGAATGTAATGATTGGCGCGCTCAATCCCGCAGTTTTGCTGGAAAGCGTTGACGTTGCTATTAGAGTTGCTCCAAACGGTGAGCGGGAAACCAGAGTTGAGCATGGCATCGCCAGACAACTGCCACCCGCCGACAATCGCATCCTCCCATCTTGGCGTATTCGCGCCATACTTCTTCCCGTGGCCGAAGGGGAGTTGGTACACTGCAGTCGCAGACAGGATGTGCGTCGCATCCCCCGAAGAGGGGCCGTAGTCACCCATCAAATCATACGCATTTTGCGGGAACGATCCACAGGGATCGGCACCACTGGTTCCATTCATCCCGAAGAATCCGGGACTGTCGGTCATAGACTTGGAGTAGGTGTAGTTAACTTGGTACTCCAAGCCATTGGATTGCTGATGTTGCACCACCACCTGCAGGGCGTTGTAGTTTTCAATGGCGTTGGATTGCGTCTCCATAGCGCAGTCGGCACCCGGCCCTTCCAGAGCGTAGTACGGATCCACGGAGAAGGTGCAGCCGCCGTTGGGGCCTACCGGAGCACCGTTGGGGCATGTACCAGAAGCATTGACATTGGGAACCAAGTTTGTGTACTGGTTGGCTCCAATAATGTCAACCAGATGCTGCCCAATCTCCCCAACGTATCCAACAGAAATGGAGGTGCGGTCATTGATGAGAAACTGCGTTGTCAGGTTAAACTGCTGAATCATGGCCGGACGCAAGTTCGGATCCCAAATGTGAATCGCCGCTCCACTTCCGGGACTGAAGCCACTCGTATTGCCGCCGGCAAAGGCAGAAGCAAAGCCAAGGCCAGCACTCAACGGCGACCCACCGGTGGTTGCGGTAGGAGTACCCCCAGTGCCCTGGAAGACAGGCAGAAAGGGAGCATTCTGTGTCAGGCGCTGGCCGTAGCCCATACCTTCCATATCATCGGTGATTCCATACCCACCACGAATCACGGTGCGGTGGTTGACCTGCCAGTCAAATCCGAGGCGCGGCGCGAAATCATTGTAGGCCGTGACGTTGTTATAGAGGGCGCGGCTGTTACCATTCAGTCCGGCAAACTCATACCAAGCCGGATAGCACTGCGTAGGCACATTCGGCGCACTACCGCAGGAGATATTCGGGAGGTTCGTCGGCGCAAAATACGCCGTCTGCATGTTGATGTTGGACTGCCGATTATGCACCTCGTAGAGAGGTTGATCCCAGATGAGGCGCACGCCCGCGTTGATGGTCAGGTTTGGACGCACCTTCCAGTCATCCTGAGCGTAGGCTGCGTCGCGCCACTGCCGTTGAGAAAACGGAGACGCATTGCCAGCGATCTTGGATTTGATAGCGTCATCCAACACGAAGTCGGCAAGCGGAGACGCGCCCGTCGAACTTTGCGAGAACTTGCCTGTGTAGCCAAATGACCCCAACGGGCCACCTTGGTTGGACAATTCAAAATAGTCTTCTTGGTAGCGAACGGCCTCGACCCCAAACCTAGTGACGTGATTTCCGTGCTCCCAAGTTAAATCATCCGCATAGTCGAAGTTGTTGTCCGTAAGGTTGCCATTTGCGCCGATGGTGGTGCCATAGCAACTCGAGTCGCTGGACACGGAACAGCTACCAATCCCCATAAAGGTAAATCCAACGGCCAGTTGCTTCGCCGTGAGATACGGAATCCCCCCCGGAGCCTGACCAAACCCTACCGTCTGATCCCCATGCGTTCCGAAGAGGCCGGATGGATCGGTCGTTATCCCCGTGTTCCACTGGATCCGAGAAAATCCACCGCGAGCATTATTGACCAGCGCGGGCGAGAAGGTATGCACCCATTGGAGCATTGCGCTAGTGAAGGGGTAGTTGTCTCCCGTCGGGAAGAACACCGGAATGACATCCTGTGTTATCTGGTCGTTTGCATAGCCGTAGGTGTATTTGGCCATCAGGCTATCCTTGGGATCGACGGTGTAGTCTACACGCACATCCCCTTGATTATTGGCGTTGTAGGATGCAACCGTCCCCAAGTAGTCGTTCGCCGTGGTAAGACCATGAGGCGGTACATATCCCGGACGATTGGGTAGAGGCAAAGCTGCCGGATGGCTAAAGAGGTACTTGGCCACCGGATTTACGATAGGGATTTGGTTATTGGTGTACTCGCACGAGGTTCCCACGTATGTTTGGGGAGCTGGACATGAGGCAGGGTTCGGATTTGCTGTCCCGTTGGAGTTGTCATCCAACTGAACCCCTTCACCATACGTCGGGCTTCCTTTAGGAATCAGCAACTCAGAGAAGTCTCCCGTGCGCATCTTTGCATCCGGAACGCTGGCGGCACCCTGACTGGGCGGAGTGTTGTAGTGCATTCCTGAATAGTCACCGAAGAAGAAGAGCTTGTTCTTGATGATGGGGCCGCCGACTGCAGCGCCAAACTGATTCTGAGTGAAGCTGGTCTTCTTGAGGCCTTGGAAACCATTCTGCCATGAATTGGCCGTCAGACTTTGATTCTCGAAGTACTCCCAAGCATTGCCATGAAACTTGTTGGTTCCGGCCTTGGTGACCATGACGATATCACTGCCAGCCGCATTGCCATACTGGGCCCCAGCGTCGCCCGTGATCACATTGATCTCCTGAACCGCGAAGGGAGATTCGTTGTAAGCAGGCAGGTCGGCGATCGTTTCATTCATTTCAATGCCGTCCAGGATGTAGTTATTCCCCTGCTGACGATTACCGCTAAAGGAAGGCACAGCCTCCGCAGCCGAAGATCCAGCATCGCGCTCTGTACCCAAGTTGCTGGACATAGCTCCCGCCGTAGGATCAATGGCTCCGGGAACAAACAAAGTCGCGAACTGAACGTTATTGCCATTCAACGGCATATTCTTCAGAGTATTGGAGCTAACGATCGTGTTGACCGTGGCATTTTCCGTATTCAGCAGCGGAGCCGTATCGGCTGCAACCTTGACCGTGGTAGTCGATTTACCAACCTGAAGCTTGGTGTCGATCATGGCCGTTTGATCGATATTCAAGGTGAAGGGGCCAACCGACACGGTAGAGAATCCCTTCGCGGTTGCCGTGATCGTGTAATGGCCGACCGACAGAAATTGGAAGTTATACAGACCGGTTCGATTGCTGGTGGTGCTGGTGGCAACGCCAGTCTCCACGTTCGTGGCCGTGACCTTTGCGCCCGGCACAACCGCGCCGCTGGGATCAGTGACGGTACCGCGCACTGATCCTGTGATCGTCTGGGCAATCGCCGCCGCTCCGCTCATGAGCAGAACAACACACGACAACCACATCACTATCCGTTTTTTCATCACAAATTCCTTTTTCATCAAAATACACGACCTCCTCAAATGAAAACTTAATGGCAAAGCCAAGGTAATACTGGAATCTGGTCGGTGTCAAGGAATTTTCATAAAAAAAATATAAGAATTTAACAAGAGGCTCCCGCCGCTCCACTGCGGCCCTGCATTTTGGATCACGGATCACCGGACGAGATGGCGGGAGCGAAGAAAGAATTTGATTGTTGAAAGCTGCTTTCCTGCTCATGAAACATGCATCTGCGTGGGGGTATTTTGTGAGGAATTGCCGCGAAAATCGACGAAAAGTCCAACCATCCATTGAATAGACATCGGCTCTCTGAAGTTCTCTTTCGGCTTGTCTGCGATTCGCTCCGAGCATGCCTTCGTGATGAAGCGCACTGCGCCCTTCGAGCGCGCGCGGGATCAACGCCACGGGGACTCAGGATGATTACCCCTGCTTTTTTCAGAATTTTTGAGAATATTTCTGCGCGAGAATGCTTCCGCTCCTGCCGAACGGCATGCGCGAGAGGCACCTGCATGATGATTTATTTTGCGGCTGGTGGGGAATGACGACGCATTCGTTCCAAAACAATGGGCGGAACTAGGCCTTCC
>DAHXNK010000072.1 GCA_027365415.1 Acidobacteriaceae bacterium
TCCGTCATCACTTCCTGGAGCATGGTGGTCATGCGTGTGGTGTCAAAGATCTCCTGCTCCACAACGGTTGCAGCACGCTCATTGCTGCCATGCCAGAACGCTCTACCGACCTTGTTATACCAGGGGTCCAGTTGCTCATCGCGACGTTGGGCCACCGCGTCCGGAACGTTAGCACGCCGCGCGACTTCTTTGATCAGCGTCTGGTCGAGCAGTTCCCAGCCCAGGTGCTGCGCCATCAGCCGGGCGTACTCTGCACCCAAGCTGCCATATTCCCGCTCCACGGTAATTACCTGAATCATCGCGTTTGATCTCACAAAGAAAAAGTTTTGCCGCGCTGATGGTAGCACTGAGCCGGGCTGTTCTGCCAGCGAACCAGCGTATTCTCATGCGGCGGGCCTACTCGCGAAGCTCGACGATGGTGGCCCCCGCGCCGCCTTCGTTATGCGGAGGCTCCGTCACCCGCGCGACGCTTGGGTGCTTGCTCAAGTGAGCACGCAGGGCCTTTCGCAGGACTCCCATCCCTGTACCGTGGACGATGCGGACACGAGGCAGGCCTTCCAGGATTGCTTCATCCAGAAACTTTTCCACTTCTTCGATAGCTTCTTCCACATTGCGGCCAATCACTTTCAACTCGGTCGCAATCGCGCTATCTTCCCGCACGCGAGAGACGTGAATCCCCCTGCTGCGCGCGGTTTCAAGAGGGGAGGCATGACGAGTGCGCTCGGCTGCCGAGACAAGGACTTCAGCAATATCGTCGCGGCGAATTCGCATTTTGAGTGCGCCCACTGTCACCTCAAAATTGTCGGCATCGACCTGGCGCTGCACCACGGCGGTCTTACCCAGTGAGCGCAGCTTTATTGTGTCGTCAACGCCGACAGTACGCACGATATGCGGTTGCGCGTTCGGGTCATTCCGGTCCGCACCAGTCCGGTGCGACACCACCGTCGCATCCATCTGCTCGCGAAACTCGCGTCGCAGCTTGGCCAGTCCACGCTCGGCCAGCTTGGCGGCCTTCTGCTGTGCAGTGCGGTCCTCAATACTGCGTAAAGACTCGCGCATCCGATACTCAAAGTCTTTCAGCAGCGAAGTCAGTTTACTTTCAATCTCCTGCACCTTGCGCTGCTGCTCGACCCGCCCTTCGCGCTCCAGTCGCTGCCGTTCCCGCGTTACTTCCTCTTCCCGGCGTTGCAATTGCGCGCGTTCCGTGTTCACTGCCAGCAGGTCTGCGTGCAGTCGGTCTAGAAAGCGGCCAATCTCCAGCGCCTGCTTGCCTAGCCGTTCGCGGGCATTGGCAAGGATGGCAGCATCCAGCCCCAGCCGCTGTGCGATGTGGATGCCAGCCGAAACGCCCGGCACGCCCACTCGGATGCGATAGGTTGGCGCGAAAGTTTCTTCCTCAAAACCTGCGGCAGCATTTTGCACGCCCGGCGTGTTCGCCGCATACACCTTCATGGAAGTGTGATGGGTGGAGATCATGCACCAGGCACGTCGCTCGGCAAAGTAGGCGGCAATGGCCGCTGCCAGCGCCGCGCCTTCTTCGGGATCGGTCGCTGAGCCAAGCTCATCCAGCAGCACCAGAGATTGCGGACTTGCCAGCTCGCAGATCGTATTCAACCGCACAATGTGAGCCGAGAAGGTGGAAAGATTTTGCGCGATGGATTGTGCATCGCCAATGTCCGCCAGCACGCAGTCGAACACTGGCAACTCGACCTTTTCCGCCGGGACCGGAATCCCAGCCTGCGCCATTAACGCGAGCAGGCCAACGGTCTTCAGCGCCACCGTCTTGCCGCCAGTGTTGGGTCCACTAATGATCAATTGCGGGGCCTCCGCAGGCAGTTCCAGATCGAGCGGGACAATAGATTGCGCTGAAGTATCTTTCGGTGCTGAAGACAGCTTGGCCAGCCCAGACTCATCAAAAGTTGGGATTGAATGCTTGCCCCTACCCGAGCGCATCCGCTTTTCCAGCAAAGGGTGCCGCGCCGCTTGCAACACAATCCGCGAAGATCCTGCGGCAGAAAATATCGGCGCAGTGCAGTTGAAATCCTGTGCAAAGCGCGCCCGCGCAAACAGCGACTCGATCTCCGTCAGAGTGCTCGCGCATATCGCAACCGCCTCTGCATGTTCAGCCACCTGACGCGTCATTACCGCCAGAATGCGCTGGATTTCAGCCTGCTCGTCCTCCAGCAATCGCTGCAGCTCGTTGTTGTGCTCAATGGTTTCGATAGGCTCAATGAAAAAAGTCTGACCGCTCGAACTTGCTCCATGGACGACGCCCGGAACGCGCCGCCTCCACTCCGCTTTGACGGGAAGCACAAACCGCTCGCCCCGCACGGTAATCAAATTTTCCTGCAGCGATCCATCCGGCTCCAGCCGCCGCAGCATGTGGCGCAGGCTGTCTTCAATGTTGCGCTGCTGCCGCTCCATCTGGCGACGGATTCGCGCCAACTCCGGCGATGCATGGTCGGCAACGGAACCATCCGGGTCAAATTTTCCGTCGATGGTTTGCAGCAACCCGGCGAAGCGCGACTCCGTCAAAGGCATTGCCAACTGAAGCAGGGAGGAAGCACTGGCCCGCAACTCCTCTGTAAGCGTCAGTGCCCACTCCTGAAAGCCGCGAAAGCGACCCACCAGCACGGACAAAGCGCGCAGTTCGTCGATTTCCAGCACGGCGCCGGAGATGCGTGCCTGCTCCAGCCACGCACTGGGATCGACCAGTCCATGAAAATCGAAACTGACGCCAGCGCGCAGCCACCGCACAGCCTCGCCGACGCGCTGCTGTTCGGTGGCTACCCACTTCACATTGCGCGAAGGCACCAGAGCCAGCGTCCAGGCGTGCCCCGGCGGCGTGCTGGCATACCCGGCCACCAGTTCGCGGAGGGCGGGAAATTCCAGCATCTCCGCACTGGTGTGCTCCATTGGATTTGGCACAGTAGGTATCATGATCAAACTTTATGGTAGCTGTTTTCCGCCTCTATACGAACCCATGGCGGCGGAAGCTTTACCTGTCATTCCCGCAAATAAATGGAACAAAAAATCCCGACTCGGCGTATCTTCATCTGCAAGAAGACATCGCGGCAACGTATTGCTCAAGGAAAGAAGGTCTCGCATGTTTTGCAGTCGATGCGGTCAATCCATTGGATCTCAGCCTCAATGCCCGAATTGTGGCGCGCCGACAGGCGTTGTCAGCATCCTGCCGGTTTCACGCGTCGCGAAACATCTGCAAACGATTGGCATTCTATGGACTGTATTTGCTGTTTACTCCGTGCTGAGATGGGTGGTGGTATTGCCGGTCCTTCATGTGGTCCTTGGCGGACGGACCCCGTGGATGCCAGGCCCCGATACCTGGGTCTACCCATTCCATCCGGGCGGGTGGCTTTTGCACCTTATCACCGTTCTCGTCCTTGCCCGCGCCATCTTGTCGCTCGCCGTAGGGATTGCTCTTCTGACCCGCCAGCCATGGGGACGTATTTTCGCAATCATCATCGCAGTGCTGACGCTCATCAAGCCCTTGCTGGGTACGGCGCTTGCGATTTACACGCTATGGGTATTTTTCGGCAACAACGCCGATCGAGATTACTCGCAAATAGCAGAATCCAGGCTGTCTAGGTAGCTGTTGACCGGGTATTGGGTGCCCCACCTTCGTGTAGCTGAGGTGGGATAATCAAACTCAGTATGGACTTTCCTTCTGTAAGAATGCGGCGTCTGCGCCGCTCCGAATCGATGCGTGCCCTGGTGCGCGAGACCCGCCTGCACGCTGGCGCGCTGATCTATCCACTGTTTATCTGCCCCGGCGAAGGCGTCCGTCGCCCGATCTCCTCCATGCCCGGAGTCTTCAACCTCTCCGTGGATGAAGCGCTGCAGGAAGCCAGAGATGTCGCGCAACTCGGTCTTGGTGGGCTGCTGCTTTTCGGCCTTCCTGAAAAAAAAGACGAGCAGGCCAGCGGGGCATGGGATGAGAACGGCATCGTGCAGCAGGCATTGCGCGCCATGAAGCGCGACCGCGCTCTCGATTCGCTGGTATTGATCGCCGATGTCTGCCTGTGTGAGTACACGTCGCACGGGCATTGCGGCATCGTACGTCCAGGCGAAGCTGGCACCCACGAGATTGAAAATGACTCCAGCGTTGCGCTGATCGCCAAAACAGCAGCTTCGCTGGCGCGTGCCGGTGCCGACATCGTTGCGCCGTCGGACATGATGGATGGCCGCGTCGCTGCCATTCGCGACTCGCTGGACGACGAGCAACTGCACGACACTCCCATCCTCTCCTATGCGTCGAAGTTTGCCTCCGCCTTCTACGGCCCGTTTCGCGAGGCCGCCGACTCCGCCCCGCAGTTCGGCGACCGCCGCAGCTACCAGATGGATGGCGCGAACCGCCGCGAAGCCATGCGCGAAATTGAACTCGACCTGGCTGAAGGCGCAGATATGGTCCTGATGAAGCCCGCGCTGCCCTATCTGGACATCATCCGCGAGGCGCGCGACTGTTTCGATGTGCCGCTCGGCGCTTATCAAGTGTCCGGCGAATACGCGATGCTGCAGGCAGCTTTTGAGCGCGGCTGGCTCGACCGCGACCGCGCCATGCTGGAGTCACTGCTTTCTATTCGCCGCGCCGGGGCAGATTTCATTGTGACCTACTTTGCCAAGCAGGCTGCCAGGCTCCTATGATGGCACTGTACCTGCTGATGGCACTGTACCTGCAATTGAAAAGCTCCAGCCGCTGAGGGAATCTTGACATCAAGGAGAATTCCAGATGAGCACAGTTACGAGTGAAACCGCAGTCTTGGCAGAAACAGGAACGCAAACCTCGCTGACCGGCGACGCACTGCTTTTTGAATACAGCACCGCCGCCGATCCCGTCTCTTCCGGCGCTACGCCCAGGGTTCCGCTGGCAGAGTTCACCAGCGACCTCTACGCGACCGGCCCCAGCCGCATCATTCCATTGGAACTTTCTGCGGCCTTGAAATGTACTGCGCCCGCGACCGGTCCCTCGCTGGCAGCCAGCTTCATCCGGCTTGAGGCCGGGACTCCGCTGGAGACGCGCGTCAATGCAACTTCAGAACTCTATTATGTGATTCAAGGCAGCGGAGTCTCGAAGGTTGGCGAGCAGCAAATTGCCTGGGCGCAAGGCGACTTTTTCACCCTCCCTGGCTCCGCAGCGCAACACTGCAGCAACGACACCGCCGTTCTCTATTGGGTCAACGATTCGCCACTGCTGGAATATCTCGGAGTCGAGCGCAAGCGTGCTCGCTTTACACCCACGCACTATACCCGCCAGGCGCTGGCCAAAGCGCTCCAGCATGCAGCCGACGACCCACTCGCACCCACCAGAAGCCGCGTCAGCCTGATCCTCGGCAACCCGAATTTTCAACAGACCATGACGATCACGCACGTACTGTGGGCCATGTACGGCTTGACGGAACCGAACACGCGACAGCTTCCGCATCGCCACCAGTCTGTCGCGCTCGACCTCATCATAGACGCACAGCCGGGCTGCTACACCCTCGTCGGCACTGAACTGAACGCAGATGGCACCATCCACAATTCGACCCGCGTCGACTGGAAGTCTGGCTCTGCTTTCGTAACGCCTCCCGGCTACTGGCACGAGCATCGCAACGAGTCCGGCGCACGCGCCTACTTGACGCCGATTCAAGATGCAGGACTGCACACCTACCTGCGCACCTTGGATATTACTTTCTATAAAGAAGACGAATAGCGAAAACTTGCCGGTAAGAATGAATCGGGTGCCCCAGGTTCGCGAAGCTGACCTGGGAGAGAAAAGCCGCAGCGCAAATGAGCGATTGAACCTGGCGGGAAGTAAGGTTCCCCGTTGGGAATTACCGGTTCAGCCGAAAAATCGCCACATTCAATACAGCGGCAAAGCTCACCCACGCCAGATAGGGCAAGATCAATTCCCCGGCCATTCGCTGAACGTGGAAGAAGATCATGTGGGTCGCCGCAATTGCCAGCCACAGCACAATAATTTCAACCATCGCCCCACCAATCGAGTGCCAGCGAAAGAAGATCAAACTCCAGAAAAAGTTGAGCGTCAGTTGCGCCACAAAGCACGCCAGGCCAAGCGTTCGCAGATGCGATACCGGCTGTTGCCAGACCATCCACGCCGCCACACCCATCAAAATGTACAGTGTGGTCCACACCGGCCCAAAGATCCAGTTTGGCGGATTGAAGGACGGCTTTACCAGCATCGCATACCAGCCCGAGATGGCCGTGCGTGTCAGCAGCCCGGAAATCACCCCGACAGCAACGCAGAATCCAACGCTCAACGCCAACGTAACTGCTGGAGATCCAAAACGAGGAACTTCGTTCATAAGCACAACCTCCGCAATCAATCGCCATCATAGCTCGACGGAATACAGAAAAACCCAATATCCTGAAAGCTGGAACCAAACAGGAAAACACTCATGAGCATGGAAATAAAAACGATTCAGGTGCAATTGCCCGACGGCAGCGCACGCACAGTTCCCGCAGGCACCACCCCTTTTGAAATCGCTACCAGTATTTCGCAGCGTCTTGCATCCGCTGCAATCGTTGCCCAGATTCGACCTCTGCACGCGGCAGAATCCGCTGCAAATGTGGACAGCAACGCCGCTACCGAAGAGGCCATGTATAAGTCGGAAGACGCTGCCAGCGAGCGCATGGTCGATCTGGGCACTCCGCTCGAAGAGGATGTCGCGCTGCGCCTGTTGACGGAGAAAGATGCTGAATCGCTCAAGGTAGTACGGCACTCCGCAGCGCACGTCATGGCGACTGCGGTGCTCGAACTGTTCCCGGAGACCAAGCTCGGCCACGGCCCCGCGACCGACAGCGGATTTTTCTATGACTTTTATCGCCCTATTCCGTTCACACCGGAAGACCTGAAAAAGATTGAAGCAAAAATGGCGGAAGTGGTCTCGCGCGATGAAAAATTTGTCCGCGAATGGCAGCCACGCGAGGAAGGGCTTGCCCGCTTCAAGGCTGAAAACGACTTTATGAAGATGCACTTCATCGAGCGCTTTACGCAGCCCGGCGAAAAGATTTCGCTCTATCGCAACGGCGCGTTTGTCGATTTTTGCCGTGGCCCGCACGAACCATCCACCAGCCGCGTCAAGGCCTTCAAAGTGTTGAGTCTAGCCGGTGCCTACTGGCTCGGCGATGAGAAAAATCCGCAACTCCAGCGCCTTTACGGGACAGCATTTTTCAATAAGAAGGAGATGGACGAGCACTTCGCGCGACTGGAAGAAGCGCAGCGCCGCGACCATCGCGTGCTCGGCAAACAGCTAGATCTTTTTTCCATCCAGGAGATTGCCGGAGCCGGCCTCATCTTCTGGCATCCCAAGGGCGGTATCATCCGCAAAGCCATGGAAGACTGGATGCGCGAAGAATGTATCCGTCGCGGTTACGATTTGGTTTTCACCCCGCATATCATGCGCAAAGAGCTATGGAAGACCAGCGGGCATGAGGGCTTCTACGCGCAAAATATGTACCCGCCGATGGAGCTGGACGACGCGGACTATCGCCTGAAGCCGATGAACTGCCCCGGCCACATCCTCATCTACAAAAACACGCCGAAAAGCTATCGCGACCTGCCCGTGCGTCTTGCCGAGTTGGGGAACGTCTATCGCTACGAACGCAGCGGGACCATGCATGGCCTGCTGCGCGTGCGCGGCTTTACTCAAGACGACGCGCACATCTTCTGCACACCTGAACAGATTGAAGACGAAGTCGTTGCCTGCATCGACTTCGCGGAAGCTGTGCTGAAGACCTTCGGCTTCGCAGAATTTAAGGTCGAACTTTCCACATGGGACCCGAAGGACCGCCAGAGCTACGCCGGTACAGATGAAAAATGGTCGCTTGCGATCCATTCGCTGGAACATGCGCTCGAACGCAAACGCATTCCGTTCCGGATCATTCCTGGCGAAGCCGCGTTCTACGGCCCCAAGATCGACATCAAACTCGTCGACGCGCTGGGCCGTCTATGGCAGCTTTCGACCGTGCAGTTCGACTTCAACCTTCCCGCCCGCTTCGATCTCGAATACGTCGGCGAAGACGGCGAGCGCCATCAGCCAGTGATGGTGCATCGGGCATTGTTCGGTTCGGTAGAGCGCTTCTTCGGCGTGCTCATTGAGCATTACGCCGGAGCATTCCCCTTGTGGCTAGCGCCGGTACAGGTAGGATTGGTGCCGATCAGCGAAAAACACATCGATTATGCGAAAACAGTACAGTCACAGTTACAAATAGCTGGCCTGCGAGTACAACTCGACGACCGCAACGAAAAGATGAACGCAAAAATCCGCGACCTGACCATGCAGAAAATCCCCTACCTGCTGGTCATGGGCGACAAGGAAGCCGCCGCCAACGCCGTAAGCGTCCGCACCCGAGGCAAAGGCGACGAAGGCTCCATGCCGCTGGAGGAGTTTATCGCGAAGGCGAAGAAGTTGGTTGAACAGAAAGTGATCGATTTGTAAAGGCCCAGCAATGGACAAGGAGCGAAGACGATTTTAGGCTGACTATGGGCGCAGTTTTTCGTTTCGCTCCAGCATCTGAACAAACTGTTGAATCCGCTTGATGCGGGTTTCAGCTTTTTT
>DAHXNK010000073.1 GCA_027365415.1 Acidobacteriaceae bacterium
CGAGACGGCAGAGACGATCACGCCATCAATCCAGCGCGGGGCAAAGGGCAGATAGTCGATGGAGTAGACCTCCGCCGAGAGGTGGATAAAGCGATAATGCCCGCCTGCCCAGGCCAGCGAGTAGCCGACAACGAGGCCCAGCGCGGTTCCAAGCACGCTGATGAGCATCCCCTGATAGAGAAAGATGCGCCGCACCTGATCGGCGCGCACGCCGAAGGACATAAGCACAGCGATGTCGCGGGTTTTCTCCATCACCATCATGGTGAGCGCGATCAGAATATTCAACGCGGCCACGCAGACAATCAGACCAATCACAATGAAGGTGACCATCTGCTCCAAGCGCAGGGCGCGGAAGAGTTCGCGATTCTGCTCCATCCAGTTGGTGGTTAGAAATCCCTTGCCAGCGGCAGCTTCAATGCTGCGTCCGATGCGGTCGGCGTGGTAGAGATCGTCTACTTTGAAGCTGATGACGGAGACCAAATCTGGCTCGCCAAAGAGACGCTGCACGTCGGCCAGACGCGCCAGCGCGTAGGAAGAATCGTACTGATAGAAGCCAGAGTGGAAGATACCGACAACTTGAAAGCGTTCGTATTTTGGCACCAGTCCAAAGGGAGTTAACTCGCCTTGCGGGCTGGTGACCAGCACGGCATCGCCCACGTTGGCACCGATGGAATCCGCAAGGTCGGAGCCAATGACGACGGGCGGCATTGCGGTGATGGGAGCAGTTGCATCGCTGCTGGAAACGGGAGTGAGCGCCGTTGCGCTGCCGTCGTTCACAGATTGCAGTAGGTCGCTGACGGTGCGTTCTTGATCGGGAAGGATGCCCTTGACGAGCGCACCGCCGGAGCGAGCGCCACGCGAAATGAGTACCTGCCCGTAGAGTCCTGGCGCAGCGGCGGTGACGTGCGGGAGGTGTCGCAGGCGTTCGGTCAGACTGCGCCAGTGGTCGATGCCGTCGCTGGCCACGCGCATCAACTCCACATGCGCGGTGGAGCCGAGCAGTCGATCTTGCAGGTCGCGGCGCATTCCATTCGTGATGGCTAGGGCGAGAATGAGCGCGGCCACGCCCGCAGCCACGCCGAGAACGGAGATTCCGGTAATAATGCTGACGACCGCCTGCCGACGCTTGGCGCGGAGATAACGACGGGCGATAAAGAGTTCAAAACGCATGGAGGGTGAATCTTCTTCCTATTGCATCATCCTAGAGCATTTTCCCTGTTGGCATGGGAGGAGGAAAAAGAGTTCCGCTGACTTGCAATATCAATATCTGCCAATCTGCTCTACAGTGGATTCAGTACAGGATATTTCTGGATAGGGGAAATAGCATGTTCTTTCTTGGAATAGATATCGGCACAGGCGGCACGCGCGCAGTCCTGGTGGATACAACCGGGAGGGTGATTGCCTCCGCAGCCAGCGAACATGCGCCCTTTCGCGCCACCTCCGATGGCTGGGCGGAGCAAGACCCTGCCGACTGGAGCCGCGCCGCGCAGGAATCCATTCGCGCCGTACTCGCGGCCAGCGGCCAGCCAGCCAGCGCGATTGCCTGCGTGGGATTGACCGGGCAGATGCACGGCGCGGTTCTACTGGATGCAGCGGGCGCAGTGCTGCGGCCCGCGCTGATCTGGTGCGATACGCGCAGCGCGCCGCAATGCGACTGGCTGCATCGAACATTGGGTCGCGCGCGGTTGATGGAGTTGACCTGCAATCCCGCGCTGCCAAACTTTACTCTTCCCAAGCTGCTGTGGGTGCGCGATACCGAGCCGGAGATATTTGACCGCGTGGCGCATCTGCTCTGTCCCAAGGATTATGTGCGCTTTTGTTTGAGCGGAACCTACGCGATGGATGTGCAGGAGGCTTCTGGCACGCTGTTGCTGGATGTGGCGCATCGCCGCTGGTCGAAGGAGGTCGCGCAGGCGGCAGGAGTTCCGCTAACCTGGCTACCGGAGTTGTTTGAATCCGCAGAAATCTGCGCCAAGATCAGCGCGGAGGCAGCGGCGCGAACCGGGCTGCTGGCAGGCACGCCGATTGTGGCTGGCGCGGGCGATCAAGGCGCGGGAGCCGTGGGCATGGGGATTTTGAAGCCTGGAGCGGTCAGCGTGACCATTGGCACCTCTGGCGTGGTCTTTGCCGCGACGGATCGTCCTGTGCATGATCCAGCCGGACGACTGCATACCTTCTGCCACGCCGTGCCGGGCCGCTGGCATGTGATGGGCGTGACGCAGGCGGCAGGGCTGTCGTTGCGCTGGTATCGCGACACGTTCCGTCCCGGCACTTCGTATGATGCACTCAGCCAGCTTGCAGCGCAGGTTCCGGCAGGCAGCGAGGGACTTTTCTGGGCACCGTATCTAATGGGTGAGCGCACGCCGCACCTCGATCCAGAGGCACGCGCGGCCTTTGTTGGCCTGACGGCGGCGCATGGACAGGAGCATCTGACGCGGGCTGTGCTGGAGGGCGTGACCTACAGCCTGCGCGATACGTTTACGCTCTTTGCGGAGTTGGGAATTCCCGCGCATGGCCGAGTGCGGCTGGGCGGTGGTGGCGCGCGCAGCGCGCTCTGGCGGCAGATGCAGGCCGATATCTACGGCCATCCCGTGGAGATTCTGACTGCCGAGGAGGGCGGAGCGTTTGGCGCAGCGCTGCTGGCAGGCGTGGGCGTTGGCGCATGGAAGGATGTCGATGCGGCCTGCGAGATGGCTCTTCATGTGGCCGAGCATCGGGAGCCGCAAGCCACCGCGCGCGCTGTGTATGAGCAGGGCTACGCGGTGTATAGAAGAATCTATCCCGCGCTGCGCGGGCTACGGCAGGGATGACATTCCCGTGGTAATTTGCAGCATCTCTTCATAGAAATGTCATTCTGAGCGAAGCGCAGCGGAGTGAAGAATCCAGAAAATGTCGGCTGAGAGTTGAGTGCCATTGTTCTCTGGATTCTTCATCGTGTGCCCCATCCTCGCCGCAGCGCGTGTGGGAGGAAAGATCTAAGGAAGCTCTGAACAAGTCAGCGTCTTGAAGGGGCGGGACTTTAGTCCCGCCGTAAGTACCTGAAATGAGAGCGGGGCTTTAGCCCCTGAGAGGGACAGCAGTGGAACTTGATCAGAGTTTCCCAAGGTGTTATCCCGCTACTGCCGCCCCACGGGAATGGAGATCACTGCGCCCATTGTCTGCGTGGAGGGATCCACGACGGGCGTGACGTTGTTCATCATGCGCGCCAACGCGCCCTTCTTGCCGGGGCGATACAAGGCGCGATGGTTCAGCACATAGCTGCCAGTAAGAAAGCCGATGGTCTGGCCGACCAGAACATCCGAGGGGAAGTGATCCCGGCCAAGCACCCGGCAGATACTGACGGTTTCCGCAAAGGCGTAGGCGGGCGCAACAACATACCAGTGGGGATACTCCCCTGCGACCACGCGCGCAATGGACATGCTGGCCGTGGCATGGCCGGAGGGAAAAGAAGAGTCCCACGTCCAGCCAGACCGAGGGTTAGTCCAGAAAGGCCCATTTCCCGTTCCGTTGTAGGGACGCTGGCGATTGGTCGCCAGCTTCAGGCCCAGCGCGACCGTGCCGGAATCAATGATGGTCTCCGCTGCCAGACGGCCCGTCTCGGCCAACTTGGGGTTTTTCCACGCTAGGCCGACAAAGTAAATGCTTGCGCTCTCACCGCCCGTCACCCAGAACTCTCCCATGGTCGAGATGTTGTTTGCTGTGTTGATGCGGCCCGGATCGACACCAAGAAGCTGTTGCGCATCGGCATCGTAGGCAAGGGCCAGCCCTGTGGCCGCGCCCATTGGAGCCAGCCAGTAAGCATCGGTTGCTTTTACATGCAGCGGGCTGGTGAAGATGCCTTTATCGTCTTCGCCGAGATCCTCAACGCAGCGCACCAGATGCGTGATGCCGCAGATGACCTGCGCGTTTTGCGGTGCGGCTGTAGGGGTAAGCGTGGGCGTGAGAGCGGGAGTCGATGTGCTTGACGGCGGCAGGTTGACGGTCGAGGACGGAACAACAGCTTCCATCGTGCTGCTGTTGCTGGCGAGGAGTTGTAGATTTTGCGCGCAGGCCAAAGAGGCAGCCAGCAGGGAGGTCGCGAGCGTGAACAGAGTGAGAAGTCGCATAGATTCCTCTTCAGTGTATCGGGATGGAATGCCGGAAGTTTTCCAGCGCGGGATATTTTTTCTGCTTGGGACGCTCTCACGGCTGTCCCTCAGGGGCTAAAGCCCACTCTCATTGCAGGTACTTACGGCGGGACTAAAGTCCCGCCCCTTCAAAACGCTGACTTGTGCAGAGATGCCTTCACTTGAAGGGGACGGGCTTCAGCCCGTCCGGTATTCCTACAAAATCTCTTTGGGCTTCAGCCCCTGTAGGGATGGTCTTTCAAATTGACACACTACCAATGGATTTATGCGCGGGGGCTTAGCGTATCGACCTCGCCGCGAACCGCTGTCCCCACTTGCAAGGGTTTGGCGGTGTGATGCCAGATTTGTCCGGTGGCATCTTCTTCAACATGGACGATCTCTGCGGTTAGCTCCGCGCCGCTGCGCGCTGTGGCGATGAGGCGGCCTCTTGTCAAAGGAGCCTCGCCCGGCTGCGCGGCGCGGGTGGGAGCAAAGGCTGTGCGATTCAGCGCCATGCGCCAGAGCGTTTGGCCGTTGGCGTGGGAAAACTCCTGAATATCGGAGACGACGGCATCAAAGCGCGTCAGCAGCGGGTCGATCTTGTAGAGGCGTCCGATCATGGATGTATTTCTGAGTGGAAGATTGCGGCCACCTCTTCAGCCTAGTACGTTCCGGCTTAGACTGGAAGTATGTCCGATCCGATCCGTCTGATCGCCGCCGACCTGGATGGCACCTTGCTTGCTCCCAACGGCCAGTTGAGCGCGCGAACCGTGGCTGCGTTACGCGCCGCCGAGCGGGCAGGCATGTTTCTGGTCTTTGCCACCGGGCGTCGCCAGAGCTTTACCGCACAGGTGCTGGCGGGCGCAGGTTTGCGCGCCGACACTGTGCTGATTACCTCCAACGGCGCGGTCACGCGCACGATGGAGGGGGCGTTGATCGAGCGCCATCGGATGCCTGTCGAAATAGCGCGGCAATTGTGCGGCCATCTAGCGGAGTTTCGCGATGCCATGCTCTTTACCTTTGACCGCATTGGCCCCGGCGCGATGGTGGTGGAACGCCTGACCACACTGCATCGCAGCATTGCGAAATGGGTGGAGTCGAATGTGCATGAGATTGCCACGGTAACGCCACTGGAAGCGGCGTTTGCGGAGGGTGAGGCTCCCGTGCAGGGGATGCTCTGCGGCACGCTGGAGCGAATGACGACGGCCCTCGCCGTGCTGGATGCCGATGCGCCAGAGGCGCGAGAGCTGCGCGCCGCCATTTCGATTCACCGCACCGAGTATGCGATACGCGATCTCTGTATTGTTGATCTGCTGTCTGCGGCGTGTTCCAAAGGCCGAGCGCTGGCGCGTGTGGCGGCGGCGCAGGGGATTTCCTCCACGCAAGTGTTGGCGTTGGGAGACAACATGAATGACGCGGACATGCTGACCTGGAGCGGGTATCCCACAGTAATGTCCAATGCTGCGGCGGAGATGCACGCGCTGGCAGCAGCGAACGGTTGGCGAATTGCAGCCAGCAATGAAGAAGATGGCGCTGCGCAAGTCATCGAAGCCGCGCTGGACGGGACTTTTTCACGCCGAGCCAAGCCCGTTTTCGTGGTAGATTGACCACAGAGATTTTTGCAACGGAATGCAGCCTTTTCTCCAACGCGGCCTCGCGATTCTAATGGTGGTCGGAGTGTGTGTGATTTCCGCTTCGGCGGCAGAGCGCGTTACGCTGCGCTCCGGATTTGATGTTGTCTGCGACCATCAGCGTCCGGTCAACGGCGAGATACGGCTTTTTCTGACGCGCAATGAGGATAGCTATGTGGATGTTTTTCCCAGCGATATTGTGCGCCAGGTGGAAATCTCCGAAGCGATGCCCGATGCGAAAATCTCCAGCCCAACAATAACGCCTGCGGTTTTGGATGCAACGGCACAAGCGAAATCTGCACCCGCGCAACCTGTCGATCTCCCTGCGTTGCTGAGTCAGGCATCTGCCGCGCATCACATTGACGCCGATCTGCTGGCCAGCGTGATTCACGCAGAGAGCAACGGCAATCCACGCGCAGTTTCCCGTACAGGCGCGCAGGGCCTGATGCAGTTGATGCCCGAAACAGCCTCCAGATTGGGCGTGCAGGACAGCTTTTCTCCCGAACAAAATGTTGCCGGAGGCACGGCATATCTTGACCTTCTGCTGACGCGCTACCATGACAATCCCATGCTGGCGTTGGCGGCCTACAACGCGGGGCCGGGGGCGGTCGATCGGTATCACGGCATTCCGCCCTATGCGGAGACGCGACATTATGTGGCGCGCGTGATCCATGATTTTAACCAGCGCAAGCGGCAGCTTGCCCATGCGCCATTGCATCCGCAGATGGCCGCCGCCCATGCGCCTTCCCACGTTGCCCGTCCCCGAAATGATTCAGGAACCGAGTAAGGGCAACGAGTCAGAGAGTTCCTTCCTGCATGAAAGTAAAACGATGGCTTCTGATGGCGGCAGTGCTGCTGATTCTGGTGCTGCTGGGCTATCTGCAATTTCGCATGTTCCGCAGTTTTCAATGGTCGATTCTGGCCCGCGTCTTTGGCTCCATTCTCTGGTCGCGCATTGGCATCGCCATTGCGTTGATCTACGCAGCCTACATTACACGCGCCTTTCGCTGGAGCATCTTTCTTCGACCCACAAAACCAGCGACTCCCGCAGCGCTGATTCCATCGCAGTTTATTGGCTTTACCGCCGTGGCCATTCTAGGGCGCTTGGGGGAGTTTGTTCGGCCCTATCTGATTGCGCGGCGGCAGCAGATCAGCTTTACCTCACAGATTGCCGTTTATGCTGTCGAGCGCGTCTTCGATCTGCTGGCAGCGGCGACCATCATTGCCTTTACGCTTACCTTTAGTCATTCCGTTCGCGCATTGCCCTACAGCCAGGACTTCCGTCATGCGGGATATCTGGCTATGCTGGCGGCGTGCCTGCTTGGCGGACTCGCTGTTGCCGCGCGCGTCTCCGGGGAGCGCGTGGCGGCGATCTTTGGGAGAATATTTGGCTGGATATCCAAGACCGCAGGGCATCATGTACAGGAAAAAGTTCTGGCCTTCAGTCACGGGCTGGATACCATTCGTAGTGTTGGCGATCTGCTGCTGGCGCTGTTTTGGTCCTTCGCCACTTGGGGGTTGATTGCGCTGGCCTACGTGGAAGTTGTCCATGCTTTCCGCGTGCCGTCGCTGGCCGCCATTTTCCCGGCGCAGACCATTATTTTGATGATGTACAGCATGTTTGGCTCGGTGCTGCAACTTCCGGTAGTGGGCGGTGGCTCACAACTGGCCACGATCCACGCCATGATTAGCATTCTCGGCGTGGGGCCGGAGGCGGCTACAGCCTGCGGTATTCTTCTCTATCTGTCAACGTTTTTGAGCGTCATTCCTGTTGGCCTGTTCTTTGCGCGCATGGAGCATGTCTCGCTGCGCAAGGTGGCTGAATCGTCGGAAACGGAAGAGGAATCTTTGGAGAATGCAAACGCGCTGTAGGGAATTGGAAGGGACGGGCTTCAGCCCGTCCTAAGCACCTAAAACAAGAGCGGGCTTTAGCCCCTGAGGGATAGCCGTGAAACTGAATCAGAATGTCCCTTGGAGCAAGGTTGGACGAGGGAGAATACAACGTGGCCTATGACGATCTAAGAGCGTGGATCGAAAAACTGGAAAAAGCCGGAGAATTGAAGCGCATCCAGCAGGAGGTTGATCCGATCCTAGAGATCGCCGAGATTACGGATCGCGTGTCAAAATCCGGCGGCCCAGCACTGTTGTTTGAGCGGGTCAAGGGCTATCCCGGCGCGCAGGTGCTGATGAACCAGTTTGGCAGCGAGCGACGAATGCGGCTAGCGCTCGATGTGAATTCGCTGGATGAAATCTCCGGCAGAATTCAGGCGTTGATGAACCTCCGTGCACCGGATGGGTTTCTGGACAAGATTCGCATGTTGCCCATGCTGGCCGAGATGGGAAAATTCTTCCCCAAGGTTGTCGCCAGCAAAGACGCGCCCTGCAAAGAAGTCATCCTGCGCGAGAATTTCAGCGTGCTGGATTTTCCCATCCTGCAATGCTGGCCTGGCGATGGAGGCCGCTTCCTCACACTGCCATGTGTCATTACCCGCGATCCAGGCAAGGGAAGCCTTGGCGGTAAGCGCAATGTTGGCATGTATCGGAT
>DAHXNK010000074.1 GCA_027365415.1 Acidobacteriaceae bacterium
GTCCAGATATTCCAGCGTCTGCTGCACCACTTGCCCAAAGACCGGGCCAGCAACCTCTCCGCCGTGATGCCCGCCGCGTGGAGAATCAAGCACCACCAGCACGCTGATGGCTGGCTGATTCACAGGCGCGAAACCACCAAACGAGGCGATGTAATCCGTCTTGGAATAGGTGTGCGTGCCAGGATCGACCTTCTGTGCGGTGCCACTCTTGCCCCCTGCGCTGTAGCCATTCAGCCCTACAAATTTTCCCGTGCCAAAGAGCACCACATCCTGCATCATCTTGCGCATTTCGGCTGCCGTCATCGTGGTAACTACGCGATGCGCGCCAGGCGGCAGCGTCTCTGGAACATTGTCTTCCGGGTGAAAGGCTGCGGGCAATAATTGCGGGCTGCCCTTGGCCTCCGTCGTTTGCTCCATCACAATATGCGGCGGCAGGTATACGCCACCGTTGGCGATAGTGGAGATCATGGTAATCGCCTGAATCGGGGTTACGCCCACCTCCTGCCCCATCGCGATAGAGCCAATGCTGGAGGGTTGCCAGCGGTTGGGCGGACGCAACAATCCCCGCGTCTCCGCAGGAAGCTCGATACCGCTGCGCTGGCCGAATCCATAGGCGCGGATGTAGTCGTAGAACTTCTGCGGCCCAAGACGCAATCCAACTTTGATGGCGCAAACATCGCTGGAGTGTTCCAGCGCCTCCGTTACCGTAATCGCGCCGAAGGGATGCCAGTCATGAATCAAACGTCCGGCAACAACAATTCTTCCATTCTGGCCGTCAATGACTTCATCGGGGTTGGTCAGGTGTTCGTTGATGGCCGCCGAGTACGTCACCAGCTTGAACACGGAACCTGGCTCGTAAATGTCGCTGACGGCATCGTCGCGCAGCATGGAGGGACGCACATGGCGGATGTCATTTGGATCGAATGCCGGGCGGATGGCGAGGGCGAGAATCTGTCCCGTGTTCGGGTCTTGCACCACCACCGTGCCGCCAACGGATTGCGTGCGCTGCATAGCCGCATCCAGCGCCTTTTCCGCAATGAACTGAATGTGCTCATCCAGCGTGAGCACAAGATTTTCACCAGGCTGCGGATTGCGCTCCACGCTGCTGAAGCTATGTTGCCGCGCATCTACAGCCGTCAACATGCGTCCCGGCGCTCCGTGCAAATCCGCGTCAAAGCGATGTTCGATGCCGCCCAGCCCGCTGTCATCTAGGCTTACATAGCCCAACACCTGCGATGCCAGTTGGTTGTTGGGATAGAAGCGCTTGAACTCTTGCTGTGTGTAAATACCCTTCATTCCAAGATTGCTGATGCGCGTCGCCACGCTGGAATCGACCTTGCGAGCAATCCAGGCGAAGTTGCGGGAATCCTCCAATCGAGCATCTATGGCCTTTGCGCTGGTGAAGGAATCGCCGGCATCGATATGAACAATCTTCGCCAGTTGCCGCGCAGCTTCTTCTTTGTCTTCGATTTCGCTGGGAACCGCATAGATGGAATCGACGAGTACGGTCATCGCCAGCTCCTGCAAATTGCGATCATAGAGAACGCCACGGCGCGGCGCGACCTGAAAAGTACGCTCCTGCTGACGGGAGGCGCGCTCGACGTAAATTGTGTGGCAGAAGACCTGCAACCAGACCAGACGCGCCACAATAGCGCCAACCCAGAGCAGAAAGATGCCCGCCAATAGCACAAACCGCATACGCGGGATGGGTGCTATCAACGGTTGTCGAGCCTTCCTGTTCATGCCTGTAATACTCTGCTGGCCATGCAGCGCCAGCAAGTCCAATCTCTCGTTACGGAATGTCGAGTGCGGTTGTGGATGCCACGCTGGATGATGTGGCTGGCTCGGCCACCTGCGCCAACATTGGGCTGCTCGGTATTTCTTCCGTCATGCTGGGAGCAACAAATTGTCCGGGTTGCGGTGTATCCATTCCCATTTGGCGCGCCAGCTTATCCATGCGCTCCGGCTGCGTCAGCCGCGCCTCCGTCAGGCGGAGTTGCCGATTTTGTTCCTGCATCTGCACCAATTGCTGCTTCTGCGCCTCTACCTGATAGCCAAATTCAATGGATCGAAAATGCTGCAAGGTATAGGTCATCAATAAAGCAAAGAAAACCACAGCGGCGACGGCGAAGTTGCGCATGTCCAGTTTGCGCTGCGGATCTTCGGCTTTCACCAGTCGGGAGTTGTCCAGACGCTTCTCGAAAAAAACCTCTGGCGTCGGCCCACGTCGTACACGCGCTTCCGCATCCCACTGCGTGCGGTTGTGCGTCATCGCCGCTTCCGCACACACTGTGTGTCCCGGTCGAAAGGTTTCCATTGTGATGCTTGCTGTTGCCATAACGTCCTCGGATATGTGATGCGTTGCCTTGCGATCACGCCGGATGAAGAATCCGCTGCTGCCAGCGATCTTCCGTAATCGGCGTGATCGGTTACAGAATTCCGTTGAACGCCGCAGCCAAAGCGGCGCACGATGCAATGGCCAGAATGCCAAACACGACGGCACCCCAAACTTCCGCGTGCGTATCGATATGATTCATGATGTAGTGCATGGTGTTTTCTCCTTATTGATTGACTGCTGTGAATGTTCGACTGGCAAAATCACTCTGCCGTCGGCTGCCGCGAAAAACAGGTCGCGCGCCATTGCATAGAACCAAAATTTTGAGACGACTTCTCTTCGTCTTCCCTCTTCCGGCATCCCTTCCAACATCGGGCCAGGCTCGTTACGCTGGTGGGATATTTGACCTACATTGTTCGCCGATAAGGGGTGGGACGAACCCAGCCCGAACTTAAAATCTCTTTTGCTTCTTCCTTCCAGCGCCGCCCGCTGTATCTTGACCTTCCGCGCTGCCTGCTGGCTCTCGCGTTGCGGCCCGTAGCTTGGCACTGCGCGCTCGCGGATTTTGCTCTATCTCCGCCGCGCTGGCCTGGACTGGCTTTTTCGTCAGCACCTGCCAGATTCCATCTTTTACCCCTCCACGCATGGCATCCTTCACCAGTCGGTCTTCCAAGGAGTGGAAGCTGATAACAACCAGCCTTCCTCCCGGCTTCAACAGCGTGGGCGCTGCATCGAGCAGGAACTGAATCTGCTCCAACTCCCGATTCACATAAATTCGGAGGGCTTGAAAAACCCGTGTCGCCGGATGAATCCGCTCGTGTTTCATCGTCTGGGCTGCGGCTGCTACGACCTTGGCTAGTTGTGCCGTCGTCGATAGCGGCCGCGCCCGGACAATGGCTCTGGCGATTCTCCGCGACCTCCTTTCCTCTCCGAATTCGTAAATCAGATTGGCGAGTTCTTCTTCGCCCGCCTGATTTACCACTTGTTCGGCAGTTGGCCCGCTGCGCGTATCCATCCGCATGTCGAGCGGCCCATCTGCCTGAAAACTAAATCCTCGTTCCGCCGTGTCCAGTTGCATCGAACTGACGCCAACATCGGCCAAAATGCCGTCTACGCTGGCGGGCGACACATACTGGACGATGCTGCCAAAATCCGCCGCGTGCAATGTAACCTGCGGCATGGCATCGGCCAGTTCAGCGCGAAGTTGCTCCAGTCGTACGGTTGCCTGCTCCATCGCCGCCGGATCGCGATCAAATGCGATCAGGTGGCCTGCTGGCCCCAGCAACCGGGCGATGGCTGCGCTGTGCCCACCCAAACCGAGCGTTGCATCCACAATCGTGCTGCCCGGCGAAACTCCGAGGAATCGGATTGCTTCTTCTAAAAGAACCGGTACATGACGTTGCTGCCGCATGTACACCCCCTGGGGGGATTGCAAACTCTGGCGATCCAAACTCTCGCCCTCATAATCCAAACGACGCCAGCGATTCAGCATCCGCGTCATTCAACGGGCTGGCATCCAGATTCTGCTTGAACGAGTCGTGATTGGTGACTTCGAGGTACGTCATCATCCCGAAGATCACCACATCGCCGGAAATCTTTGCCGCCTCGCGCAAAATCTGCGGCATCAACACCCGTCCCTGCACGTCCATCTCGCTCATCTGGCCGTAATAGTTCACGCGATCCAGATACTTTTTCTTGGCCGGGTTGAAGTTGGGAATCGCGGCCAATTTCTCCTCAATCTTTTCCCACTCCTTGAGCGGATAAATCTCCGCCACGCGACCATCCTTGCTGGTGATGTAAAACTGCGTGCCGTACTTCTCCTCGATCTGGCGCTTGAATTCCACGGGCAGCTTCAGCCGTCCTTTTTCGTCAACCCGGGTTGGGTGATTGCCGCGGAACATGATTGCCTTCCTTATCGAGGAGCCGGATTGTAACCGAAAACTCCACTTTCCAGGTCGAATCCTGAGTGGATCATCACATCTCCACCACTTTCGACCACTTTCATCCACTACTTTATCCTAAAACTCTGGCTTGTCCAGCAGAAAAATGAACTATTTCAACATTTTTATCGATCCAACCCCGAAAACCGCGCAGAAATGTGTATCTTCTACATCCAAGCACTACAGGTTGTGTTTATTAGGTGGAACCATTCCGGGTCTTCCGCGCTAATTCTGCGGAGAAATCGGTAGTCTCTATCGCTTCGACCGCTTGGCCGAGACATGATTTTTCTGGAACAGCAGCCGCCCCAGATACAGCACGATGAGAGCGTTGGCCAGAATTAGCAGCAGCTTCCACCATGTGGGGTGGTGGAGGCTCTTGAGAACTTCAATGGGGAGAAATGCGGCGGTCAGCACCAGCGTCACGTACTCCGCCCAAGCTTTTTCCAGAACTAATCCCGATCCCTCAAAGAAATCAAGAGCGGCGTAGGCAAAGGTGAAGACACTCAACTGGCGCAAGCGGTGGGCATCGACCAGGGACAGCTCTCCCAGCAATGTATTCACAAAGACGTTGCCGGGATCGAAGCGGAGCGTTTCCACCAACCGCATCGCCAGTTGATAGAGGTTGCGATGCAGCAGCTTAAGCAGGCCAAAGCCGAGCGCGACAAAGAGCGCGCCCTTCAGCAGCTTGAGCATTCCAATCAAGACGAGGATGCGCGAACGATGCCAGATCGGGCGTGCCGTCTGGGAGCCTGTCTTCCGCGTCGATCTGGCGGCTTTCCCTGTCACGCAGACCACCCAAAGTCAATAGAGATGCAAACTTGCCCGTGGAGCGGCCAACCCCGGCTCCACCTTCGTTAGAACTTGAAATAGATTCCGACCGTCGGCTCCGAGATGTTAATGAGATTGTTGGTCGAGAGATATGTCAGCCGATAATCCGGAGCGTGTTCCACCAGAGCGCGATACTGCAAGCGCAGCCCCATGAAGGATGGAAATGCGCGTGGCCTGTAATCGGCCCCCACGCCATAACTGCCTGTCGGCATATATTCCGGGATGGCAGGCAGGGAGCTGAAGCTGGAAATGTTGTACGAGACAAACCCGCCGCCGCCCAACACAAAAATGTTGAACCCTTTGTATGTTTTCAACGAGGCCACATAATCAAACATGAGGGATTTGGCGTGGGAGTAGATCGGGCCGGTGGCATCGGGAGCGCCAGAGAAGTGCTGCGTGGCGCGGTTGTAGCCGAAATTGACTTCCAACCCAAAGTGCGGATGGAACATGTGACGCATTCCAACTAGGAAGCCAAGCGATGGGTCTGCCGTCTGATTCACGCCGGGATCAACCACGACTCCGCCGGACATCCCTGGAGGCTTGCTGGCCGAGGTTGGGAACGCCTCATAGATGTCAACATTGACGTCGGTCTGGGCCTGGGCAGAAGCACCAGCAAACAATACGACGTAGGCGAGCATAAAAATGCCGCAAAGACAGCGTGCCGCAAAGAGACGATTCCAAGACATATTCATTGCTGCTTTTATCTTCGCATACCAATCGAGGAATGGGCCAAGCGAAGACCAGAAAATACGTTAAAGCCTCTCTTGCCGGGTGCCCCATTCAAGCCTGTTTTTGGCTTGAGTGGGGTCGAAACCTTGGGTGCTGAGTCGGAAGTTCGCAACATAATCGAAAACGGTAATTTCGATATTGCGGAATAGAAAACGCAGTTCCCTCCACTGCGTCCGCTACGCGGACTCCGGTCGAGATGACAAGTTTTTCTCTGCGGTCAGGGTATTGACGGTCGCGTGGAGCATCCTGCTCTCCCATCCTAGCCGCAAAGAACGCGGCTAGGATGGGACATCCGGCAGAGATTCTTTAGCGTTTTTCTACCGTTGCAGCACGAATCGTTTGGCTGGAGTTTTTTTCAGGAATGGGCGCGCCTGCTCCAGCGCTGCTGCGACGGAGAGGCCGTACTTGGCGCGAAGCTGATCGACCTTGCCATGCTCAATAAACTGATCGGGCCAGCCGATCGACACCACGGGAGTTGGCAACTGGAGACGTTGCAGGCACTCCATGACGGCGCTGCCAAAGCCGCCCATGCGCGCATGATCCTCCATCGTGACCACGACGCTGGCGCGGCGCGCTACCTGCTCAATCATCCCTTCATCCAGCGGCTTCACAAAGCGCGGATTGATCAGCGTAACCGAATAGCCCTCGCGCTCTAGTTGATCGGCAAACGCTGTCGCCACCTCCAACATGGCACCAAGTCCAAAGACCGCCACATCATCGCCGGAACGCAGAACCTCCGCCTTGCCAATGGGCAATGCCACGGGAGCTTTCTTGACCGCCACTCCCGGCCCAGCGCCACGCGGATAACGAATCGCGCTCGGCCCCTCATGCAGCATGGAGGTGTACATCATATCGGCCAGTTCGTCCTCATCCTTGGGGGCCATCAGCATCATGTTGGGAACGCCGCGCAGATAGCTGATGTCGAAGAGTCCGTGATGCGTGGGGCCATCGTCGCCGGAGAGTCCAGCGCGATCCATGCAGAAGACGACCGGAAGATTTTGCAGGCAAACATCGTGGATGATCGGATCGACGGCCCGCTGCAAAAATGTAGAGTAAATAGCGCAGTAGGGCTTATATCCCTTGGTGGCCATGCCAGCGGCGAAGATGACGGCGTGCTCCTCGGCAATGCCCACGTCGAAGTAGCGCTTGGGATGATGCGGACGGAAGAGATCGAGCGCAGTACCGTTGGGCATGGCTGCGGTGATGGCGACCACGCGATTATTCGCGTCTGCCAGCTTGACCATCGTTTCTGCAAAGATTTCCGAATAGGTCTTTTGCCCTGCGGATTTGGTCTCGCCCGTCTCCGGGTGATATGGCCCCAGGCCGTGGAATTTTTTCTGCTTGTCGAGCGCAGGTTGAAAGCCGCGTCCCTTCTGCGTCAATGCGTGCAGAATTACAGGCCGATCTTGTGTTTTGAGAAAGCGAAAGGTTTCGATCAACAGGCCAAGATCGTGTCCGTCAATAGGGCCATAGTAGGTAAGGCCGAATTCCTCAAACAGAAATGACGGCCAGAGAAATCCCTTGGCGGCCTCTTCAGCTCTGCGGGCCACGTTGCCTGCCGTTTTCCCCCCCAGCTTCTCAATCAGGCGCACGGCGCGATCATGCAGGTGCGAGTAGTGCTCATTGGTAACAATGCGATGAAAGTAGGAGGCAATCGCGCCCACGTTGCGATCAATCGACCACTCGTTGTCATTGAGCACGATGATGAGTCGCTTGGTCTGCGCGGCAATGTTGTTCAGCGCTTCGTAGGAGATGCCGTTGGTAAATGCCGCATCCCCGGCCAGGGCAACCACATGCTCCTTGCCGCCGGAGAGATCCCGCGCCACGGCCATGCCCAACGCGGCAGAAAGCGCTGTTCCCGCATGGCCCGCGCCGTAGCAGTCATGCTCACTCTCCGTGCGCAGCATAAAGCCATTCAGTCCACCGGGCTGGCGCATGGTGGAAAATTGCTCCCGTCGTCCCGTCAACAATTTATGAATGTACGCCTGATGGCTGACATCGAAAACGAAATGATCCTTCGGGGTGTCGAAGGCAACATGCATGGCAATCGTCAGTTCCACGACTCCAAGATTCGGCCCCAGATGCCCACCCGTTTGGGCAAGCGCCTGGATCATGCGCTCACGAATCTCCTGAGCCAGCCGCTCCAAGTCCGCAAGGGGGAGACGCTTTACATCACTCGGCGAATCAATGGTATCGAGAATATCGCTCATTCGGCTTTTGCATCGCATACGCCACACGACATGGCACGCTCTGGCTCCTGAAAAACACTGCGCGTCCAACCAATAAACGCTCCCAGGGAAATAAAAGCCCTC